>NZ_JBEXHW010000015.1:48145-136407 GCF_040608235.1 Streptomyces sp. NPDC005202 | reverse complement strand
CCGCCCCGGCCCCGCCGCCCGCCCGAGCCTCGCCCCACGTCACGCACGCCTGGGCCGCCCCCGTCCCGGCCCCGCCGCACGCCCCGGCCCCGCCGCACGCCCGAGCCTCGCCCCACGTCACACACGCCTGGGCCGCCCCCGTCCCGGCCCCGCCGCACGCCCCGGCCCCGCCGCCCGCCCGAGCCCCGCCGCACGTCACACACGCCTGGGCCGCGCTCGTACGTGCATCCGCTCGCCCTGCGGCCCGAACAGGCTCAGGAACTCCACGGGTCCCTCCCCCGTCGACCCGAACCAGTGCGGCACCCGGGTGTCGAACTCGGCCGCCTCTCCCGCGGTCAGCACCACATCGTGCCGGCCCAGCACCAGCCGCAGCCGCCCGGACAGCACGTACAGCCACTCGTAGCCCTCGTGCGCGCGCGGGTCCGGCTCGAGCCGGCGCTGTGGCTCCAGCACCTTGAAGGCCTGCAGGCCTCCGGGCTGCCGGGTCAGCGGCCAGTGGGTACGGCCGTGCCGCACGATCGGCTTGGCGCGCACCCGAGGGTCCCCAACCGGCGGGGCGCCGACCAGTTCGTCCAGGGGCACCTGGTGGGCCTGTGCGATCGGCAGCAGCAGTTCGAGGCTGGGTTTGCGCAGGCCCGACTCCAGGCGCGAGAGGGTGCTGACGGAGATGCCGGTCGCCTCGGACAGGGCGGCCAGGGTCACCTCCCGCTCCTTCCGGATCCGCCGCAGCCTCGGGCCCACGTCCGCCAGAACGTCGTCGGTACTCATGCCCGTATTGCAGATTCGGCAAAGATGTTTGTCAATCCGGCACCGGGCGGGCGACCTTCTCGGTGGAGGTGGTCACCATGACCGAGAAGTACGAGGCCGTCGTCGTCGGCGGCGGTGCGGCCGGGCTGTCGGCCGCGCTGGTCCTCGGCCGGGCTGTCGGCCGCGCTGGTCCTCGGCCGGGCCCGGCGTCGCACGCTGGTCGTCGAGGCGGGGGAGCCGCGGAACGCGCCCGCCGCGCACATGCAGGGCTTTCTGTCGCGGGACGGCATGCCGCCCGCCGAGTTCCTCGCCGTCGGCCACGAGGAGATCGCCCGGTACGGCGTCGAGCTGGTCCGGGACCGGGCCGTGCACGCCGTCCGGAGCACGGACGGGGAGTTCACCGTGACGTTGGCGGGCGGGCGAACCGTGCACGCCCGGCGGATCGTCGTCGCCACCGGGCTGAAGGACGAGCTGCCCGCGGTCCCGGGTGTCGCCGAGCGCTTCGGCCGGGATGTGCTGCACTGCCCGTACTGCCACGGCTGGGAGGTCCGCGACCAGGCCTTCGGCGTGCTCGCCGCCACCCCGATGAGCGTGCACCAGGCGCTGATGGTGACCCAGTGGTCCAAGGACGTGACCTTCTTCCTGCACGAGGTCGCCGAGGAGGAGCTGTCCGACGACGACCTGCGCAGGCTGGACGCGGCCGGGGTCGACGTGGTGCCGGGCGAGGTGGCGGGACTGGTCGTCGACGACGACCGGCTCACCGGGGTCGGGCTCGCGGACGGAACGACGTACGACCGCGAGGTGCTGTTCGTGGCGCTGCGCGCCGTGCCGTAGACCGACCTGCTCGCGCAGCTGGGCGCCGAGCTGCGCGAGACGCCGTTCGGCAGGTACCCCGTGGTCGACGAGCGGGGCCTGACGACCGTGCCGGGCGTGTGGGCGGCGGGCAACGCCGCCGGTTTCGCGGAGCAGGTCGTGAACGCGGCGAGCCGCGGCTACCGCGCCGGGGCGGCGATCAACGGCGACCTGCTCTTCGCCGATCTGGACGCGGCCGTCGGGGCGGCGAGCGCCGAGCCCGGCGCCGCCGCCCGGGTGTAGACCGCCGTCCTCCGTTGCACCATGGCTGCATGCTGCTAGCCCGGCTGGCCCAGGTGTCCCAGGAGGTCGCCGCGACCTCGGCGCGGTCCCGGAAGATCGCTCTGCTCGCGGAGCTGTTCCGGGACGCCGAGGCGGACGACGTGCCGATCGTCATTCCGTATCTGGCGGGGCGGCTGCCGCAGGGGCGGCTCGGCGTCGGCTGGAAGGTGCTCGGCCGCCGTGTCGCCCCGGCCGTCGAGCCCTCGCTCACAGTGCGCGAGGTGGACGCCCGGCTCACCGAGCTCGGCAAGGTCTCCGGCGCCGGATCGCAGGCCGAACGGGCACGGATCGTCGGTGAGTTGATGGGCGCGGCCACCGAGGACGAGCAACGGTTCCTGCTCGGCCTGCTCACTGGCGAGGTCCGGCAGGGCGCCCTGGACGCCATCGCCGTGGAGGGCCTGGCCGCGGCGACCGGCGGGCCCCCGGCGGACGTGCGGCGGGCGGTGATGCTGGCCGGGTCGCTGCAGACGGTGGCTCAGGCCCTGCTCACGGACGGCCCGCCGGCGCTGGACCGCTTCCGGCTCACCGTCGGCCGCCCGGTCCTGCCGATGCTGGCGCACAGCGCCTCCTCGGTGACCGAGGCGGTCGACAGGCTCGGGGCGTGCGCGGTGGAGGAGAAGCTGGACGGCATCCGGGTGCAGGTCCACCGGGACGGCGACGCCGTGCGGATCTACACGCGCACCCTGGACGACATCACCGACCGCCTGCCCGAACTCACCTCGGCCGCCCTGGAGATGAACGGTGAACGGTTCGTCCTGGACGGCGAGGTCATCTCCTTCGGCGCGGACGGGCGCCCGCGCTCCTTCCAGGAGATCGCCGGGCGTGTCGGCTCGCGCGTGGACGTGGCCACCGCCGCCGAGGCGGTCCCCGTCTCCCCCGTCTTCTTCGACGCCCTGTCGGTCGACGATCACGACCTGCTGGACCTGCCGTTCACCGAGCGGCACGCCGAGCTGGCCCGGCTGGTCCCCGAGCCGATGCGAGTGCGCCGCGCGCTGGTGGCCGGGCCGGACGAGGTCGCCGGGGCCGAGCGGTTCCTCGCCGACACGCTGAAGCGCGGCCACGAGGGCGTCGTCGTCAAGGCCCTCGAGGCCCCTTACAGCGCGGGCCGGCGCGGCGCCTCCTGGCTGAAGGTCAAGCCCGTGCACACCCTCGACCTCGTCGTCCTGGCCGCCGAGTGGGGCCACGGCCGCCGCACCGGCAAGCTCTCCAACCTGCACCTGGGGGCCCGCACCGCTGACGGCGGCTTCGCCATGCTCGGCAAGACCTTCAAGGGCATGACCGACGCGATGCTGGCCTGGCAGACCGAGCGCCTCCAGGAGCTGTCCGTGGAGGACAACGGCTGGGTGGTGACCGTTCGCCCCGAACTTGTCGTCGAGATCGCCTACGACGGCCTGCAGAAGTCGTCGCGCTACCCGGCCGGCGTCACCCTCCGCTTCGCCCGGGTCGTGCGTTACCGCGAGGACAAACGCCCGGAGGAGGCCGACACGGTGGAGACGCTGCTGGCCGCGCACCCGGAGGTGAAGCCATGAGCGACAAGCGGCAGAGGCGGAGCGCGGGCCTGCTGCTCTTCCGGCGCAGCAACCACGGCCTGGAGGTGCTCCTCGGCCACATGGGCGGCCCCTTCTTCGCCCAGCGGGACGCGGGAGCCTGGACCGTACCGAAGGGCGAGTACGAGCCCCGCGAAACCGCCTGGGAGGCCGCCCGCCGCGAGTTCCAGGAGGAGCTGGGACTTCCCCCGCCCGACGGCGAGGCCGTGCCGCTCGGCGAGGTCCGGCAGACCAACGGCAAGATCGTCACGGCGTGGGCGGTCGAGGCCGACCTCGACCCGGCGACGATCAACCCCGGCACGTTCCGGATGGAGTGGCCGCCGGGGTCGGGGCGGACGCAGGAGTTCCCGGAGCTCGACCGCGTGGAGTGGTTCGGCCTCGACCGGGCCCGTGAGGTGATCATCCAGGCGCAGGCGGCGTTTCTCGACCGGCTGGCGGAGCACTCGCTCTGACGAGACGCTCACGCGTTGCGGTCGCCACCGTGGCGCGGGAAGGTCGTATCACAGCCCGCTCCGAGGGAGGCGGTCATGCCCATCGCAACGGTGAACCCGGCGAACGGCGAGACGCTCAAGACGTACGAGGCCATGGGCGAGGAGGAGATCGAGCGCCGGCTCCAGCTCGCGGAGGCCACGTTCCGCACGTACCGGACGACGACGTTCGCCGAGCGCGCCCGCCGGATGAACAAGGCCGCCGACCTCCTCGACGAGGACCAGCAGGAGATCGGCCGTGTCATGACCACCGAGATGGGCAAGCCGGTCAAGCAGGCCCGCGCGGAGGCCACGAAGTGCGCCAAGGCGATGCGCTGGTACGCGGAGCACGCCGAGGAGCTGCTCGCCGACGAGGAGCCCGCGGAGTACGACGTGAAGGATTCCGGCGCCTCCCGGGTCCGCGTGCGCTACCGGCCGCTCGGCCCGGTGCTCGCGGTGATGCCCTGGAACTTCCCGCTGTGGCAGGTGATCCGCTTCGCGGCGCCCGCGCTGATGGCGGGCAACGTCGGCCTGCTCAAGCACGCCTCCAACGTGCCGCAGACCGCCCTGTACCTGGAGGACCTGTTCCACCGGGCGGGCTTCACCGAGGGCTGCTTCCAGACCCTGCTGATCGGCTCCGGGGCGGTCGACGGCATCCTGCGCGACGAGCGCGTGAAGGCGGCCACGCTCACCGGCAGCGAGCCCGCGGGGCGGGCGGTCGCCTCCACCGCCGGGGAGATGGTCAAGAAGACGGTGCTGGAGCTGGGCGGCAGCGACCCGTTCGTCGTGATGCCCTCCGCCGACATCGACCGGGCCGCCCGGGTCGCGGTGATCGCGCGGGTGCAGAACAACGGGCAGTCGTGCATCGCCGCCAAGCGGTTCATCGTGCACACGGACGTGTACGACGCCTTCGCCGAGCGTTTCGTGCAGAGCATGAAGGCGCTGAAGGTCGGCGACCCCACGCAGGAGGACACGGAGGTCGGGCCGCTCTCCAGCGAGCGGGGGCGGGCCGACCTGGAGGAGCTGGTCGACGACGCCAGGCGCAGCGGCGCGGCCGTGCTGTGCGGCGGGGAGCGGCCCGACTGGCCCGGTTGGTACTACCCGCCGACCGTCCTCACGGGCATCACCCGCGAGATGCGCATCCACCGCGAGGAGGCCTTCGGGCCGGTCGCCACGCTGTACCGGGCGGCCGATCTGGACGAGGCGGTGCTCATCGCCAACGACTCGCCGTTCGGACTGAGTTCGAACGTGTGGACGCGCGACGAGAACGAGGTCGACCGGTTCGTCCGGGACCTGGAGGCGGGCGGCGTGTACGTCAACGGGATGACGGCCTCCCACCCGGGGTTCCCGTTCGGCGGGGTCAAGCGGTCGGGCTACGGGCGTGAGCTGTCCGGGCACGGAATCCGCGAGTTCTGCAACATCACCACCGTATGGCACGGAGCGTGAGGCTTCCGCGGCTACGATCCCCTTTGTGAACCGCGAAGTGACTCTGCCTCTGATCGTCGACGACCGCGGCACGTTGCAGGTGGCGGCCGCCGACGTCAGCAAGCTGCTGCGCACGGTGGGCGGCCGGTGGCTGCGGCTGGTGGAGGTTGGCCAGGAGGGCCTCGACGAGGACACCGTCGCGGCCCTGACCATTGAACTGGCCAAGCTGGCCGACCGCATCGACGTGGCCTGCATCGCGCACAGCAGTGGGACGACCGGGTAGGGCCGCGCCGCAGGAGGTGCCGTGCTGCCGTCTGCGGGCCGTAAGTGGTTGCTCGCGCAGTTCCCCGCGCCCCTGGGGGGTCTCCTGGTCCAGCGCCCACAGGGTCTGCCAGAACATCGACTCGTAGCTCTGCAGCAGACGTCCGTGGCGGTGCACGAGGGCCTCGTCCACGTGCCCGGCGTCCAGGCCCTCCTGTACGGCCGCGATCGCCTTGTGCTCCAGTTCGGGCGCGGGCTCGGCGAAGAAGTCGAAGAAGCCGCAGGCCGCGTCGGCGAAGCCGTAGTGGCGGCGCAGGGCCTCGGCGATGGTCGCGCAGTAGCCGCCCCACGCGGCGAAGTTGGCGCTCAGCGCGAGGACCACGTCGGCCGGTGAGCCGTTGAGGGCGAGCCAGGCGACGTGGGCGGGGTAGGCCTGGCAGCCGGCCAGCGGCTCGTACGCGGCCGTCCGCGCCTCGTCCACGCCGCACGCCGCGGCGAATGCCTCCAGCCGCTGTCCCGCCAGCGCCTCGCCCTCGGCGAGCGCGGCGAAGAACGCGGCGGTCTCCGGCCGGCCGTCCGCGCGTTCCGCCAGGTGCAGGAAGGAGCGCCGGTCGGCGGCGATCATCCACCGCTGCTCGAGGGCGAGCGCGGCGAGCGTGTTACGGCTCGCCGCACCCCGTGCGACCAGCGGCAGAAGCCGGTTGGCCTGCGGTTCCGGCACGAATTTTCCGGTGGTCGTCTCCAGCAGTTCCCTCGCCGTGGGGGTCGCGTCCTCCGTCGGATCGGTGGTGCGGGTGCTGTCCGGCCCCTACCCGTTGTCCCCGATTTGGAGTAGTCCCGCGAGAGATCATCGCCCTCCCGGGTGATCGTGGGTGGTGCGCCCCTTCTGGGTGCGCACCCTCTGACCGGGGGGCTACCGGCCTTCCGGAAGGCGAAAGCAGGCACGGCTCATGGCGACTTTGTGCAGACCTTCGGTGTCCGTTCCAGAGCACGTGATCACGATGGAGGAAACGCTGGAGCTCGCGCGCTCCCGCCACGCGGACCACCCGCAACTCCCGCTGGCCCTCCGGCTGATCGAGAACACCGGCGTGCGTACCCGGCACATCGTGCAGCCCATCGAGGAGACCCTCAAGCACCCGGGCTTCGAGGCACGCAACAAGACCTACGAGGCCGAGGCGAAGGCCCGGGTCCCCGCGGTGATCCAGCGCGCGCTCGACGACGCCGAGCTCCTGACCACGGACATCGATGTGATCATCTACGTCTCGTGCACGGGCTTCATGATGCCCTCGCTCACGGCGTGGCTGATCAACGAGATGGCCTTCGACAGCACCACCCGTCAGATACCCATAGCCCAGCTGGGCTGTGCGGCCGGCGGAGCGGCGATCAACCGGGCCCACGACTTCTGCACGGCCTACCCGGACGGCAACGCGCTCATCGTGGCCTGCGAGTTCTGCTCGCTGTGCTACCAGCCCACCGACATCGGCATCGGCTCCCTGCTCTCCAACGGCCTGTTCGGCGACGGCATCGCCGCCGCCGTGGTCCGCGGCACGGGCGGCACCGGCGTCAAACTCGAGCGCAACGGCTCGTACCTGATCCCCAAGACCGAAGAGTGGATCATGTACGACGTCCGGGAGACGGGCTTCCACTTCCTGCTGGACAAGCGGGTGCCCGCCACGATGGAGCCGCTCGCGCCGGCCCTGCAGGACCTCGCCGGCGTGCACGGCTGGGACGCGTCCGACCTGGACTTCTACATCATCCACGCGGGCGGGCCCCGCATCCTGGACGACCTCAGCAAGTTCCTGCAGGTCGAGCCGCACGCGTTCCGGTTCAGCCGGGCCACGCTCACCGAGTACGGCAACATCGCCAGCGCCGTCGTTCTGGACGCGCTGCGCCGGCTGTTCGACGAGGGCGGCGCCGAGCACCGGGCGCGCGGGCTGCTCGCCGGGTTCGGTCCCGGCATCACCGCGGAAATGTCCCTCGGCCGCTGGCACTGTGCGGACGGAGGGGCGGCATGACCGAGGAGACGCTCACCGAGACCCTGTGCCCGGTCCGGCAGTGGCCGGTGCTCGACCTGACCGGCGTGGACTTCGACCCGGTCCTGACGGAGCTGATGGAAGAGGGCCCGGTCACCCGCGTCGAGCTGCCCAAAGGCGAGGGCTGGGCCTGGCTGGTCACCCGCTACGACGACGTGCGCATGGTGACCAACGACCCCCGCTTCAGCCGCGAGGCGGTGATGGACGGGCAGGCCACCAGGCTCGCCCCGCACTTCATCCCGACCCGCGGCGCGGTCGGCTTCCTGGACCCGCCCGACCACACCCGGCTGCGCCGCTCGGTCGCCGCCGCGTTCACGGCGCGCGGCGTCGAGCGGGTGCGGGAGAACTCCCGGCGGATACTGGACGAACTGGTCGACGAACTCCTCCAGGACGGTCCGCCCGCCGACCTCACCGCGGCGGTGCTGAGCCCCTTCCCGATCGCGGTGATCTGCGAGCTGATGGGCGTGCCGGCCGCCGACCGGCAGAGGATGCACGCCTGGACCCAGCTGATCCTGTCCTCCGCGCACGGCGCCACGGTCAGTGAGAAGGCCAAGGACGAGATGGGCGCGTACTTGGCCGGTCTCATCGGCTCGCGCGAGGGCAGCACGGACGAGGACGTCACCTCGCTGCTCGGTGCCGGCGTGGGCCGCGGCGAGATCACGCTGGAGGAGGCCGTCGGGCTCGCGGTGCTCCTCCAGATCGGCGGCGAGGCGGTCACCAACAACAGCGGGCAGATGTTCTACATCCTGCTGACCCGCCCGGAGCTGGCCGAACGGCTGCGGGAGGAGCCGGAGATCCGCCCCCAGGCCATCGACGAGCTGCTGCGCTACATCCCGCACCGCAACGCGGTCGGCCTGTCCCGGATCGCCATGGACGACGTGGAGATCAAGGGCGTGCGGATCCGGGCGGGCGAGACGGTCTACGTGTCGTACCTGGCCGCCAACCGGGACCCGGACGTCTTCCCGGACCCCGAGACGATCGACTTCTCGCGCAGCCCGAACCCGCGTGTGTCGTTCGGCTTCGGCCCGCACGACTGCCCCGGCGGGCAGCTGGCCAGGCTGGAGTCGCAGCTGCTGGTCGACGCGCTGCTGGACCGCGTGCCGGGGTTGAAGCTCGCGGTGCCGCCGGGTGAGGTGCCCTTCAGAAAGGGCGTGCTGATCCGCCGGCCCGAGGCCCTGCCCGTGACGTGGTGAGCCTGCGATGACGGCAACCAATGAGTCTCCGACGACCGCGGCCGAGGGACTGCACGTGCCGCCGGGCCACGGCCGCGTCGTCGAGACACCCGCCCAGCGCGTGACGTTCAAGGTGACCGGCTCGCACTCGCGGATGGCCTCCACCTTCGAGGTGCAGGTCCCGCCGGGCTTCGACGTCGGCGCCCATGTCCACACGCGCAGCGAGGAGTTGTTCTACGTGCTCGAAGGCGAGCTGGACGTGCTCGCCTTCGAGCCGCGCGTCCGGACCCCGGACAACTGGCAGAGCTGGGAATCCGGTTCGGGCAACCGGGTGGTGCGGGCGACACCCGGCACGATCATCGTCGTCCCGCCCGGCTGCCCCCACGCGTTCGCGAACCCGACGGACACCCCGGCAAGGATGTTCTTCCAGGCGTCCCCGCCACCGCATCACGAGCGGTACTTCGAGGAGTTGCTGGAGATCCTGGGCAACGGGGGCCCGCCGGACCACGCGGCGATCGAGGAATTGCGGGCGAGGTACGACATCGAGCAGCTGACGCCGCTCCGGCATCGTTAACGAATCGGCATCCCCGAGATCGTCCGGGAGATCACCAGCCGCTGGATCTCGCTCGTGCCCTCAAAGATCGTGTAGATCGCGGCGTCGCGGTGCATGCGCTCGACCGGGTACTCCCGGGTGTAGCCGTTGCCGCCCAGGATCTGGATCGCCTGGGCGGTGACCTTCTTGGCGGTCTCGCTGGCGAACAGCTTCGACATCGACCCCTCGGCCGCCGTGAACGGCTTGCCGTTGATCGCCATCCACGAGGCGCGCCACACCAGCAGGCGGGCGGCGTCGATCTGCGTGCGCATGTCCGCGAGCTGGAAGGCGACGCCCTGGTTGTCGATGATCGGGCGGCCGAACTGCTCGCGGGTCCTGGCGTAGTCGAGGGCGACCTCGTAGGCGGCCCGGGCGGTGCCCACCGCCATCGCGCCGACCGCCGGCCGGGAGGCCTCGAACGTGGCCATCGCCGCGTTCTTGACCCGCTCGCCGCCCTTCTTCGCCTTCTCGCGGGCCCGGGCGAGGCGCTCGTCCAGCTTCTCCTTGCCGCCGAGCAGGCAGGAGCCGGGAACCCGCACGTTGTCCAGGATCACCTCGGCGGTGTGCGAGGCGCGGATACCGTGCTTCTTGAACTTCTGGCCCTGCGACAGCCCCGGCGTGTTCGGCGGGATGATGAAGGAGGCGTGGCCCTTGGAGCCGAGTTCCGGGTCGACCACGGCGACGACGACGTGGACGTTGGCGATGCCGCCGTTGGTCGCCCAGGTCTTCGTGCCGTTGATCACCCACTCGTCCTTGGCCTCGTCGTACACGGCACGCGTGCGCATGGAGGCCACGTCGGAGCCGGCGTCGGGCTCGGAGGAGCAGAAGGCGGCGACCTTGACGTCATTGGCGTCGCCGTACATCTGGGGGATCCAGGTGCCGATCTGCTCCTCGGTGCCGTTGGCGAGGACGCCGACGGCGGCCAGGCCGGTGCCCACGATGGACAGGGCGATGCCGGCGTCGCCCCAGAACAGCTCCTCCATGGCCATGGGGATGCCGAGGCCGGTGGGGTCGAAGTACTGCTGGGCGTAGAAGTCGAGGGAGTAGATGCCGACCTTCGCGGCCTCCTGGATGACCGGCCAGGGAGTCTCCTCACGCTCGTCCCATTCGGCGGCCGCCGGGCGGATCACGTCGGCGGCGAAGCCATGGAGCCAGTCCCGGACCTCCTTCTGTTCATCGTTGAGCTCCATGGTGAACTCGGCCATGTCCCCTCCAGCGGCGCACATGCGTGTTACTTGCGGTAACCCGAGTCTGTTACCGACGGGTAGGAAAAGTCAACTCCTGATGACCGGTCGGCAGCCCGTTCGATGTCCGAGGCATAGTCGGTGCTAGTTTGCGCAGGCGTCACCGAACCAGCACGGGTGGGGAGAGCTCATGGACACCACACAGCGGACCGATCAGCAGCGGTCCGCCGACCGCCGACGGCGCGAGCTGTTGGAGGCCGCCGACCGAGTGGTGCTGCGCGACGGCCCGCAGGCCTCGATGAACGCCATCGCCGCGGAGGCCGGCATCACCAAGCCGATCCTCTACCGTCACTTCGGTGACAAGGGGGGTCTGTACGCCGCTCTCGCCAAGCGGCACACCGACGCCCTGCTCGATTCGCTGCGGGCGGCGCTGGACGCGCCGGCGGACCGGCGCGAGCGGGTCGAGTCCACACTGGACACCTACCTCGCGGCGATCGAGGCACGTCCCCAGGTGTACCGGTTCCTGATGCATCCGGCGGAGGGCTCGCAGAGCGACCAGGGCTTCGACGTCGGCAAGCACTCGGCCCCGCTGCTGCGCCGTATGGGCGAGGAGCTCGCCCAGGTCATCGAGGAGCGGCTGGACCTCGGCCCGGACAGCCAGCAGCTGGCGCGGGTGTGGGGGCACGGGATCGTCGGCATGATGCATGCGGCGGGTGACTGGTGGCTGGGCGAACGGCCGTGTTCCCGGGCGGAGTTGGTGCGGAGTCTGGCCGACCTGTTGTGGGGACGGCTCGCGGCTGCGGGGGACAGGATGGGCGGCCCGGGATTCTAGCACCTGTCAGACCATTCCCGCCGGGCCCGCGACGCGAATTGTCAGACAGGCCCTAGCCCCGGCGGCTCCAGGGAGCCTTCGCCGCTTGCCTCAGCACCTTGCGCCTGCGCCACCCCGTGAGGTGATCCACATACAGGCGTCCCTCCAGATGGCCGTACTCGTGCTGCAGGCACCTGGCGAAGAACCCCGTGCCGTGCACGGTGACCGGCTCCCCGGTCACCGTGCAGCCCTCGACGACCGCCTGGTCGTACCGCTCCGTCCCGGCCTCCAGCCCCGGCAGGGACAGGCAGCCCTCGGGGCCGCGGACCACCACGCCGTCGGCCTGCACCAGCCGTGGGTTCACCACATGGCCCAGGTGACGTACGTCCTCGTCGTCCGGGCAGTCGTACACGAACACCCGCACCGGCTCGCCGATCTGGTTGGCGGCCAGGCCCACCCCCCGCGCCGCGTACATCGTGGCGAACAAGTCCTCCACGAGTGCCGCCAGTTCGGGGCCGAAGTCGGTGACCTCCCGGCACGGCTCGTGCAGCACCGCGTCGCCGAGCAGGGTCAGGGGCCGGACGCGCCCGCGGGCGCCCGGGATCGAGCCGTGTCGCATGGCGGCAAGGGTACGGTCCTACCGGACGCGCGAAGGGCGCGCGGGCGCCGTAGTGGTAACGGGAGTCGGGAGTGCGAATGGATCTCGATAGGCTGAGGTCCACACCACGTTGCCGGATGGCTTAAGGCGCGGCGCGTACGCAAGGAGGATCGAGAACTGATGGCAGGCAACTCGGACCCGCTCACGCCGCGGGCCAAGCTGGCCGTGACCGCGGGCAAGGCGGTCGCAGCGGCATCGCGCGCCGCGGGGCGCGGCAGCGGTTCGGTGATCGGCGGTCGGGTGGCCCTCAAGCTCGACCCCGACCTGCTCGGGCGGCTCGCCCAGAACCTGGACGTGATCCTGGTCTCGGCGACCAACGGCAAGACCACAACCACCCGGCTCATCGCCGAGGCCCTGCGGGCCGCAGGGCCGGTCGTCTCCAACGCGCTCGGCGCCAACATGCCCGCCGGCATCACCTCGGCGCTCGCGGGCGGCTCGGACGCGAAGTTCGGCGTGATCGAGGTCGACGAGAAGTACCTCGCGGGCGTCGCCCGGGACACCGACCCGAAGTGCATCGCGCTGCTCAACCTCTCCCGCGACCAGCTGGACCGCGCCGCCGAGACCCGCATGCTCGCGGAGAACTGGCGTGAGGGCCTGGCCGGCTCCAAGGCCGTCATCGTCGCCAACTGCGACGACCCGCTGGTGGTGTGGGCCGCGTCCTCCTGCCCCAACGTGATCTGGGTCGCCGCCGGGCAGATGTGGAAGGACGACGCCTGGTCCTGCCCGTCCTGCGGCGGTGTGATGCAGCGCCCGGGCAACGACTGGTACTGCGGCGAGTGCGGCTTCCGCCGCCCCACCCCGAGCTGGGCGCTGTCCGGCGACCACGTGCTCGACCCGCACGGCTCGGCCTGGCCGATCCACCTCCAGCTGCCGGGCCGCGCCAACAAGGCCAACGCCGCCTCCTCCGCGGCCGTCGCCGCCGTGTTCGGGGTCCCGCCGCAGGTCGCCCTGGAGCGGATGTACCAGGTGCAGGCGGTCGCCGGGCGCTACGACGTCGTCCAGTTCCAGGGCCGCGACCTGCGCCTGCTGCTGGCGAAGAACCCGGCCGGCTGGCTCGAGACGTTCTCCCTGATCGACCCGCCGCCCACCCCGGTGATCCTCTCCGTGAACGCGCGCAGCGCCGACGGCACCGACACGTCCTGGCTGTGGGATGTCGACTACACCCGCCTGACCGGCCACCCCCTCTTCGTGATCGGCGACCGGAAGCTGGACCTCGCCGTGCGTCTGGAGGTCGCGAACCAGCACTTCCAGGTCTGCGAGAACCTCGACCAGGCCGTGCAGACGGCCCCGCCGGGCCGGATCGAGGTCATCGCGAACTACACCGCGTTCCAGGACCTGCGCCGCCGCGTCGGCAACTGACCACGAAGGACGATCACTTCATGAGCGACAACAGCCTGCGTCTGGTGTGGATCTACCCGGACCTGCTGAGCACCTACGGCGACCAGGGCAACGCCCTCGTCGTGGAGCGCCGGGCCCGGCAGCGCGGCCTGGACGTGGCCCGGCTCGACGTGCGCAGCGACCAGCCGATCCCGACCTCCGGCGACATCTACCTGATCGGCGGCGGCGAGGACCGGCCGCAGCGGCTCGCGGCGGAGCGGCTGCGCCGCGACGGCGGCCTGCACAAGGCCGTGGAGAACGGCGCGATCGTCTTCTCCGTCTGCGCCGGCTACCAGATCCTCGGCCACGAGTTCATCAACGACCTCGGCCAGCGCGAGCCGGGCCTCGGCCTGCTCGACGTGGTGTCGGTGCGCGGCGAGGGCGAGCGGTGCGTCGGAGACGTCCTCGCGGACATCGACCCGCGCCTCGGCCTGCCCCCGCTGACCGGCTTCGAGAACCACCAGGGCGTCACCCACCTCGGGCCCACGGCCCGCCCCTTCGCCCAGGTCCGCCTGGGCAAGGGCAACGGCACCGGGGACGGCACGGAGGGCGCGTACAACGACACCGTCTTCGGCACGTACATGCACGGGCCCGTCCTGGCCCGCAACCCGCAGATCGCGGACCTGCTGCTGAAGCTGGCGCTCGACGTCAACGCCCTGCCGCCGATCGACGACCGCTGGTACGAGGCGCTGCGCAACGAGCGCATCGCGGCTGCGCAGCAGCCTGCGTAAACACGGCTGCGCAGCAGCCTGCGTGGACACAGCGGCGCGGCAACCTGCGTGACCTCCTCGTACACCTGCCTGTCGGCCTGACGTAACCAGCCCGTCTGGCGGCCCGTCCGCACAGGTGAGCGGCCCCGTCCAGCAGGCGGACGCACGATTCGGCCCCGCCCCCTGGTGCCGCTAGGGTGGCGGGGATCGAGCCGGACAGCGTTGTCCGGTCCCCGCGCCCACGTTGAGAAGGTTATTCGGGCTATGCGCATTGGTGTCCTCACGTCCGGCGGCGACTGCCCCGGCCTGAACGCCGTCATCCGGTCCGTCGTGCACCGTGCCGTCGCCGACCACGGCGACGAGGTCATCGGTTTCCGGGACGGCTGGAAGGGCCTCCTGGAGTGCGACTACCTCAAGCTCGACCTCGACGCGGTCAGCGGCATCCTGGCCCGCGGCGGCACCATCCTCGGCTCCTCCCGGGTCCGTCCCGAGCACCTGCGGGACGGTGTGGAGCGGGCCAGGGGCCATGTCGAGGAGCTCGGGCTCGACGCGATCATCCCGATCGGCGGCGAGGGCACGCTCAAGGCGGCCCGTCTGCTGTCGGACAACGGCCTGCCCATCGTCGGGGTGCCGAAGACCATCGACAACGACATCGCGGTCACGGACGTCACCTTCGGCTTCGACACGGCCGTGACCGTCGCCACCGAGGCCCTGGACCGCCTCAAGACCACCGCCGAGTCCCACCAGCGCGTCCTGATCGTGGAGGTCATGGGCCGCCACACCGGCTGGATCGCGCTGCACTCCGGCATGGCGGCCGGCGCCCACGCCATCGTCGTCCCCGAGCGCCCCTTCGACATCGAGGAGTTGGCGAAGAAGGTCGGCGAGCGCTTCGAGGCGGGCAAGCGGTTCGCGATCGTCGTGGCCGCGGAGGGCGCCAAGCCCAGGGCCGGGACGATGGACTTCGACGAGGGCGGCAAGGACATCTACGGTCACGAGCGGTTCGCCGGTGTCGCCCGCCAGCTCTCCCTGGAGCTGGAGCGGCGCCTCGGGAAGGAGGCCCGGCCGGTCATCCTCGGGCACGTCCAGCGCGGCGGCACGCCGACCGCGTACGACCGCGTCCTGGCCACCCGGTTCGGCTGGCACGCCGTGGAGGCCGTGCACCGCGGGGAGTTCGGCCGGATGACCGCGCTGCGCGGCACGGACATCGTGATGGTGTCGCTGGCGGAGGCGGTGGAGACGCTGAAGACGGTGCCGCAGGAGCGGTACACCGAGGCGGAGTGCGTCCTGTAGGGCGCTCGTGAGCTTCAGCCGCCCCCGGTCACAGCTGTGACCGGGGGCGGTTCTACCCTGGGTGCGGACAGACAGCGCTCAACCCCCACGAATCAGGAGCCGGCGGATGGATCACAGCGGGCACGGCATGACCATGGATCTGCCGCCGTTCACGCTGGGACGCGGTCTCGAGTGGTCGGCAGACCCCTTCTTCCTCATCGCCTGCCTCCTGGGGCTCGGCCTGTACGGCTGGGGCGTCGTGCGGCTGCGGCGACGCGGCGACGCCTGGCCGGTGGGCCGGACGGTCGCCTTCGTGGTGGGTGTGCTGACCGTCGGGCTCGTGATGTGCACCGCGCTCAACGACTACGGCATGGTCATGTTCAGCGTGCACATGGTCCAGCACATGATCATCAGCATGCTGTCGCCGATCCTGATCCTGCTGGGCGCCCCCATCACGCTGGCGCTGCGCGCGCTGCCGGTCGCGGGCAGGGGCCGCAAGGGGCCGCGCGAGCTCCTGCTGGCCGTGCTGCACAGCCGCTACATGCGGATCGTCACGCATCCCGCGTTCACCATCCCGCTGTTCATCGCGAGCCTGTACGCGCTGTACTTCACGCCGCTCTTCGACTTCCTCATGGGGTCCAAGGCGGGGCACATCGCGATGATGGTGCACTTCCTCGCGGTCGGCCTGGTGTTCTTCTGGCCGATCATGGGGGTGGACCCGGGTCCGAACCGGCCGGGCTATCTCATGCGGATGCTGGAGCTGTTCGCGGGCATGCCCTTCCACGCGTTCTTCGGCATCGCGCTGATGATGGCGACCACGCCCATGGTCGACACCTTCCGGCACCCGCCCGCCTCACTCGGCATCGACACGCTCTCCGACCAGAACGCGGCCGGCGGCATCGCCTGGGCGTTCAGTGAGATTCCGTCCGTGCTGGTGCTGCTCGCGCTGCTGTTCCAGTGGTACAGCTCCGAGCAGCGGCAGGCCAAGCGCGAGGACCGGGCCGCGGACCGCGACGGGGACAAGGAACTCGAGGCATACAACGCCTATTTGGCCTCACTCAACGCACGCGGGCGCTGAAAGGCCCTCTCTTCAGTAGCATGAAACGTGATGGGAAAACCGCCGGGGGGAGCGGTGATGACTTTTCGCGCGTTCATGCAGAGGGCGGGGAAATCGGCGATTCGGAACGTCGCCGTCCTGCTGGTTTTCGTTCTGGTTCTCGACGGGTGCAGCCGGGGCGCACAGGCGTTCGTGGTGAAGGCCGTCGCCGCGGGAGTTCCGTCGCTCGCGCCCTTCTTCGACGAGAGCCAGGGGCTGGCCCACGACGCCGCGGTCCGGTCGCAGCCGGTGCACAGCAGCCCGCAGCAGGGCGACACGCCCGGACTGTACGGCGGCACCAGAAAGCCGACGATCTGTGACGTCGCCCGGCTGAAGAAATTCCTCACCGATCCCGGGAATCACCGGAAGGCTCAGGCGTGGGCCGATGTGCTGGGAATCACCACCGATGAGATTCCCAGTTATCTGGACCGGCTCACTCCCGTTCTCCTGCGTCACGACACGCTCGTACAGAACCATGACTACAGGAAGGGAAAGGCAGCCCCGTTCAACTCACTGCTGCAGGCGGGAATCGCCGTTCTCGTGGACGAGCGGGGACTGCCCGCCGTGAAGTGCTCGTGCGGAAATCCGCTGCGGCCCTTCAAGGGCGACACGGGTCGGATTTCGGTCACGTTCGAGAACAGCAACAGGAAATGGCCGGGATACGACCGTGCCTCGGTGGTTTCCGTGCGGCCCGCGCCACGGAAGCAGGAGCGGCTCGCTCTCGTCGACGTCGACGACGCGGACGTGGGCATCAGCCGGCCGGTCGGCACGTCGGGACGGCGCGACTCCACGTTCGACGCCCGCGAGCGCCGCACCGTGCCCGGCCTCGTCGGGGCGACCTTCGGGGAGGCGAGCCGACGGCTGGCCGAGCGGGGGCTCGCGGTGGGGTACGACGGGAAGGGGCTGCCGCCGGACGACGCCAGGGTCACGGCGTCCGATCCGCCGGCGGGTACGAAGCTGCGGTTCGGGGAGTACGTGACGCTGAGCGTGACCGGCGGAACGAGGGCTGGAGCGACCACTCCACCGGGCACCACGGCCTCGGAGCCCGCGAAGGCGCCGCCGTCGTCGTCCGGGGGCGGGTCCGGGCCCTCGTCGTCCGGGGGCGGGTCCGGGCCCTCGTCGTCCGGGGGCGGGTCCGGGCCCTCGTCGTCCGGGGGCGGGTCCGGGCCGTCGTCCACCTCGCCGTCGCCCTCCGCGCCGTCGTCCGGTACGCCGTCCGGCGCGGAGCCCTCTGCCCCGAGCTCGCCGGCCGCCTCGGAGTCGCCTCGGTCGAGCGCTCCGGCCGCCTCACAGCGGCCTCCGTCGAGCGCGACGCCCACCGTCGGTCCGAGGACCGGCTCGCCACCGAAGACGACCGGCTCGCCTCCGAAGACCACCAGCGCGCCCCCGACGGCCACCAGCGCACCCCCGGCGAGCGCCCCGGTCACCAGCAGCGCACCGATCACCAGCGCCTCCGTGACCACCGCCCCCGCCGCCCCCGCCGCCGGCAAACCGGCGAGCGGCGCACCGGGCACGAGGGCGCCCGCGCCCGTCGGGCCCTCCGCGAACGCCACGACGTAGCACCCCCGCCGAACCCGGGAGTCATCGGATGCCTTCAGGATCACCGACGTCGGGAGTGGGCCGGGTCATCGCCGGCCGTTACCTGCTGCTGAACCGGCTGGGCAGCGGCGGCATGGGCCATGTGTGGCTCGCCCACGACCGGAGACTCGCCTGCGAGGTCGCCCTCAAGGAGGTCGTGTTCGGCAGCCCGGCGGAGGCCGACGCCGAGCGGGAGGCGCGGGTCGCCCGGGCCCGGGCCGAGGCCCGGCACGCGGCCGGGCTGCGCGGCCATCCGCATGTGGTGACCGTGCACGACGTGCTGGAGCACGAGGGGCTGCCGTGGATCGTCATGGAGTACGTGCCGGGCGCGGTCGACCTGCGCGAGCTGGTCGCCCTGCGCGGCCCGCTGCCGCCCGCCGAGGGCGCCCGCGTCGGGCTCGCCGTGCTGGACGCGCTGACCGCCGGGCACGAGCGGGGCGTCATGCACCGGGACGTGAAACCGGCGAACATCCTGCTCGCGCCGGACCGCAGCGGTGCGCCCTGCGCGCGGGTGCTGCTCACCGACTACGGGATCTCCGTGCGGCCGGACGCCGGTGAGACGCGCTACACACTGACATCCGTCCTCGTGGGCACCGCGGGCTACCTGGCACCGGAACGCGCCACGGGCGGGCCGCCCACGCCGGCGGCCGACCTGTTCTCGCTGGGCTGCACGCTCTACTACGCGGTCGAGGGACAGGGCCCCTTCGAGCGCGAGTCGCACCTCGCGGAGGTCACCGCGGTGGTCATGGAGGAGCCGCGGCCGCCGGCGCGGGCAGGCGCCCTGGGGCCTGTCGTGCAGGCGATGCTCGAGAAGGACCCCGCGCGGCGGATCCCGGCGGCCGAGGCGGAGGCGGCGCTGTCGCGGATCGTCATGCCGCAGTCCGAGCCGTACGAGCGGACCCGGACCGACGTGGGGTCGCAGCCGCCCTGGGGGGCGGTCCCGCGCACCGGCCCGGACGGACCCGGACCCGCAGTCGCGTCCGCCGCCGGTCCGCACGGGTTCGGGCCGACGGCCGCCTCCGCCACCGGTGCCCACGTGAACGGGCCGGCGTCTGCCGCCGACCCCGCCTCGCAGGCCCGGCCACCCGACCGCGGCAGGCGCCACCACACCCGTCCCCGTCTCCTCCAGCCCGTCCTGGCCGGAGCCCTCGGTCTCGTCCTCGCCCTGGGCGGGGTCTGGTACGCCATGGCGCAGCGGACGACGGACGGGACCGCACCGCCGTACGGGAAAGCGGTCGGGCTGAGCACGCCGCTCAAGGACGGCGACTGCGTCCTCGCCGACTGGCCCGGCGCGGCCCGATTCCAGGGCACGCCGCGGCTCACGCTGGACCGCACCTGCCGGGACGAGGCGTCGGACGGTCAGGTGATGGCGTTCGTCGGAACGGCGTCCGCGGCCGAGGCGCGTCGGCTGGGTCCGGCCCGGTGCGAGGAGCGGACGCAGGAGGTCCGGGAGAGACTCGCGGACGTCCGGGGCTTCGCGGTCGTACCCACCGAGGCGGGGTTCGAGGCCGCCGGGCGGCGCACGGCCTGTCTGGTCCTGGGCGCGCACGGACCGGTGTACGGCCCGCTGGGCGGGCACCGCAGGACGGGCTCGGCCTTCACCGACACCGCCACCATGCAGAAGCGGGACTGCCTGGACGTCCACTCGAACCGGGACGCCCGCCTGGTCTCCTGTACCGGTCCGCACGACCAGGAAGTGATCGGGTTCACCCGGCTGGGCCCCGCTGTCACGCTCGCTCAGGCGCGCACCGCGTCGGACGCGGCGTGCGCGCGGGACGTGCCGCCGCGCGACTACGGCTTCGATCCGTCGGTGTACGAGGCGGCGTCCTGGACGAGCGAGGGCCCCTGGAAGTCCGGAACTCATGTGGTCGTGTGCACCGTCAGGAAGCAGAACGGGGGCACCATGGAGGGGGACGAACCATGAGGAGGGTGTTGCGATGCCCGGTTCCACGGACGGTTCCACGAAGGCGATGGGGGTGCTCACCGTCGGCGGCCTCGTCGTGGTGACGGCCTACACGGTGGCGCTCGGCAGCAACGGCTGGCTGTGGTTCGGCTGGGTCGTGCTGGGCCTGCTCACCCTCGGCCTGATCGTCAGCCGCGGCACCTGACTCTCACTCCTCGGTGAGCCGCGCCGAGGAGTGCACGCCCGGCTGGTACTTGGGGAGCCGGGCGGTGATCTTCATGCCGGCCCCCGGCGCGGTCTCGATGACGAGGCCGTGGTCGTCGCCGTAGACCTGGCGCAGCCGGTCGTCGACGTTGGACAGTCCGATGCCGCCCGAGGGGCTGACCTCGCCTGCCAGGATGCAGCGCAGCAGGTCGGGGTCCATGCCGGCGCCGTCGTCCTCGATGACGACCAGTGCCTCGGCGCCCGCGTCCTGCGCGGTGATCCGGATGTGGCAGGTGCCGGTCTTGCCCTCGAGCCCGTGCTTGACGGCGTTCTCGACGAGCGGCTGCAGGCACAGGAACGGCAGGGCGACGGGCAGTACCTCCGGGGCGATCTGCAGGGTGACGGCGAGGCGGTCGCCGAAGCGGGCCCGGACGAGCGCCAAGTAGTGCTCGATGGCGTGGAGTTCGTCGGCGAGGGTGGTGAAGTCGCCGTGCCTGCGGAACGAGTAGCGGGTGAAGTCGGCGAACTCCAGCAGCAGTTCGCGGGCGCGCTCGGGGTCGGTGCGGACGAACGAGGCGATCACCGCGAGGGAGTTGAAGATGAAGTGCGGGGAGATCTGGGCGCGCAGCGCCTTGATCTCGGCCTCGATGAGCCGGGTGCGGGACTGGTCGAGGTCGGCGAGCTCCAGCTGGACGGAGACCCAGCGGGCGACCTCGGCCGCGGCCCTGACCAGGACGGCGGACTCGCGGGGTGCGCAGGCGACGAGGGCGCCGTGCACGCGGTCGTCGACGGTGAGCGGGGCTACGACGGCCCAGCGCAGCGGACACTCCGGAGCCTCGCAGGTGAGCCGGAAGGCCTCGCCGCGGCCGGTCTCCAGGGGGCCGGCCAGGCGTTCCATGATCTCGGTGCGGTGGTGGGCGCCGACACCGTCCCAGGCCAGGACCTGCTGGTCGTCCGTGAGGCACAGCGCGTCGGTGCCGAGCAGGGAGCGGAGCCGGCGGGCCGACTTGCGGGCGGTCTCCTCCGTCAGCCCGGCCCGCAGCGGGGGCGCGGCGAGGGAGGCGGTGTGCAGGGTCTGGAAGGTGGCGTGTTCGACGGGGCTGCCGAGCCCGCCGAGGCTCTTCGGGCGGGCCGTGCGCCGGCCGAGCCAGAAACCGGCGGCCAGCAGCGGCAGGACGGCCACGCAGAGCCCGGCGAGGAAGCCGCTCATGCCTTCACCTCCGCCCGCATCTGCTCGGGGAGGTGGAACCGCGCCAGGATGGCCCCCGTCCCGGCCGGCACCCGGCCCGGCGTGGCCAGGGACACCAGCACCATGGTGAGGAAGCCCAGCGGCACCGACCACAGGGCCGGCCAGGCGAGCAGCGCGTGCAGCGGACCGGTGCCCGGGTAGCCCGCCATGGTCACGGCGACGGCGACCAGCGCGGAGCCGCCGCCCACCAGCATCCCGGCGGCCGCGCCGGGCGGGGTGAGCCGCCGCCACCAGATGCCGAGGACGAGCAGCGGGCAGAAGGAGGAGGCGGACACCGCGAAGGCGAGCCCGACGGCGTCGGCGACCGGCAGCCCGCCGACCAGGACGCTGGCGGCGAGCGGTACGACCATGGCGAGCACCGTGCCGAGCCGGAAGTGTCGTACTCCGCGCGACGGCAGGACGTCCTGGGTGAGCACTCCGGCCACCGCCATGGTCAGGCCCGAGGCGGTCGACAGGAACGCGGCGAAGGCGCCGCCCGCGACCAGCGCGCCGAGCAGGTCGCCGCCGAGGCCGCCGATCAGGCGGTCGGGCAGCAGCAGGACGGCGGCGTCCGCGTCTGCCGTGAGGGCGAGTTCGGGGGTGTAGAGGCGGCCGAGGGCGCCGTACACGGGCGGCAGCAGGTAGAAGCCGCCGATCAGGCCCAGCACGGCCACCGTCGTACGGCGGGCGGCCACGCCGTGCGGGCTGGTGTAGAAGCGGACGACGACGTGCGGCAGACCCATGGTGCCGAGGAAGGTGGCGAGGATCAGTCCGTACGTGGCGTACAGCGGGCGTTCCTCGCGGCCCGCGGCCGACGCGCTTGAGATGCCGCCGTTGCTGCCGCGGTCGGCCTCGGGGACCCGGGAGCCCCGGGCGAAGGTCAGTCGGGTGCCGCGCTCGACGTGGTGGGTGCCGACGGGCAGCCTTACCCTCCGGTCGTCGTGGACGTGGCCGTCGACCGTGCCGCTCACGGTGACGGTGAGCGGCCGGTCGAGGTCGAGGTCGAGGGTGTCGTCGACGCGTACGGTGCGCTGCTCGCGGAAGGCGGCCGGTTCCTCGAAGGCCGGGTGGGGCGCGCCGTCGCCCTGCCAGGCGAGGACGAGGAAGAGGGCGGGGACGAGCAAGGCGGTCAGTTTCAGCCAGTACTGGAAGGCCTGCACGAAGGTGATGCTGCGCATGCCGCCCGCGGCGACGGTCGCCACCACGACGACGGCGACGATCAGGCCGCCGAGCGCGTCGGGCGCACCGGTGAGTACCGCCAAGGTGAGCCCGGCGCCCTGGAGTTGGGGCAGCAGGTAGAGCCAGCCGACCCCGACGACGAAGGCTCCGGCGAGCCGCCGTACCGCAGGGGAGGCGAGCCGGGCCTCGGCGAAGTCGGGCAGCGTGTAGGCACCGGAGCGGCGCAGCGGGGCGGCGACGAAGAGGAGCAGGACCAGATAGCCGGCCGTGTAGCCCACCGGATACCACAGCATGTCCGGGCCCTGGACCAGGACCAGGCCCGCGACGCCCAGGAAGGAGGCGGCGGAGAGGTACTCGCCGCTGATGGCGGCCGCGTTCAGGCGCGGGCCGACGGTGCGGGAGGCGACGTAGAAGTCGGAGGTGGTACGGGAGACGCGCAGGCCGAACGCGCCGACGAGGACGGTCGCCACGACGACGAGGGCGACGGCGGCGACGGCGTAGCCGGAGTTCACGGCGTCAGCGGTCCTCGACGAGGCGCACGAAGTCGCGTTCGTTGCGTTCGGCGCGGCGCACGTACCAGCGGGCGAGCAGCACCAGCGGTGCGTAGAGGCAGAAGCCGAGCACTGCCCATTGGAGGCGGCGGGCGTCCGGGGCCGCCGCGAACACCAGCGGCAGCGGGCCGACGAGCAGCACGAGCACCGCGAACACGGCGAGGGCGGCGCGCAGTTGGGTGCGCATCAGGGAGCGGACGTAGGTGTGGCCGAGGGTGGTCTGCTCGTCGATCTCCGTGCGCGGGCGGTAGGGGACCGGGGCCCTGCGGGTGCGGCGGGGCGGGCCGGTGACGACGACGCGGCGTTCGGTCGGGTCCTGAGGCATGACATCCTCCTCAGCGCGCGGTCCGGCGCATCAGCAGCTCCCGCAGCTCGCGGGCGTGGCGGCGGCTGACCTGGAGTTCCTCAGTGCCGACCAGCACGCTCACGGTGCCCGCGTCCAGGCGGAGTTCGCCGATGTGGCGCAGGGCGACCAGGTGGCGGCGGTGAATGCGGACGAAGCCGCGGGAGCGCCAGCGTTCCTCCAGGGTGGACAGCGGGATGCGGACGAGGTGGCTGCCCTTGTCGGTGTGCAGGCGGGCGTAGTCGCCCTGCGCCTCGACGTGGGTGATGTCGTCGACGGCGACGAAGCGAGTCACACCGCCGAGTTCGACGGGTATGTGGTCGGGATCGGGCTCGCTCACGGGGATCCGTGGGGCGGTGTCCCGCAGTTGGGCGGCCCGGCGGACGGCCTCGGCGAGGCGCTCCTTGCGGACGGGCTTGAGCACGTAGTCGACGGCCTTGAGGTCGAAGGCCTGCACGGCGAAGTCCTCGTGGGCGGTGACGAACACGATCAGCGGCGGCTCGGCGAACCCGGTCAGCAGCCGCGCCAGGTCGAGCCCGTCGAGACCGGGCATCTGGATGTCGAGGAACACCACGTCGATCGCGTCGGGCCCGGCCGGCCCGGACTGCAGCGCCCGGTTGATGCGGCGCAGCGCCTCGGTCGCGTCGCCGGCGCCCTCCACACTGCTGATCCTGGGGTCCGCGTTCAGCAGGTAGAGCAGTTCCTCGAGCGAGGGGCGTTCGTCGTCGACGGCGAGGGCGCGCAGCATGAACGTGGAGTGTAGGAGGAATCCGCATGCCTGGACATGTGCCGGGTGTGAACGTTGCCGCTGGATACAGTGCCGACATGAACAGCAGGCCAGCGCCGTTCGACGAGCTCGACCGGAAGATCCTCACCGCCCTGATGGCGAACGCCCGCACCAGCTTCGCCGAGATCGGCGCGGCGATCGGCCTGTCCGCGACCGCGGTCAAGCGCCGGGTGGACCGGCTGCGCGAGACCGGCGTGATCACCGGGTTCACGGCCACGGTGAAGCCGTCGGCGCTGGGCTGGCGCACGGAGGCGTACGTCGAGGTGTACTGCGAGGGCGCGGCTCCGCCCCGGCGGATCGCCGAGGTCGTCCGCAACCATCCGGAGATCACGGCGGCGATGACGGTGACCGGCGGCGCGGACGCGCTGCTGCACGTGCGGGCGCGGGACGTGCAGCACTTCGAAGCGGTGCTGGAGCGGATCCGGACGGAGCCGTTCATCCGCAAGACGATCAGTGTGATGGTGCTGTCCCACCTGCTGCCGGAGAGCCCGGAGGCGGGCGCCAGCCACCCCGCGCCCGAGGACGCAGCAGACGTGCGTCGACCCGGCTGAGAACGCAGCAATCCTGCTCGTACGCGCAGCTTTCCTTGCTTGTCGCCCGTCTCCGTCCCTTCCTACCTTGGTGTCAACCGTCAGTCGACACCTCAGGAAGCGGAGGAACACCTCTGTGCCCGAAACCCGTGTGCCGCGCCGGCGGCGCTTCCTCGTCTGCGAACCCAGACACTTCGCCGTGCAGTACGCGATCAATCCCTGGATGCATCCCGACGCCCCCGTCGACGTCGGCTGCGCCCAGGAGCAGTGGCAGGCGCTGATCCGTGCCTACCGCGCCCACGGCCACACCGTCGACACCGTGGAGCCGGTGCCCGGTCTGCCGGACATGGTCTTCGCCGCGAACGCGGCGGTCGTCGTCGACGGCCGCGTCTTCGGCTCCCTCTTCCACGCGCCCGAGCGACGCCCCGAGTCCCTCCCCTACGACACGTGGTTCAAGTCGGCCGGCTTCGACGTCCACCGCCCCGAGTCGGTGTGTGAGGGTGAGGGCGACCTGGTGCCGACGGGCCGCTGGATCCTCGCCGGCACCGGCTTCCGCACCACCCGCGAGGCTCATCGCGAGGCGCAGGAGTTCTTCGGCGTCCCGGTGATCAGCCTGACGCTGGTCGACCCGTACTTCTACCACCTGGACACGGCACTGTTCGTCCTCGACGACGAGAACATCGCCTACTACCCGGAGGCGTTCTCGCCCGGCAGCCGCGAGGTGCTCGCCCGGCTCTACCCTGACGCGGTGATCGCCACCCGCGAGGACGCGATGGCCTTCGGCCTCAACTCGGTCTCCGACGGACGCCACGTCTTCATCTCACCCGGGGCGACGGCCCTCGCCGACCAGCTCGCCGACCGAGGCTACGTCCCTGTTCCCGTCGACCTGTCCGAGTTCCACAAGGCAGGCGGCGGCATCAAGTGCTGCACCCAGGAGATCCGCTCATGACCGCACCCGCCCGTACGCGTTCGTCCGCCGACCTGATCCGCGCCGAGGAGCCGGTCCTCGCCCACAACTACCACCCGCTGCCCGTGGTCGTCGCCCGTGCCGAGGGCACCTGGGTGGAGGACGTGGAGGGCCGCCGCTACCTCGACATGCTGGCCGGCTACTCGGCCCTCAACTTCGGGCACCGCCACCCCGCACTGATCGAGGCCGCGCACCGCCAGCTCGACCGGCTGACCCTCACCTCGCGCGCCTTCCACAACGACCGGCTCGCCGAATTCGCCGAGCGGCTGGCCGGGTTGACGGGGCAGGACATGGTGCTGCCCATGAACACCGGCGCCGAGGCGGTCGAGAGCGGCATCAAGGTGGCCCGCAAGTGGGCGTACGAGGTCAAGGGCGTCCCGGCGGACCGGGCGACGATCGTGGTCGCGGCCGACAACTTCCACGGCCGTACGACGACGATCGTCAGCTTCTCCACGGACGAGACCGCGCGGTCGGGCTTCGGCCCGTTCACCCCGGGCTTCCGGATCGTCCCCTACAACGACCTGGCGGCCCTGGAGGCGGCCGTCGACGAGACGACGGCGGCGGTGCTGATCGAGCCGATCCAGGGCGAGGCGGGCGTCATCATCCCCGACGACGGCTACCTCACCGGCGTGCGCGACCTTACCCGCCGCGCGGGCTGCCTGTTCGTCGCGGACGAGATCCAGTCGGGACTCGGTCGCACCGGACGCACGCTCGCCGTCGAGCACGAGGGCGTCGTCCCGGACGTCCTGCTGCTGGGCAAGGCGCTGGGCGGCGGCATCGTGCCGGTGTCGGCGGTCGTGGGGCGCCGGGAGGTGCTGGGCGTGCTGCGGCCGGGCGAGCACGGGTCGACGTTCGGCGGCAACCCGCTGGCGGCTGCGGTCGGCACGGCTGTGGTCGAGCTGCTGGAGACGGGCGAGTTCCAGCGCCGCGCCGCCGAACTGGGCGCTGTCCTGCACGAGGGGCTGGCCCGGCTGGTCGGCAGGGGCGTGGTCGGCTTCCGCTCCCGCGGCCTGTGGGCGGGCGTCGACATCGACCCGGCCATCGGCACCGGCCGCGAGATCAGCGAGCGCCTGATGCGGGAGGGCGTCCTGGTCAAGGACACCCACGGCTCCACGGTCCGGCTGGCGCCGCCGCTGACCATCACCGAGGACGAACTGCGCTCGGCACTGGGGTCCTTGGAGAAGGTACTGGTTGGCTGACCGCCGCCTCCGCCGGGGGCGCCCCCGGCGGGCGCCCCCGGCGGGCCTACTGGTTGGACTTGGCCGCGCTGATGTCCCCGAGCGCGGACCCCGGGTCGCGTTCCACGGCCATGTCACCGAGGGAGACGATGCCCACGGGGTGGCCGTCGTCGACGACGGGGAGGCGGCGGACGGAGCGTTCGCGCATCAGCTCCACTGCGCGGTCCAGGTCGGCCGGTGCGGCCCCTGGGCAACACCTTCGGTTCGCTGACCCAGTGGCCGGGCCTCCTGCGGAGCTCGTCTGGCCGGCGGCGATGCGGGTACCTGCTCAGGTGACGGGACTCCCGGGGAGATGACTCCCCGGCGATTCGGCGGGGCGGTACGGCACCCGGATCACCGGCCCGCTGGAGGAGCTGCCGGAACCGGACGGCCGGGCCTGACGACCCGGCCGTGGGTCAGTGGTAGGCGTGGACGACCGCGTGGCCCTTGCCCCGGCCGATCATCCACCGGTTGACCGGGGTGGTCAGCACGAAGGCCAGGGCGAGGGAGAGGACGAGCGAGATCCAGAACAGGGCATCGGAGAGGTCTGCGTCCATCGCGCCGGGCACGCCGACCATGACGGTGTTGTCGATCAGCTCCATCACCGCGATGGACACGGTGTCGGCGGCCAGGGCGACCGTGAGCGCCCGGCGGACGGGGACTCCGGCGCGCAGTACGCCGCGCATGGTCAGTGCGTACCCGAAGACGAAGGCCAGCGCGACGGAGATCACGACGGTGACCGCGTTGTGCAGGCCGGCGGCGGTGCCGATGACCATGCCGAGGACCTCGCCGATGGCGCAGCCGGTGAGGCAGTGCAGCGTGGCCTGCGCGGCCATCCGCCAGGAGGCACCTGCCGGGTTGTGGTGATGTGCGTGATGCTCGGGTCGGTGGCGTGCGTGTACCGAGTGGTCCATCGTGGCCCTCCCTGGTGATCAGGTCTCACCACACAGCAACCAATATACCCCCTGGGGGTATTCCGTATTCCCCTCCCCGCTCCTCCCCACTCCTCCCCACGCCTCCCCACGCCTCCCCTCCCCCGTCGCCTCCGGGGCAGCCACGCAGGTGACGCCGCCGCCCCGGGGCGCGTGGGGTCACTGCTCGCCGAGCATCTTCTTCATCCGGGTGATCTCGGCCGACTGCGAGGTGACGATCGACTTCGCCATCGTCATGGCGGGACCGTAGGCACCCTTGGCCTGCTCGGTCTTCGCCATCTCGACGGCGCCCTGGTGATGGCTGATCATCATCTGGAGGAACGCCTTGTCGAAGGCGTCACCGGAAAGCTTCTCCAGCTTGACCATGTCACCGTCCGCCATCATGCCGGGCATCGACGAACCGGAGTGCTCCATTCCAGGCATGCCCTCCATGCCGGACGCGCTGCTGTCCGGGACCTTCTCACCCCAGGCCTTCAGCCAGCCCGTCATGGTGTTGATCTCCGGATCCTGCGCCTTCTTGATCTTCGCGGCGAGGTTTTTGACCTGCTCGGACATGGCCCGCGACGGAGCCAGGGCGGCCATGGTGACGGCCTGCTGGTGGTGCGGGATCATCTCCTGCGCGAACGTGACGTCCTGCGCGTCGTGGCCGCCCCGCCGGGTGGCGGCGGTGGCCGACGGGCCGGCGGAGGTCGAGCCCGCGCCGTGGCCGGAGTGGCCGGAGTCGCCGGCCGACGAGGGATCGCTGTCGCTGCCGCAGGCGGTCAGAAGCACTGCGAGGGTCGCGGCGGCGACCGGCGCGGCCGTCCAGCGGATGAGAGAACGGTGAGTTGCCATGAGAAGTACAGCTCCTTGAAGCGCCCGCATGCAGGCACGCGGGAACAGCGGATCATGAGACGGACCGGAGCACGTCACCCGGGGTGGGGTGTCGCGCGGGCGCCTCTAGATCCGCAGGAGCTGTAGCTCGGACAGGTCGGGCGGGGCCCGGCCGTCGACCGTGCGGGCGGCCGGGTTGCTGCGGGCCGCCGCGGCAGGTGCGCCGGGGACAGTCGGCGCGGGCAGCAGGGCGGGCGGGGCATACGCGCTGCCGGTACCGGCGGCGGCGCAGGTGCCGCCGGCGTGATGCATGGCCGTGTCGCCGCCCGAGTCCGCGTCGGACAGGTGGCGGCAGGTGTCGCCGGCCGTGTGAACGGGCGCAGCGTGATGTTGGGTCGTCCCGACCGGCATCATCGTGCTGTGCTGCCCCGACGCGGGCATGCCGGTCGGCGCCAGCGCGTGCATCGCCAGCACCCCGGCCACCACAGCCAGGACGACCAGCATCCAGCGGGCACGGCTCGCTGAGAAGCGGGTGCGCACGCCGGACGTCATGGGCTCATCCTACGGAGCCGCCGACAGACCCGGGGCCCCACCCACCGTTCGACCGGGTGACGTCCTCACTCCTGAGGTCGCCTGCGCCGCACCAGGTGCCGTACCAGGAAGACGAGGAGGAGGACGCCGAGCGCGACGAGCACGTGGATCTGGTACCGGGTGATCTCGTCGTAGACGGCGGTGATGTGCTCACCCGCCACGTAGGCCACCGTCACCCACAGGCCCACCCACAGCGCCGCACCGAGGGAGTTGAAGACCAGGAAACGGTGCCAGGGCATGCCTGCGGTGCCGGCGATGATGCCGTTGGCCTGACGCAGCCCCTCGATGAACCGGGCCACCGTGACGATCTTGCCGCCGTGCCGGGTGAAGAACCGCTCGGCCGCCTGGAAGCGTTTCGGGGTCAGAAAGACGTACCGGCCCCAGCGGTGGACGAAGGCGCGTCCCCCGGTCCGGCCGATCAGGTAGCCGATGTTGTCCCCGGCGACGGCCGCGGCGAACGCGATCACCGCCACGGCCACGATGTTCAGCCGCCCCGCCCCGGCGTAGACGCCCGCCGCGATCACGATCGTCTCGCCCGGGGCGGGAATCCCGAAGTCCTCCACGAAGACCACGGCGCCGACGGCCCAGTAGCCGTAATGGCTGAGCAGCGGTGCCAGGTGCGCCAGCGGACCCGGAAGCGGAGGGGCCATGGTCCCCACCGTACGTCGCCGGCCGGCCACTCATCATGGCGATCCGGTCGCGCCACGCCCGGCGTGCGTCGTACGGAAGAAGAACGGGGACACGACGGCGGAGGACGTCCTGAGCTCGGCTTGCGGCATGCCGAGTCATCGTCGCACCTGAGGGGCCCGGCCGGACGTCCACGACGCTCCGGTGGCTGCCCGAGGACTCTGCGGCTCGGGTCTGACAGAGAGCGGCACCGCTGCAGCAGCCACAGGCTTGCCAGTCATGGTCGTGATCCGGTCACGCCCCGGCATCAGGTTGATCTGTACCGACCAGTAGCAGCACCCTGGTCCGGCGGCCTTCCCCACCCGCGCGAGTACCACCCCCGACCGCCGCTCTGAGGACTCGTCAGCAACCTCCGCCTCGGTCGGCCGGACCAGGTGCCACGCGGCTGCGCTGCACATACACTGGCACCCCACGACATGCCGGTTGACCTGCTAGAACGCGGCGGTTGAGCCGATCCGCACGAGTGAGGAGCGACCCCTTGTTCTACTACCTGCTGAAATACGTGTTGCTGGGTCCGCTGCTGAGACTGGTCTTCCGGCCGCGCATCGAGGGTCTCGAGCACGTGCCGTCGTCCGGCCCGGCCATCATCGCGGGCAACCACCTGTCGTTCTCCGACCACTTCCTGATGCCCGCGATCCTCAAACGGCGCATCACCTTCCTGGCGAAGGCCGAGTACTTCACGGGCCCGGGGATCAAGGGCCGGCTCACCGCGGCCTTCTTCCGCAGCGCCGGACAGATCCCGGTCGATCGCTCCGGCAAGGAGGCCGGTCAGGCCGCGATCCGCGAGGGGCTCGGTGTACTGCGCAAGGGGGAGCTCCTCGGTGTCTACCCCGAGGGCACGCGGTCGCACGACGGCCGTCTGTACAAGGGCAAGGTCGGAGTCGCGGTCATGGCTCTCAAGGCCCAGGTTCCGGTGATCCCCTGCGCGATGATCGGCACGTTCGAGGCCCAGCCCCCCGGCAAGGTCATCCCCAATATCCACCCCGTCGTCATCCGTTTCGGCAAGCCCCTGGACTTCTCCCGCTACGTCGGCCTGGAGAACGAGAAGGCGATCCTGCGCGCCGTCACCGACGAGATCATGTACGCGATCCTGTCGCTGTCCGAGCAGGAGTACGTCGACCAGTACGCGGCCGTCGCCAAGGCCGAGCAGGCCGCCTCGAAGGGCGAGAGGGAGCGCAGGTTCCCGCGCGCGCCCCTGAGCTGATCTCTGCCGTCGGCAGAGCACCCTGGGGTTCGCGGCCCGGTGCCCGTACGGTCGCGGCATGAGACGTGCTGTGGTGATCGGAGCGACGGGGCAGATCGGACGCCCGACGGTGAACGCGCTGGCGCGGGACGGCTGGGAGGTGACGGCCGCATCGCGCGGCGGCGGCCGGGACCGGACCTGGCCGGCGGAGGTACGGGCGGTACGGCTCGACCGTGACACCGACGGGGCGCTGTCGGAGGTGATCGGCGTCGGCTGCGACCTGGTGGTGGACATCGTCGCCTACGGAGCCGTACACGCACGGCAGTTGACCTCTCTCGCCGACCGCGTCGGATTGGCCGTGGTGATCTCCAGCGTGTCGGTGTACGAGGACGACAAGGGCCGCGGCTTCGACACTCAGGAGGAGCCGGACGGCTTCCCGGACTACCCGGTGCCCATCCCGGAGGGACAGCGCACCCTCCCGCCGGGCGACTCGACGTACAGCACCCGCAAGGCCGCCCTGGAGCGCGAACTCCTCGCGGCCGGAGACCGGTTGCCGACGACGCTGCTGCGCGCGGGCGCCGTTCACGGCCCGTACAGCCCGCTCCCCCGCGAGCTGTACTTCGTGAAGCGCAACCTCGACGGCCGGCGCAGGAGGGTGCTCGCCTTCCGCGGCGAGAGCCGGTTCCACCCGGCGAGCGCCCGCACCGTCGCCGAACTGGTCCGGCTGGCCGCGGCCCGGCCGGGTTCCCGGATGCTGAACGCCTGTGATCCGCAGGCGCCGACGGTCGCCGAGATCGGTGCGGCAGTCGACAAGGTGAAGGGGGGCGAGACGGGGACCGCGTTCGTGGACGGCGCCGCGCCGAGCGGCTCCGTGGGCAGTTCTCCGTGGTCGGTGGAGCGGCCGGTCGTGTGCGACATGCCGGCTGCCGAGCGGGAGTTGGGCCACCGAGCCGTGGTCACGTATGCCGAGAGTTTGCCGGAGACGGTGGAGTGGCTGACGCACCGCTTGGCCCGGCAGGACTGGCGGGAGGCGTTTCCCCTGCTGGCCGGGGCCTGACCTGTTCGACTACGCGGCGGAGGACGCCTGGTTCGGCGCATGAGGAAGGGGCGGCCGCGGATGCCGGCCGCCCCTCATCACGTACGACTGACGTCTACGGCTTCGGCGTGGCGTGCGGGCCGCAGGTCACGTCCGCGGCGTCCACCTTGCCGGTGAGCAGGTAGGCGTCCACCCGGTCGTTGATGCACGGGTTGACCAGGCCGGTGACGCCGTGGGAGCCCGCGTCCTTCTCGGTGATCAGACGGGAGCCCTTGAAGCGCTTGTGCAGTTCGACGGCACCGTCGTACGGGGTGGCGGCGTCCCGCGTGGACTGCACGATCAGCACCGGCGGCAGGCCCTTGCCGGTCTTGACGTTCACCGGGGTCTGCTGCTTGACCGGCCAGGTGGCGCAGGGCAGGTTCATCCACGCGTTGGACCAGGTCAGGAACGGGTAGTCCTTGTTGAGCCGGGTGTTGTCCCGGTCCCACTTCGTCCAGCTGGTGGGCCACTTGGCGTCGGTGCACTCGACGGCCGTGTAGACGGCGTTGCCGTTCTCCGAGGAGATGTTGCCCGCGGTGTCCGACATGTCCGGGGCGGCCGCGTCGATGAGCGCCTGGGTGTCACCGGCGACGTACTTGCCGAACACCGTCGCCACCGGCACCCACGAGGAGTCGTAGTAGGGGGCGCTCTGGAAGAAGGAGAGGAGTTCGGCCGGGCCGACGACCCCGCCGATCGGGTTCTTCTTCGCGGTGGCGCGCAGCTCGACCCACTTCGCCTGGACGGCGGCGCGGGTGGTGCCGAGGTGGAAGGTCGCGTCGTTCTTGGCGACCCAGTCCTCCCAGTCCTTCCAGCGGCCCTCGAAGGCCACGTCCTGGTCGAGGTTGGCCTGGTACCAGATCTTCTCGCGGGACGGGTTGACGACGCTGTCGACGATCATCCGGCGGATGTGGCCCGGGAACAGCGTGCCGTAGACGGCGCCGAGGTAGGTGCCGTAGGAGACGCCGAGGTAGTTGATCTTCTTCTCGCCGAGCGCGGCGCGGATGACGTCCAGGTCGCGCGCGGTGTTCGGCGTCGTCATGTACGGCAGCATCGCGCCGCTGCGCTCGTAGCAGCCGTCGGCGTACTCACGGGCCAGCTTGCGCTGGGCGCGCTTGTCGGCCTCGGAGTCGGGCACCGGGTCCATCTTGGGCGCCTTGACGAACTCCTGCGGGTCGATGCAGGAGATGGGTGCCGAGTGGCCGACACCCCGAGGGTCGAAGCCCACGAAGTCGTACGCCTTCGCCGCGTTCGCCCAGATGGGGTTCTTGGAGGTGACCCGGGCCGGGAAGCGCAGGCCGGAGCCGCCCGGACCGCCGGGGTTGTAGATGAGCGCGCCCTGGCGCTCCTTCTTGGTGCCGGTGTTGCCGATGCGGTCGACGGCCAGCTTGATCTGCTTGCCGTAGGGCTTCGCGTAGTCGACCGGCACGCTCACCCAGCCGCACTGGATCGGCTTCGCCAGGCCCCAGTCGGCCGGGCAGTCCTGCCAGTCGATCCCGGCCTTCGCCGCGCGGGCCGCGGCGATCGCGGCGCCGCGCGCCTCGCGGTCCTGGCCGTCGCGGCTGTCCGCACTGGCCGCGGGCGCTGCGACTGCGCCGGCTATCAGAGTCGCCGTGACGAGCGCACCGGCCGAACCGAGCGCCATCACCCGGCTCTTCGGTCTGATGTCCCTCAAGTGGGACCTCCCCCTGCATCGTTGCGAATGGTACGGGGGATCCTTGCGGCTGTGAGGTCCCTGAGAACAGGGTTTGTTGACCTTCTTTGCCAATCCGATAACCGGCGCAGCGTGTCCCGCTCAGCGGAGACTCAGCCGAGGGTTGCCAGCGCCTTGTCCAGCAGGCGGCGCAGCAGCAGCGCGTCGGGCGCCACCGCGGTGACGAGCGCGGCGGGCCCGGCGAGCGGGACGAGGGCAGCCCTCTCCCCGAGCACCCGGGCCGTGACCGGCTCGCACGCAAACTCCGGTCGAACCACGACAAGTTGCCCCACGGCCCGATGTCCTGCCAGCGCGGCGGGACCGTCCCAGCCGCCCGGCGCGCCGGGACCGCAGGCCAGCTCCTGGTCCAGCACGGTCCGTCCCGCGATCCGGACGGCAAGACGGCTGGTGAGCCGACCGGGTTCCTCTCCCGCACGTCCGAGCACCTGCTCCTCGCGCAGCACGAGCCGGGCCGTCGGGGCAAGGGCGACGCGGGTGGTGACGTACAAGTCACTCCCCTTCGCGGAGATCAACTGCTCGGGCAGCCAGTGCAGTTCGCCCCCGTCGGCGACGGTGAGCCGTACATCGTACCGCGCCTCTGCCTTCGCCTGCCCCGGCAGCGCCATGGTGGCGGCGGCCGATCCGACCCGCAGCCGGGCCCCGTCCGCCACCTCCGCCTCCACGGTGAACCGGTCTCCGCCGAGCGGCCCGCTCATCGCGCCCACGAGCATGACCCGCGCCTCGGCACCGCTGCCCCGGGTGCGCCGCAGCGCGAGCGGCCCCTCACCCTCCAGCACGGGCAGGGACGTACCGCCCCGGCCGTCCCTTCGGGCGACGATCCGTGCGGTGGCCCGTACGCCGGTCGCCGTCACGCCGTCCAGGCGGCGAACTGTGCCCGCACCCAGTCGGCGACGTCCTTCACACCGGTCCCGCTCCGCAACGACTGGAGGACGACCGGCAGTTCGGCCCGGGCCGCCTTGGCGTCGGCGGCCATCCGCGCGAGGTCGGAGCCGACGTACGGGGCGAGGTCGGTCTTGTTGACGACGAGCAGGTCGGCGGTGGTCACGCCGGGGCCGCCCTTGCGCGGGATGTCGTCCCCGCCGGCGACGTCGATCACGAAGATCTGCGCATCGACGAGCCCCTTGGAGAAGGTCGCGGTGAGGTTGTCCCCGCCGGACTCGACAAGGACGATGTCCAGAGGTCCGACCGCCTCCTCCAGGTCCTCGACCGCTTCCAGGTTGGCCGAGATGTCGTCCCGGATCGCCGTGTGCGGGCAGGCCCCCGTCTCGACGGCCGTGATCCGCTCCGGCGGCAGCACGGCCTCCCGCAGCAGGAACTCGGCGTCCTCGCGCGTGTAGATGTCATTGGTGACGACGGCGAGCGACAACTCGTCGCGCAGGGCCCAGCACAGCGCGGCGACGGTGGCGGTCTTGCCGGACCCGACGGGACCGCCGAGACCGATCCGGAGGGCACGACGGGTGCCGTCGGGACGGTGGGCGTCGGCACTGACAGCGGCCGGACCGTCGTGGGATTGGTCGAGGTGCATGAGACAACGGCTCCAAATTTCGGCCCGGTCGGGCTTCTTCCAGCCCGACCGGCGTTCGAGGACGAGGCAGTTCAGGCCGATCGGAGGTCCAGGGGCAGAGCCCCCCGGCGGGGCCGAAGGGGCGGAGCCCCTGGGGAGGGGAACGGGTATCGGCGCGGCGGCAGGACTCCTACGACGCGAACAGACGCACAGGCCAAGCGGCATGCACCTCCGCACTGATCTCCAGCAACGGCGCAGAGGCCGCAGGCAGCTCGTCGGCCCCGTCCTCCAGCACGCGTCGGGCCGCCACCACCGCCTGGTCGGCCACCCGGTCCAGTTCCGGCGCCAGCCGAGCCAACACCGCCGTGGCGTCGAACGGATCGAGACTCAGCAACCGCACCGTCGCCGTGGCCGGCCCGCTCACACATTCGTACGCCGCACAGTACGCCGCGTCATCGGGCCCAAGGCCCGCCGCCCGCGCCGCGAGCCCCAGCACGACCGGCTGATGCGCCCCCTTGGGAAACTCCCGCGCCAGGGCATCCAGCTGGCCCGAAGGCCAGGTCGCACGGGCCGCCCGCATCAACTGCCGCCCCAGCTTGCGGGCGGCGATCCGCAACGCCGGTGACGGCGTCCGCGCGTCCGCCGCCGCGTCCAGTTCCCGGGGGTCGTACCCGAGCGCGGCCGCCGCGGCGAGCGAGGCCGCGACCAGCCCCGCCGTGTGCAACCGCCCCCGGCAGAAGTCCTCCAGACTCGCCGCCCCGGTGACCCGTCCGGCCTTGACGGCCGCCTCCGCCCCGCCGGAGTGGGCGTGCCCCCCGGCGGGAAAGCGGCCGTCGGCCAGGACAAGAAGTGCTGCCCGGGACATCAGAAGAGGAAGTAGCGCTGAGCCATGGGGAGTTCGGCGGCCGGTGTCGCCTCCACCAGCTCCCCGCCGATGTGGACGGCGAAGCTGTCGGGGTCGACCTGGACCCGGGGCCGCGCGTCGTTCTCCTTCATGTCCGCCTTGGTCACGCCGCGCGTCGACTCGATCGCCACGAACTTCTTCCCGAGCTGGAGCCGCTCCGGCAGCCCGTCCTCGATCGCCGGCGGCGCCACGAAGTTGACCGAGTTGGACGCGGGCGCCCGCCCGATCGCCCCGTACATCGGCCGCGGAAGGATCGGCTGCGGTGTCGGAATGGACGCGTTGGCGTCGCCCATCTGCGCGTACGCGATCTGCCCGCCCTTGATGACGAGGTGCGGCTTGACGCCGAAGAACGCGGGCTCCCACAGCACCAGGTCGGCGAGCTTGCCGGTCTCGACGGATCCGATCTCACGGGCGAGGCCCTGCGCGAGCGCCGGATTGATCGTGTACTTGGCGACATAACGACGTACACGGTGGTTGTCCGCACGCCCGTCGCCCGGCAGCGCGCCCCGGCGCCGCTTCATCACGTGCGCCGTCTGCCAGGTCCGCAGGATGACCTCGCCCACCCGTCCCATCGCCTGGGAGTCGGAGGAAATGATCGAGATCGCTCCCAGGTCGTGCAGGATGTCTTCCGCTCCGATCGTCGACGGGCGGATCCGCGACTCCGCGAACGCCAGGTCCTCCGGCACCGCCGGGTTCAGGTGGTGGCACACCATCAGCATGTCGAGGTGTTCCTCGGTGGTGTTGACGGTGAACGGCCGGGTCGGGTTCGTCGAACTCGGCAGCACGTGCGGCTCGGAGACCACGGTCATGATGTCCGGGGCGTGCCCGCCGCCCGCGCCCTCGGTGTGGTACGCGTGGATGCCGCGCCCGGCGATCGCGGCGAGCGTGTCGCCCACGAACCCGGCCTCGTTCAGCGTGTCGGTGTGGATGGCCACCTGGACGCCCGTCCGGTCGGCGACCGTCAGGGAGGCGTCGATGACGGCGGGCGTGGACCCCCAGTCCTCGTGCAGCTTCAGGCCCACTGCTCCCCCGCGGATCTGCGACAGCATCGCCTCGCGCGAGACGGTGTTGCCCTTGCCCAGCAGGCCGATGTTGAGCGGGTGGGCCTCCAGCGCCTCCAGCACCCGCGCCAGGTGCCAGGGGCCGGGGGTCACGGTGGTCGCCTTCGAGCCCTCGGCCGGTCCGGTGCCGCCGCCCACCAGGGTCGTGATGCCCGCAGCGAGCGCCTCGTCGGCGATCTGGGGACAGATGAAGTGGACGTGCGCGTCGATGGCGCCGGCGGTGAGGATCCGTCCGTTGCCGCGATGATCTCGGTCTCCGGGCCGAGGACCAGATCCGGGTGGACGCCGTCCATCGTGTCGGGGTTGCCCGCCTTGCCGATGCCGGTGATCCGCCCGTCGCGGATGCCGACGTCGGCCTTGACGATCCCCCAGTGGTCGACGACGACGACACCGGTGATCACGGTGTCGGGCGTGCCGTCTGCGCGCGTGGCGCGCGACTGGCCCATGGACTCGCGGATGACCTTGCCCCCGCCGAAGACGGCCTCGTCACCGGCGAGCCCGGATCCGCCGGAGCGGTCCTCCTCGATCTCGATCAGCAGGTCGGTGTCGGCGAGCCGGATGCGGTCACCGGTGGTGGGGCCGAACAGGTCGGCGTACGCGGCGCGCGAGATCTCAGGCATCGAGGGCACCTCCGGTCTCCCCGCGCAGCCCCGGCACGACGCGGGCCCCGGTGAGCGGGACGAGTTCGACGTCGACGGGGATCCCGGGCTCGAAGCGCACGGCGGTGCCGGCGGCGATGTTGAGCCGCTTGCCGCGCGCGGCAGCGCGGTCGAACTGCAGGCCGGGGTTGGACTCGGCGAAGTGGTAGTGGGAGCCGACCTGGACGGGCCGGTCGGCGACGTTGAGGACGGTCAGCCGGGTGATCTCGCGGCCCTCGTTGTAGACGATCGGGTCGTCGGCGAACAGGATCTCTCCGGGAATCATCGACGCCCCCTCAGACGATCGGCTCGTGGACGGTGACGAGCTTGGTGCCGTCCGGGAAGGTGGCCTCGACCTGGACGTCGTGGATCATCTCGGGGACGCCCTCCATGACGTCGTCCCGGGTGAGGAGCTTGCGGCCGGAGGACATGAGCTCGGCGACGGTGCGGCCGTCGCGGGCGCCTTCGAGGATGTGCGACGTGATGAGCGCGACCGCCTCCGGGTGGTTCAGCCTGAGCCCGCGGGCCCTGCGCTTCTCGGCCACGTCGGCCGCCACATGGATGAGCAGCCTCTCTTGTTCGTGCGGGGTCAGTTGCACGTACCCACCTCACAGTCCTCGCTCCGGACCGTGCGGGGCCCGGTTGCCGCAGCCACCGCGACGGGGACACATGCAACACACGGACGGATTGCCCGATCTTGAGCAATCCGGATGGAGAAACCCCCAGGTGGCGTGGATCGGCAGGCTAGTTCGCCGGAGTTTCAACGACGTTAACCAGACCTTGATCCACTCATGGCGCGAGCCGGTCGGCCCGGACACACGGACACGGCCCGCCGGCGCCGGACGCGACGCCGCTACCGGACCTCCGGCCCCCGGTGCTCCGCCGCGATGCCGAAGCGCTGCTGCTCGCGCGGGGCGGACGGCACGTCACGGACCCGGGAGACCGCGCTGACCACCTGCTCCTCCGCGGGCCCCTCGAGCTCCTTGAGCCGTTCGAGGTCGGCGGCGGAGACCAGGGCGACGAGCGGCTTGCCGTGCCGCGTGACCACCACGCGCTCGCCGCCGTACACCACCCGGTTGATCAGGTCGGCGAGCTCAGCCCTGGCTTGCGTCACCGGAATCTCGTAGGCCATACACCCACCTTACGGGCGTCCGCGCCGTCCTCAGGGCTCGGACCGGTCCACCGGGAAGCGCAGCGTGTACCGGTCGAGCGCCCTCCTGAGTTCGTCCAGCTCGGTGTCGGGCAGGGCGCCGCCCTGGGCAAACTTCAGGACGTGCTCGGCCACCGTGCGCACCTTGGTGTTCGTGCGCTGGGAGACCTCCCGCAGGACCCGCCAGGCGTCGTCGGGCGGGATCCGCCCGAAGGTCACCACAGCGCCGATCGCCTGGTCGATGACGGCGTGCGAGGTCAGGGCGCGCTGCAGTTGGTCGATCTCCTCGTGCAGCCGCTCGTGCTCCAGCACCAGGTCGGTGGTGGACAGCGGCTGGAGGGGGTGCCGCTTGGAAATCGCGAAGAACGCCATGGAGATCCCCTGGGTCGTCGAGCGGCCGGAGTTCCACTTCCAGCTTCCTCCAGGAGCGCGCCGAGCACGACCCGAGCTCGGCGCGCCGACCAACACCCCCCTCCCTGTTACGTACGTCCTGTACATTTTTTACGGACAGCTCTGCCGGAGACGGCCCTGCCGCGTGGAGGGGTGTGCCATGACCCGACCGTCCGCCCGCCATGTCCTGCCCGAGTTCACCGAGCGCACGAGCGCCGGTCACCGGACCCTCGATCCGTACGCGAAGCTGCTGGAGGAGCGGATCGTCTTCCTCGGCACACGGATCGACGACACCTCGGCGAACGACGTGATGGCGCAGTTCGTGCATCTGGAGTACCAGGCCCCGGACCGCGACATCTCGCTGTACATCAACTCGCCCGGCGGCTCGTTCAGTGCGATGACGGCGATCTACGACACGATGCGGTTCGTCGGCTGCGACGTGGAGACGGTCTGCCTGGGGCAGGCCGCCTCGTCCGCCGCGGTGCTGCTGGCCGCGGGCACACCGGGCAAGCGGTACGCGCTGCCGGGCGCCCGCGTGACCCTCGACCAGCCGTCGCTGCCCGAGCCGGTGGAGGGCCAGGCGTCCGACCTGGCCATCCAGGCGGACGAGCAGGCGCGCACCCGCACCCGCCTCGAGGAGATGCTCGTACGCCACACCGGACGGGCCCCGGAGCAGGTGAGTGCGGACGTCGAGCGCGAGACGATCCTGGACGCGCAGGGCGCGTTGGAGTACGGGCTGGTGGACCGGCTCGTCGCCGACCGCAAGGCCTCGCGCACCGTACCGGGCGCGAGGTGAGCCGCCGATGCTGCCACCCGAACCGCCGCCGCTGCCGGCCCTGACCCGCGCCGAGGCCGAACTGATCGACCGTTACCTCGACGTCGTCGACCTGCTGGGACGGATCAACCCGGCCCATCACGGCGACACCTACCGGGGCCTGAGGGCCGCTCAGGCACTCGTCCGCAAAGCGGCCGAACTGCGCGACGCGCTGGCGCTGATGCACCAGCGGGGCGAGACGGAACTGCACGCCGCCACCCTGGCACGGGCGTTGCGGATCCTGGACGGCGAGCGGCGCACGGCCCGCGTCACCGTGCCGCCCGACTGCGGGAGTTGACGCTCCCCACCCGGAGGTGCCGTCCGGGGCGTCCGGAGCCGAGTCGAAACGGACCAAATGAGCTACGGCCTTTCAGCGTAGGCGTGCCTGCTTGTTTCGGGGCCGTTCGAGTTGCTCAACGCGCCTGGCCGGATGGCGGAATGAAGCGTTCCGGTGCTGGTCGGGGGGGCATTGCGGGACGGCACAACCGTTCGAGCGCGAGGGTGTCCACCCGAACGGGTGGGTGGTGAGTAACAACACAAATCCCCGATTCCTTTGGGATTTTCCGACATCCGTAGGTCAAGATCCGTGTCCGACGACAAGCCCCCGCCGCAGCGGCGGGGCGGTCCGGGCGGACGCCGAGTCCTGCCGCCGCCCGGATGACCGGTCGACAGGAGTGGATCGGCAGGAGTGGAGGACCCAAGCACAACGGGTCGCCGGAACGGTCACGCCATGGCCGGGTCGAGCAGCCCTTGGGGTGAAGCCGCGGCAACGCGGCCGGGCAACTTCGCCAGCCCGAATCCGACAGGTCATCCTTCACAGGCGGCTGACGAAGGGGTGCGCATGACTGCGCTCAATCGTGTCCCGTCACTGATGGCCCGGGCCGGCACGGCCTCGGCCCTGACCATCGCCGCCGTGGGCGGCTCGATCGTGGTCCCGGGCGTCGCCTCCGACGCCGCGGCCGCCACACTGGCGACGAAGGCGCTCAAGATCGCGGCGTCCAAGGAGGGCGCCCCCTACAGGTGGGGGGCGACGGGCCCTCGGAGGTTCGACTGCTCCGGACTCACGCTCTACTCGTTCAAGAAGGCGGGCAAGAAGCTGCCCCGTACGGCGGCCCAGCAGTACAACAGGACCCGCCACATCTCAGCGAGGCACCGTCAGGCCGGGGACCTGGTGTTCTTCCACTCGGGCTCGTACGTGTACCACGTCGGCATCTATGCCGGGAAGGGCAGGATCTGGCACGCCCCGAAGACCGGAGACGTGGTGAAGCTGCAGAAGATCTGGACGAAGAGCGTCTGGTACGGCCGGGTCAGGTGACCCGCCTGGGGCGGTGACGGCGCCCTGACGGCACCGTCACCGGCCCCGGGCTGCCGCAACACCCTACGGTTCCTGCTGGCCCGTGGCCGTCACCGGGCGGGCCGGGGCCGTCCACGGAAGTTCGATGCAGACGGTCTTGCCGCCCTCGCGCGTGGGCCGCACCGTCAGCCTGCCGCCGCACTCCGCAGTGAGCCACCGGATGATCACCATGCCCCGGCCGTTGTCCTGCTGGACAGCGGCCGGCAGTCGTTTCGGGAACCGCGGGTGGCTGTCGGTGACACCGATGCGCAGATGTTCGTCACGGTCGAGCGCGAGGTCCACCGTGAAGGTGGGTGACTGGCCGAAGGTGTGCTGTACGGCATTGGTGGCGAGTTCGGAGACGATGAGCCGGATGGTGTCCGCGGTGTCGGTGTCCGACGTCGGCAGGCCCCACTCCGCCAGGGTGCCCACCACGTAGGTGCGCGCCGCGGAAACCGAAGCGGGATCGCTCGGCAGAGTGACGGATGCTTCCAGATGGTCTGCCATCGCGACGTCGTCCCTTTCCCACGGGACCGCAAGTCCGACACGGAGCGGATGGTTCGAGTACGGTCCCGGACTGGTGCCTTCGTCGTCAGACTGCCATTAGCGCGTCGCCCACGGTGGCGATCCACCAAGATGTGCATATATCTGTCGCTCGAAGCGGTGAACTCTGCGACGGCAGACCGTATTTGGGCGGCTCGGAAGGAGTAAGGAGTAGCCCATGCAGCACGGTCCCGCGGTGCGCCGCCGGAAACTGGGCGCCGAACTGCGCGCGCTGCGCACCGGTGCGGGTCTCACCAGCGGTGAGGCGGCCCGGCTGGTGGGCTGGCACCAGTCGAAGGTCAGCCGTATCGAAACCGGCGCCAGCGGGGTGAAACCGGCCGATGTGCGGTTACTCCTGGACGCCTACGCTGTCGAGGATTCCCCACTGCGCGAGCTGCTCCTGGTGTTGGCGGGCTCCGACGACGGCGACGGCCGGCACCACTGGTGGCACGCCTACCGCGGCGTACTGCCGCCGACCTACCGGGACTTCATCAGCCTGGAGTCCCAGGCGAGCGGGATGCGCACGCTGGAGACCTCGGTCGTCCCCGGACTGCTGCAGACACCCGAGTACGCCCGTGCGGTCACCCGGGCGGCCGTGGAGGGACCCGACGACGACCGGCTGGACGCACTGGTGGAGGTCCGGCTGGCCCGGCAGGACGTGCTGCGTGCGCTTCCTCCGCTGGAGCTCAGCGCGGTGCTGGACGAGGCGGTGCTGCGCCGGGAGGTCGGCGGGCCGGAGGTCATGGCGCGGCAGCTGGCGCGGCTGGTGGAGGCGGCGCGCCTGCCCCAAGTGCGGCTCCAGGTCCTGCCGTTCGCCGCGGGGGCGCACATCGGCCTCACCGGACCTTTCGTTATCTTCTCCTTTCCGAGCACTTCTGATCTGGATGTGGTTGTTCTTGACCACTTGACGAGTAGCCTCTACCTCGAACGGAAAGAAGACCTAGAGGCCTACACGGAGGCCTTCAACACCCTTCAGATCCACGCCCTTTCACCCGAGGACTCGTTGGATTTCATCGCCCGGATAAGTGACGGCGCGTAAGGAGGCACCATGTCCGTTCTGCCTCGGAACGTACCTTCCAGTATCGATCTGCACGGTGTGCGGTGGCTGCGCAGCAGCTACAGCACGGGAGCGAACAACTGCGTCGAGACGGCCTCGCCGCACTCCGGTCCCTGGGCCGGGCTGCTCGCCGTGCGCGACTCCAAGGCCCCGGCCGGACCCGCGCTGCTCTTCTCCCCCGAGAGCTGGGCGGGGTTCCTCGCCGCAGTCCGGTGACGCCCCCTCCCACACCCCGACCCGACTGATCACATCCGCATCGAGCGACACACGGCCGTGTCACGCCGACTCATGGTCGCGTTTCGCCGATCACACGTACAGCGCGTTCGATCTGCGCCACGGAGAGGTCCGCGCGGGCGGTCAGCCTGAGCCGTGAGATGCCGTCGGGCACGGAAGGAGGACGGAAACAGCCCACGGCCAGCCCCGCTGCACGGCAGTCGGCCGCCCATCGCACGGCCCCCTCCGGGGACGGCGCGCGCACGGAGACCACCGCGGCGTCCGGCCGTACCGCTTCCAGGCCCGCGGCGGTCAGGCGTGCGTACAGTTCGCCGGCCACCGTGCGCGCCCGCTCCGCCCGCTCCGGCTCGCGGCGCAGCAGCCGCAGAGCCGCCAGGGCACCGCCCGCCGCCGCAGGGGCGAGGCCGGTGTCGAAAATGAACGTTCGTGCTGCGTTGACCAGATGGTCGATCACCCGCGCGGGCCCGAGCACGGCTCCGCCCTGGCTGCCGAGCGACTTCGACAGTGTGGCCGTGACGACCACGTCGTCGCCGCCCGCGAGCCCTGCCGCGTACGGGGCGCCGCGCCCGCCGGCCCCCAGGACGCCCAGACCGTGGGCGTCGTCGACGACCAGCCCTGCCCCGTGCTCCCGGCAGACCGCCGCGAACTCCGCCAGCGGCGCCGCGTCCCCGTCGACCGAGAAGACCGTGTCGGACACGACGACCGCCCGCCCCTCGTGCGTGCCCAGCGCCTTGCCCACGGCGTCCGGGTCGGCGTGCGCGACGACCTGCGTCGTGCCGCGGGCCAGTCGGCAGCCGTCGATCAGCGAGGCGTGGTTGCCCGCGTCGGAGACGATGAGGGAGCCGTGCGGCGCGAGCGCGGTGACCGCGGCCAGGTTGGCGGCGTACCCGGAGGAGAAGACCAGCGCCGCCTCGAAGCCGCAGAAGTCGGCCAGCTCGCGTTCCAGTTCGGTGTGCAGGTCGGTGGTGCCGGTGACCAGCCGGGAGCCGGTGGCACCGCCGCCCCAGGTACGGGCGGCGGTCGCAGCCCCTTCGGTGACCTCGGGGTGGCGGGCCAGCCCCAGGTAGTCGTTGCTCGCGAGGTCGAGGAGCGGCGAGTCGGCCGGGCGGGGGCGCAGGGTCCGTACGAGTCCGGCGCGGCGACGCACTTCCGCCTGCTCGTCGATCCAGCCGAACGCCATGGGTCCTCCGGGGCTTTTGTAGGCAGTGCACAGACCATAGCCGGACGGCCGACGGCCCATGATGTGGCAATACCCACACGTCGAACCGTCTCTGTTGTGCAAACTCTCCTTGGCCCCGGGCGGCCCCGTAGGACAGGATCGGACCTCATGGACCTGCTGAACACGCTGGTGGACAAGGGGCTTCGGCGCGAGCTGCCGACCCGCGAGGAAGCTCTGGCCGTGCTGGCCACCTCCGACGACGACCTGCTCGATGTGGTGGCCGCGGCCGGAAAGGTGCGCCGGCACTGGTTCGGCCGACGGGTGAAACTCAACTATCTCGTCAACCTGAAGTCGGGCCTGTGCCCCGAGGACTGCTCCTACTGCTCCCAGCGGCTCGGCTCCAAGGCCGACATCCTGAAGTACACCTGGCTCAAGCCGGACGAGGCCTCCCAGGCCGCTGCCGCCGGGCTGGCCGGAGGTGCCAAGCGGGTCTGCCTGGTGGCGAGCGGCCGCGGTCCGACGGACCGTGACGTGGACCGGGTCTCGGAGACCATCAAGGCGATCAAGGAGCAGAACGAGGGCGTCGAGGTGTGCGCCTGCCTCGGTCTGCTCTCCGACGGCCAGGCCGAGCGGCTGCGGGAGGCCGGCGCCGACGCCTACAACCACAACCTCAACACCTCCGAGGCGACGTACGGCGACATCACGACCACCCACACCTACGCCGACCGCGTCGACACGGTGCACAAGGCGCACGCGGCCGGCCTGTCCGCCTGCTCCGGCCTGATCGCCGGCATGGGCGAGACCGACGAGGACCTGGTCGACGTGGTCTTCTCGCTGCGCGAGCTGGACCCGGACTCCGTTCCGGTGAACTTCCTGATCCCGTTCGAGGGCACCCCGCTCGCCAAAGAGTGGAACCTGACCCCGCAGCGCTGCCTGCGCATCCTGGCGATGGTCCGGTTCGTCTGCCCCGACGTCGAGGTCCGCATCGCGGGCGGCCGCGAGGTCCACCTGCGGACGATGCAACCGCTCGCCCTGCACCTGGCCAACTCGATCTTCCTCGGCGACTACCTCACCAGCGAGGGCCAGGCGGGCAAAGCCGACCTGGAGATGATCGCGGACGCCGGGTTCGAGGTGGAGGGCGCCGACCAGGTGACGCTGCCGGAGCACCGGGCGGCGGGCGGCGGCGGTTGCGGGGCGCACGAGAGCGCGGGCTGCAGATCGCACGAGAGCGCCGGGTGCGGGTCCCACGAGGGCGGGGTCTGCGGACCGGCGCCGGCGCCGGCCGCCGGCGAACCGCGCACGGACCTGGTCGCCGTCCGCCGTCGGGGCGCCGGAACGGATCTCGCGCCCAATGCCTGACCTGCCCGGCCTGAGCGTGCCCGAGCTGCTGGACCTCGACCGGCGGCACGTGTGGCACCCGTACGGTCCCATGCCCGGTCGGCAGGAACCGCTCGTCGTTCAGGCGGCGAGCGGGGTCCGGCTGAAGCTCGCGGACGGCTCGGGCGAGCTGGTCGACGGCATGTCGTCGTGGTGGTCGGCGATCCACGGCTACAACCACCCGGTGCTCAACGAGGCGGCGCGCGAGCAACTGGCGCGGATGAGCCACGTGATGTTCGGCGGGCTCACGCACGAGCCCGCCGTACGGCTCGCGAAGCTGCTTGTCGACATGTCGCCCGACGGGCTGGAGCACGTGTTCCTCGCCGACTCCGGCTCGGTGTCGGTCGAGGTCGCGGTCAAGATGTGCCTGCAGTACTGGCGCTCGCTCGGCCGCCCGGGCAAACAGCGACTGCTGACCTGGCGCGGCGGCTACCACGGCGACACCTGGCAGCCGATGTCCGTGTGCGACCCCGAGGGCGGGATGCACGAACTGTGGACCGGGGTGCTGCCCCGTCAGGTCTTCGCGGACGCGCCGCCGGCGGAGTACGAGGAGTCGTACGCCCACCATCTGCGCGACCTGATCGAACGGCACGCCGACGAACTGGCAGCGGTCGTCGTCGAGCCGGTGGTGCAGGGCGCGGGCGGGATGCGGTTCCACTCCCCCGCGTATCTGCGGGTGCTGCGCGAGGCCTGCGACGCGCACGACGTCCTGCTGGTGTTCGACGAGATCGCGACCGGGTTCGGCCGCACGGGCGCGCTGTTCGCGGCGGAGCACGCGGCGGTCGCACCGGACGTCATGTGCGTGGGCAAGGCGCTGACCGGCGGCTACCTGACGATGGCGGCGACGCTGTGCACCGCGCGGGTGGCGGACGGGATCTCGCGCGGCGAGGTGCCGGTGCTCGCGCACGGCCCGACCTTCATGGGTAATCCGCTGGCGGCGGCGGTGGCGTGCGCCTCGATCGAGCTGCTGCTGGGCCAGGACTGGCTCGGGGAGGTCAAGCGGATCGAGGCGGGACTGCGGGACGGGCTGGCTCCCGCGGCGGGACTCGAAGGGGTCAAGGACGTGCGGGTCCTCGGTGCCATCGGGGTCGTCCAGCTCGACCACGCGGTGGACATGGCGGCGGCGACACGGGCCGCCGTACGCGAGGGTGTGTGGCTGCGGCCGTTCCGGGACCTGGTGTACACGATGCCGCCGTACGTCACCGGTGACGCGGACGTGGCGCGGATCGCCCGCGCGGTGTGCGCGGCGGCGCAGGAGGGATGAGATGCCGGTACTGGTGATCACGGGCACGGGCACGGAGGTCGGCAAGACCGTCACGACGGCCGCCGTCGCCGCGGCGGCGGTCGCGGCGGGCCGGTCGGTGGCCGTGCTGAAGGCAGCACAGACGGGCGTACGACCGGACGAGCGCGGCGACGCCGACGAGGTAGCGCGGCTCGCCGGCCCGGTCACCGCGCGCGAACTGGCCCGGTACCCCGAGCCGTTGGCGCCCGCCACCGCAGCGCGGCGGGCCGGGCAGGCGCCGGTGCATCCGCACGAGGTGGCCGAGGCGGCCGCCAAACTGGCCACCGAACACGACCTGGTGCTGGTTGAGGGGGCGGGGGGACTGCTCGTACGGTTCGACGCGGCGGGCGGAACGCTCGCGGACGCGGCCCGGCTGCTGCGGGCACCGGTCCTCGTCGTCGCCTCCGCAGGGCTGGGGACGCTGAACACGACGGAGCTGACGGCGCGTGAACTGCGCTCCCGCGAGCTTGAGCTGCTCGGGATCGTGATCGGCAGCTGGCCCACGGAGCCCGATCTCGCCTCGCGCTGCAACGTCGCGGACCTGCCGCACGTGACCGGGGCACCGCTGCTCGGCGCGCTGCCCGCCGGCGCCGGGACCCTCGCCCCCGCCGATTTCCGCGCGGCGGCGCCGGACTGGCTGGCGCCGCGCCTGAACGGCAGGTGGGACGCGGAGGCCTTCACGGTGCGGGAGACGCCTGCGCCGTCCGCGTAGGCGGGGCGTGCGGCGGTCCCTTACGGGGGACAATCACCGTAGGCCCCGTCCTGTCCGGGAGGTCCCCATGCCGCTACGGTCCACCGGCTCCGGCAAGGTGGCGCGGGATCCCGTCCACCATCCGCTGTTCGCCCGCTACTACGCCCGGATCAGCGTCGCCGCGGAGACCAGGATGGGCATGGCCCGGGTGCGCGAGAAGCTCCTCGCCGGGCTGTCCGGGCGGGTGATCGAGATCGGCGCGGGCAACGGGCTGAACTTCGGGCACTATCCGGGCACGGTCTCGGAGGTCGTCGCGATCGAGCCGGAGCGCCTGCTGCGGCACCGGGCCGTGGAGGCCGCCCTGCGCGCCGAGGTCCCGGTCGACGTGGTGCCGGGCGCCGCGGAGGCGCTGCCGGTCAAGAGCGAGGCCTTCGACGCGGTGGTGCTCGCGCTCGTACTGTGCAGCGTGCGCGACGTGCCGCGCGCCCTGGGCGAGGTGCGGCGGGTGCTGCGGCCGGGCGGCGAGGTGCGGTTCTTCGAGCACGGCAGGGGCGGCGGCCGCGCGATGACCCTCGCCCAGCGCGCCCTGGACCGCACGGTGTGGCCGCCGCTGAACGGCGGCTGCCATCTGGCCCGCGAGCCGGTCGCCGCCCTACGGGATGCAGGGTTCCAGCTCGGCCCCTACCGGCGGGTGCTGATGCCGGAGAAGGGTCCGACGCTGCCCACCTCGTACTGCGTCCTGGGCACCGCCTGGCGGCCCGGGAGCGACGCCCCGGTCACCGGGGACTGATCACAGGCTCCACTGCCGCAGCTCCCGCGCGATGTCGTGCACGGACGCCTCGCCGCTCTTGACCAGCCGGGCCAGGTCGCGCACCTGCTCGGGCGAGGTGACGACCTTCAGCCCGCTGGCGACCAGGTAGGCGTAGGCGACGGCGGAGGCGAACAGGGCGTTGGAGCGCTCCAGCGCGGGGACGTGGATGAGAAGTTGCAGCAGCGCGGCGGCCCGCGCGTGCGGGGTGTCGTAGACGGGCACGTCGAATATCTCGGCCTGGTGCCGCGCCACCGCGGCGACCAGGGCGCCCCAGTCGGTGACCTGGGGATCCCCCGGCGTCATCCGTTCGGCGAGCATGAGCAGCCAGGCGAGGTCGATTCGGAGGTTGCTCAAGGGATCAGCGACGACCTTCGCTCCGGCTCCCCGTGCCGCCCTCGCGGTCCGCTCCGAACTCCTCGGCGAAGACGGCCTCGTACTGCTTCATGAAGTCGGCGGCGGCCTCCACGAACGTATGGCCCGCTTCTCCGGTGTCCTGTCGGACCAGCTCCTCGATGTAGCGATTGACGCTCATCCCGCGGGCCAGGGCGCGTTCACGGGCGGCGCGGGCGGTGCCCTCGTCCACCCGTACGTTCAGCTGGGTCTTCGCCATACCTCGACGCTAGCGCCGGATTGCTAGCACCGGCAAGAGGCCGACCCACGGGTGGAGGATGCCCCTTACACCGGTGTACGGGCCTCGACCTGGGGTGGAGACCACCTCGACCCAACGGGGGATACCGGGTGTGCGCCCGGTCACACTAGGCTCGGCCGGGGACAAAAGGAGTCGGACGTTCAGGGACCAAGCACCACCTAGGAGGCCGTCTTGTCCACACCTGCAGCAGCGCCGGACCGGGCGTCGGCCGACGGGATCGCGGCCCGCGCCCGCGGCCTGACCAAGGCGTACGGCTCGGGCGAGACCACGGTGCTCGCGCTGGACTCGGTGGACGTGGACATCGAGCGCGGCCGTTTCACCGCGGTCATGGGTCCCTCCGGCTCCGGCAAGTCCACCCTGATGCACTGCCTGGCGGGACTCGACACCGTCTCGGCCGGACAGGTGTGGCTCGGCGACACCGAGATCACGGGCCTGAAGGAGCGCGAGCTGACCCGGCTGCGCCGCGACCGGATCGGCTTCATGTTCCAGTCGTTCAACCTCATCCCGACGCTCAACGCACTCGAGAACATCACCCTGCCGATGGACATCGCGGGCAAGAAGCCCGACGAGAAGTGGCTGGACCAGGTCATCGACACGCTGGGCCTCAGGGACCGGCTCAAACACCGGCCCTCCCAGCTCTCCGGAGGCCAGCAGCAGCGCGTCGCCTGCGCGCGGGCGCTCGCCTCCCGCCCCAAGCTGATCTTCGCCGACGAGCCGACCGGCAACCTCGACTCGCGCGCCGGCCTCGAGGTGCTCGGCTTCCTGCGCGACGCCGTCGACGCGCTCGGGCAGACGGTCGTCATGGTGACCCACGACCCGGGCGCCGCCGCGCACTCCGACCTGGTGCTCTTCCTGGCGGACGGGCGGATCGTGGACGAGCTGGAGCGGCCGACGGCGGAGGCGGTGCTGGAGCGCATGAAGCGGTTCGACGTGATCCGCAGCCAGTTCGACGGGGACAGCGTCTCCGCCTTCGACGGGGACAGCGTCTCCGCCTTTGAGGGGGGCGGCGCCTCCCTCGAGGGGGCCTGACCCCGTGCTCAAGGCGACACTCAGAAGCTTCCTCGCCCACAAGGGGCGGCTGCTGCTCTCGGCCCTGGCCGTCATCCTGTCCGTGGCCTTCGTCGCGGGCAGCCTGATCTTCTCCGACACCGTCAGCCGCACCTTCGACCGTCTCTTCGCCTCGACCGCCGCCGACGTGACGGTGGAACCGAAGCAGGACCTGAAGTCCTCCGTGCCAACCGGCGCGGTGCAGACCGTCCCGGCCTCGCTCGCCCAGCGCGTGGCGCAGGTCGACGGGGTCGCGGCGACCCACGTGGACGCGGCCGTCCAGAACGTCGTGGTCGTCGACAGCAGGAACGAATCCGTGGGCCCGACCACGGGCGCCCCCACCATTGCCCGCGACTGGGAGGTCACCGACCGCAGCCCGGTGCGGCTGACCTCCGGTCACGCCCCGCACGGCGACGGTGAGGCCCTCCTGGACGCCGACACGGCCCGGCACCAGCACGTGGAGATCGGCGACGTGCTGACGGTGCAGGCGCAGCCGGGCGCGTTCCGGGTGCGGGTCGTCGGCATCGCCACGTTCACCACCACCAACCCGGGTGCGGCCCTGCTCTTCCTCGACACGCCGACCGCGCAGGCGAAGCTGCTCGGCTCCACGGCCCGGGCCACGAGCATCTCGGTCGACGCGGCCAAGGGGGTCACCGACGCCGAGCTCAAACGCCGTGTCGGCGCGGCGATCGGCACCGGCACCTACGACCTGAAGACCGCCGGCGAGCAGGCCAAGTCGGCCGCAGCCAACCTCGGCGGGTTCCTCGACGTCATCAAGTACGTGATGCTCGGCTTCGCCGGGATCGCGGTCCTCGTCGGCATCTTCCTGATCGTCAACACCTTCTCGATGCTGATCGCCCAGCGCACCCGCGAGCTGGGCCTGCTGCGCGCCCTGGGCGCCGACCGGCGCCAGGTGCGGCGGTCCGTACTGACCGAGGCGGTGCTGCTCGGCCTCGTCGGCTCAACGCTGGGTCTGGCGGCCGGGATCGGGCTCGCGGCCGGGCTGATCAGGCTCATGGGCGCGTTCGGCATGAACCTGAAGACCACCGAGATGGTCATCGGGTGGGCGACTCCCGTCGCCGCGTACGCCGTCGGCGTCGGCGTCACGTTCGTGGCGGCCTATCTCCCGGCGCGCCGTGCCGCGACCGTGTCCCCGATGGCGGCGCTTGCGGACGCCGAGGTCGCCGGTGTGGGGCGGCCGCTCCGGGCGCGCGCGGTGGTGGGCTCGGTCGTCGGGGCGGCCGGGGTGGCCGCGCTCGCGGGCTGCGCCCTCGCGACCAGGACCGCTTCCGCCGCGTCCCTGCTCGGGCTCGGCATCGTCCTCACCCTCGTCGCGACCGTGGTGGCGGGGCCTCTCCTGGTGCGCCCGCTGATCCGGGTGCTGGGCGGGGCTTTCCCTGCGCTCTTCGGCTCGATCGGCCGTATGAGCCAGCGCAACGCCCTGCGCAACCCGCGCCGCACGGGCGCCACCGCGGCCGCGCTCATGGTGGGCCTGGCCCTGGTCGGCGGGATGTCGGTGGCCAGCGCATCCATGACCCGGTCCTTCGACCACCAGATCGAGAAGACGCTCGGCGCCGACTTCATCGTGCAGAACCGCCGCTTCCTGCCCTTCTCGCAGGAGGTCACGGACAAGGTGCGCGGCACGCAGGGCGCGGGCCTCGTCGTACGGCAGCGGTTCGCGGCGGTCGCGGTACGGCTGCCGGACGGCAAGCGCGTCGAGACGACCGCCGCCGGGTACGACCGGCAGGTGGATGCCGTCGCCCACATCAAGTACGCGGCCGGCGACACCGCGGCCGCGCTGGCCGACGGGCACATCGCCATGGACGTCGGCTTCGCCAGGAAGCACCACGTACGGCTGGGCAGCGTGCTCCCCGTCGAGTTCCAGGACCGGCGGCACACCGAGCTGACGGTGGGCGCCCTGACCGAGCAGGACGCCGCCGAGGGGTTCGGCATGCAGGGCGGGCTGTACTTCGGCATCGGCACCGTCGAGAAGTACGTGCCCGGCACGCAGGACGCCGCGCTGTACGTGAACGCGGCCCCCGGCACGAGCGCCGACCGGCTGCGCTCCGGGCTGGAGAAGACACTCGCCGCGTATCCACAGGTGCAGGTGCGCGACCAGGCCGACTACAAGAAGCTGGTCCACGACCAGATCGCGGTGCTGCTCTACCTCGTGTACGCACTGCTCGGGCTCGCGATCGTCATCGCGGTGCTCGGCGTGGTGAACACGCTCGCGCTGTCGGTGGTGGAGCGGACCCGGGAGATCGGACTGCTGCGGGCCATCGGGCTCACCCGGCGGCAACTGCGCCGGATGATCCGGCTGGAGTCGGTGGTGATCGCGGTGTTCGGCGCGGTTCTGGGGCTGGCGCTGGGACTGCTGTGGGGCGTGTGCACCCAGCAGGTGCTGGCGCTGCAGGGCATGACGGCGCTCGCGATCCCCTGGGGCACGATCGTCGCGGTCGTGATCGGCTCGGCGGTCGTGGGCATCGTGGCGGCCCTGCTGCCCGCGTTGCGTGCATCGCGCATGAATGTGCTGGCGGCGATCGCGCACGAGTGATGGAATCACGGCAGATACTCAAGTCGCTTGTCAGTGAGGACAGTTCATGCCGCGCCCGTTCCGCTTCGGAGTCAACCTCCTCGACCCCGCGCCCGCCGAGGAGTGGCGCGCCAAGTGCCGCCGGGCCGAGGAGCTCGGCTACGACGTGATCCTCGTCCCCGACCACCTCGGGATGGTGGCGCCGTTCCCGGCGCTGGTGGCGGCCGCCGAGGCGACCGAGCGGCCGCGGCTGGGCACGTTCGTGCTCAACGCGGGCTTCTGGAACCCGGCGCTGCTGGCCCGCGAGGTGGCCACGACGGACGCGCTGACGGGCGGCCGCCTCGAACTCGGGCTCGGCACCGGGTACGTACGGGCGGAGCACGAAACGGCCGGGCTGCCCTGGGGCTCCCCGCGCGAACGCGTCGACCATCTGCGGCGCACGGTGGAGGAGCTGGACCGGCTGCTCGGCTCCGCGGAGCACCGGCCGCAGCCGGTGCAGCAGCCGCGGGTTCCGCTGCTGATCGGCGCCAACGGCGACCGGATGCTGCGCCTGACCGCCGAGCACGCGGACATCGCGGCGTTCACGGGCGCGCGGCCGGTGCCCGGGAGCACGACGGGGCAGATCATGCCGATCACGGCCGAGGAGCTCGACGAGCGGGTGACGCTGTACCGGGAGCTCGCGGCGGGGCGCAGGGAGCCCGCGGAGCTGAACCTGCTCATCCAGATCGTGGCCGTCACCGAGGACCGCGCGGGCGCGCTCAGGCCCTTGTTGGACCGTCAGCCGCAGCTGACCCTGGATCAGGCGCTGGCGCTGCCCATCGTGCTGGTCGGCACCCTGGAGCAGATCGTCGAACAGGTGCGTGCGCAGCGTGAGCGGTTCGGCTTCTCGTACCTGACCGTCCTGGAACCGCACATGGAGGCGTTCGCGCCGGTGATCGAGGCGCTGCGCGGCGAGTAGCCGTCCGGATGCTGGAATTCCGCGGCGCGGCAGGTCGCGCGTGATGTGATCGTCACATGAGTGATCTGCGGATACGGGCCGCCGCGCCCGACGACCTCGACACCGTGCTGGGCTTCTGGAAGGCGGCCGCGGAGGGCACGAGCATCAGCGACGACCGGGGCGGCGTGGAGCGGCTGGTCGCCCGCGACCCCGAGGCGCTGCTCCTGGCCGAGCAGGACGGCGAACTGGTCGGCACGGTGATCGCGGGCTTCGACGGATGGCGGTGCCACCTGTACCGGCTGGCGGTGCATCCCGAGCGGCGGCGGCAGGGCATCGGCTCGGCGCTGCTGGCCGCCGCGGAGGAGCGGTTCGTCCGGCTCGGGGGGCGGCGCGGGGACGCGATGGTGCTGACCCACAACGAGACCGCGCACCACGCCTGGCGCGCGGCGGGCTACGCACCCGAGGAGCACTGGCGGCGCTGGGTGAAGCCCCTCACGGACTGACCTCCAGGGTTTCTTTGCCCATCCTTTACTATTGGAGGATCGCTCGGTCCTCCATGAGAGGTTGTGAGCGTCCGCCCATGGGCGAGCCTCCCCGTGCACGACATCGCGCGATCCACCCAGCGTCGGCCGACCATGGAACGGGGGTGACACGATGACCGAAGTGCTCTTGTTGCTGGTGGTGGTCCTGCTGTCCCTCACCTGCGGCGCCTTCGTCGCGGCCGAGTTCTCGCTGACCACCGTCGAGCGCGGCGCACTGGAGCGGGCGGCCGAGCGCGGCGAGCGCGGCGCCTCGGGTGCCCTCAAGGCCGTACGGAACCTGACCTTCCAGCTGTCCGGGGCACAGCTCGGCATCACCGTCACCAACCTGGTGGTCGGCATGCTCGCCGAGCCGTCCGTCGCCAAGCTGATCGCGGGCCCGCTCCAGGCGCTCGGCATGTCGCGCTCCGCCGCGACCTCGGTGGCCCTGGTTCTGGGCACGGCCCTGTCGACGGTGTTCCTGATGGTCGTCGGCGAGCTGGTGCCCAAGAACTGGGCGATCTCCTCGCCCCTGGCGGTGGCCAAGCGGGTGGGCAACGCGCAACGCTGGTTCAGCGCCGCCTTCCGTCCTTTCATCACCCACCTCAACAACACGGCGAACCGCCTGGTGCGCCGGCTCGGCGTGGAGCCCGCCGAGGAGCTCGCCTCCGCGCGCGGCCCCCAGGAGCTGGCGGCCCTGGCACGGCACTCCGCCAAGGAGGGCGCCCTGGAGGCGGACACCGCCGAGCTGTTCGTCCGGACGCTCAACCTCGCCGACCTGACGGCGGAGAACGTGATGACGCCCCGCGTCCAGGTCGTCGCCCTGGAGGCCCAGGCGACCTGCGAGGACGTGGCGAACGCGACCCGGGCGACCGGGCTGTCCCGCTTCCCCGTCTACCGCGGCAGCCTCGACTCGGTGGTCGGGATCGCCCACATCAAGGACGTGCTGGCGGTGCCCGCGGAGCGCCGCATGCGCGTGCCCGTCTCCGAGATCACGCGTGAGCCCCTGCTCGTCCCCGAGTCGCTCACCGTCGACCGGCTGCTGGACCGCTTGTCCGGCAAGCGCACGATGGCGGTCGTCATCGACGAGTACGGCGGCACCGCGGGCGTTGCGACGCTGGAGGACATCGTCGAGGAGGTCGTCGGCGAGGTACGGGACGAGCACGACCCGCACGAGACGCCCGACCTCGCCCCGGCCGGGGCCGACGAGGAGGGCCGCGCCCTGTACTCGGCCGACGGCTCCGCGCGCGTGGACCAGCTCGCGCGCGTCGGGCTGCGGGTGCCGGAGGGCCCGTACGAGACGCTCGCCGGGCTCGTTGCCACCGAGCTCGGCCGGATCCCCGAGGCCGGCGACACCCTGCAGGTCGCCGACTGGCGGCTGGACGTGGTGGACGCGACCGGACGCCGGGCCGCGCGCGTGCTGCTGCACGCGCCGCTCGACGACGAGCAGCATGAGCAGCACGAGAAGCCCGTGAGACACGAGAGGCACGAGAGGCGCCAGAAGCCCGCCGAGAGGCGCCAGAAGCCCGAGTGGCGCGAGAAGGACGGGAAGAGGGCCGACCGGTGACCGCCGTACAGATCCTCATCGGTCTGGCGACCCTGGTCGTCAACGCCTTTTTCGTGGGCGCCGAGTTCGCGGTGATCTCGGTGCGCCGCAGCCAGGTCGAGCCGTACGCCGAGCAGGGCGACCGGCGCGCGAGGAGCGTGCTGTGGGGCCTGGAACACGTGTCGGCGCTGCTGGCGGCCGCGCAGCTCGGCATCACCCTGTGCACGCTGGTCCTCGGTGTGGTCGCCGAGCCCGCGATCGCGCATCTGCTGGAGCCGGTGTTCCACGCGGTGGGGGTGCCGACCAGTGCGGGTCATGCGGTGTCGTTCGTGATCGCGCTGACGCTGGCGACGTATCTGCACATGCTGCTCGGCGAGATGGTGCCGAAGAACATCGCGCTCGCGGAGCCGGTGCGCAGCGCGCTACTGCTCGGTCCGCCGCTGGTCGCGCTGTCGCGGACACTGCGCCCGGTGATCTTCACGGTGAACGCCTTCGCGAACGCCCTGCTCAAGCTGTTGCGGGTCGAGGCGAAGGACGAGGTCTCGGCGACCTTCACGGACGCGGAGCTGGCCGAGATCGTCAAGGACGCCAGTGAGGCCGGCCTCATCGACGACCGCGCCCAGGAGCGGCTGCACGACGCGCTGGAGCTCGGCAGCCGGCCCGTCCGCGACGTGGTGCTCCCTCTGGAGCGCGTCGTCTACGCGCGCCTGGGCGTCACCCCGGAGCAGCTGGAGCGGCTGTCGGCCGAGTCCGGCTTCTCCCGCTTCCCCGTGGTCGACGAGGGGCGCCGGATCATCGGCTACCTGCACGTGAAGGACGCGCTGGACGCCTCGCCGCGCACCATGCCGTTCCGGCTGCGGGACATGCGGCCCATCGCGCGGGTCCGGGAGAGCACGCCGCTGGACGACGTCCTCACGGCCATGCGGCGCAGCCGCACGCACCTCGCGGCCGTACTGGGGGCGGACGGGCGGCTGGCAGGCCTGGTGACGATGGAGGACGTGCTGCGGGAGTTGTTCGGGCAGCAGGTGTGAGGAAGGTGCTCCTCGCTGGGGAACCCCGGGTCGTCCCCGGGGCGCGGGCAAGCAGACCGACCGCTTGGTATGTCCGGGGAATGCCGGGATACCATCGCTCACGCCATGCAGACGAATCCCACTTACACCAGCCTCGTCGCGGTCGGCGACTCCTTCACCGAGGGCATGTCGGACCTGCTGCCGGACGGCTCCTACCGGGGCTGGGCCGACCTCCTCGCGGTGCGGACGGCCGCCCGCACCCCCGGGGCTCCGGTACGCGAACCTCGCCGTCCGCGGCAAGCTCATCGGGCAGATCGTCGACGAGCAGGTGGACGTGGCGGCGGCCATGCAGGCCGACGTGGTGACGCTGGTGGGCGGGCTCAACGACACGTTGCGGCCCAAGTGCGACATGGGCCCGGTACGGGCTCTGCTGACGGAGGCCGTGGAGAAGCTGGCCCCGTCGTGCAAGCAACTCGTGCTGATGCACAGCCCCGGCCGCCAGGGCCCCCGTCCTGGAGCGGTTCCGGCCGCGCATGGAGGAGCTCTTCGCCTGCGTCGACGAGCTCGCCGAGCGGCACGGCGCTCTCGTCGTCGACCTCTACGGGGCGCCCTCACTGGGTGACCCGCGCCTGTGGGACGTGGACCGGCTGCACCTGACGGCCGAGGGCCACCGCCGCGTCGCGGAGGCGGTCTGAGACACTCGGCCACGAGCCCGAGGACACGGAGTGGCACATACCGATGCCGCCGACCGTGCCGCCGGGCTGGGTCGCCTGCCGGGTCGCCGACGTCCGCTTAGCCCGGCAGCACCTGCTGCCGTGGGTAGGCCGGCGCCTGACGGGCCGCTCCTCCGGCGACGGCCGCCCGCCGAAGCGACCCGAGCTGTTGCCCTACGAGGGCCCGGTGGCGTAACCCTCCATGGTCACGCGGGTGATCAACCTCAGGGGCCGCATCCACGACTTCGGCCCCCGGCTGGAACGCGCCCCCGAGGAGGTCGTCTACGTCGGCCGCCGCTGGACCCTGGGCGGCTGGGACCTGCCACGTCACCCGCTGTACAACCCGTTCGCCTACGACACCGCGACGAGGATGCGGGACGGCACGCGTGCCGAGGTGATGGCGATGTACCGGGCATATCTGCTGGAGCGGCCCGAGCTGTTGGAGCAGGTGCCCGCGCTGCGGGGGCGGACGCTGGCCTGCTGGTGCGCTCCCGAGCTCTGCCACGCCGGCGTACTGGCCCAGCTCGCCGAGACGCTCTCGTAGCTTCCGACGAACACCCCCGTGGCGCTGGCCTGCACGAATCGCCAGTAGAATCCATACACGTGACTTCTGCTCCCGCCAAGCCCCGCATCCCGAACGTCCTCGCCGGACGCTACGCCTCGGCCGAGCTCGCCACGCTCTGGTCCCCCGAGCAGAAGGTGAGGCTGGAGCGGCAGCTCTGGCTCGCCGTGCTGCGGGCCCAGAAGGACCTCGGGATCGAGGTGCCGGACGAGGCGATCGCCGACTACGAGCGCGTCCTGGACCAGGTCGACCTGGCCTCGATCGCGGAGCGCGAGAAGGTCACGCGGCACGACGTGAAGGCGCGGATCGAGGAGTTCAACGACCTCGCCGGGCACGAGCACGTGCACAAGGGCATGACCTCGCGTGACCTGACGGAGAACGTCGAGCAGCTGCAGATCCGGCTCTCGCTGGAGCTGATGCGCGACCGCACGGTGGCCGTTCTGGCCCGCCTGGGCAAGCTGGCCGCCGAGTACGGCGAGCTGGTCATGGCCGGTCGCTCCCACAACGTGGCCGCGCAGGCCACCACCCTCGGCAAGCGCTTCGCGACGGCGGCGGACGAACTGCTCGTCGCGTACGGCCGGGTCGAGGAGCTGCTGGGCCGCTACCCGCTGCGCGGCATCAAGGGCCCGGTCGGTACGGCCCAGGACATGCTGGACCTGCTCGGGGGCGACGCTGCGAAGCTCGCGGAGCTGGAGCGGCGGATCGCCGGGCACCTGGGCTTCTCGCAGACCTTCACCTCGGTCGGTCAGGTCTACCCGCGCTCCCTGGACTACGAGGTCGTCACCGCGCTGGTGCAGCTGGCGGCCGCACCGTCGTCGCTGGCCAAGACGATCCGGCTGATGGCCGGGCACGAGCTGGTCACCGAGGGCTTCAAGCCGGGCCAGGTCGGCTCCTCCGCGATGCCGCACAAGATGAACACCCGCTCCTGCGAGCGCGTCAACGGCCTCATGGTCATCCTGCGCGGCTATGCCTCGATGACCGGCGAGCTGGCGGGTGACCAGTGGAACGAGGGCGACGTGTCCTGCTCGGTGGTGCGCCGGGTCGCGCTGCCGGACGCGTTCTTCGCGCTGGACGGTCTGCTCGAGACGTTCCTGACGGTGCTCGACGAGTTCGGGGCCTTCCCCGCGGTGATCGCTCGTGAGCTGGACCGCTACCTGCCGTTCCTGGCGACGACCAAGGTGCTGATGGGTGCCGTGCGGGCCGGTGTGGGCCGGGAGGTCGCCCACGAGGCGATCAAGGAGAACGCCGTCGCCACCGCGCTCGCGATGCGCGAGCAGGGCGCCGAGCGCAACGACCTGCTCGACAAGCTCGCCGCCGACGAGCGCCTCCCGCTCGACCGCGCCCAGCTGGAGTCGTTGATGGCGGACAAGCTGTCCTTCACCGGCGCGGCGGCCGACCAGGTCGGTACCGTCGTGGGCCGCATCGAGGAGATCGTGAAGCAGCACCCGGAGGCCGCGGGCTACACCCCGGGGGCGATCCTCTGACCCGCTTCACCCCGGCGGAACTCGAGGCCGCCCGCGGCCGTTTCGTACCGGACGTGGTCGCGGACGGCCTCAAGGTGCTGTTCAGCGGCATCAATCCGGGTCTGATGACGGCGGCGACGGGCCACCACTTCGCCCGCCCCGGCAACCGGTTCTGGCCGGTGCTGCACCTGTCCGGGTTCACCCCGAGGCTCATGAAGCCGTCGGAGCAGCGGGAGTTGCTGTCGTACGGGCTCGGCATCACGAACGTCGTGGCGCGGCCCACGGCACGGGCCGACGAGGTGACGGCGGAGGAGTACCGCGAGGGCGGGCGGCTGCTGGCGCTGAAGGTGGCACGGCTGCGGCCGAGGTGGCTGGCCGTGGTCGGCGTCACCGCGTACCGGGCCGCCTTCGGCGACCGCAAGGCCCAGGTCGGGCCACAGGAACGGACGATCGATGAGACGCGCGTGTGGGTGTTGCCCAACCCGAGCGGGCTGAACGCGCACTGGACGGCTGAGACGATGGCGGAGGAGTTCGCGCGGCTGCGGGTGGCGGCGGAGGGCTGACAGCCGCTCAGGGCGGGTCCGTGTCCGTGACGATGGCAAGGAGTCGGACGTCGTCCGTGGTCTCCCGGTCGGCGACCGCCACGACGACCCAGCGGCCGGTACCGCTCGCCTTCCAGGACCGGAGCTCGTCCGCCAGTACGCCGAGCGTCGCCCAGGGCTCGGGTATGTCCTCACCCCGTACGACACGCTCCTGAAGCGTCACAGTGCCCCACGGCAGCTGCTCCCCCCACCGAACATTCAGCTGGTGCGCGACGGCCCTCTCGAGGGCGTAGAGGTCCTCAGCCGTCTGCTGCCGCTCCGAGCGGTCGCCCGCCCGTGGCCAGGCGCTCGCTCCTAACTCCACTATGAAGTAACCCGGTCCGGCCAGGTGGTGGCCGGGTATGCCCAGGCCGGCGTCCGTCCCGCCGTGCCCCTGGGGAAACGCCCGGGAGCACAGCGCGTCGATCACGGCGAGCATCTTCACGATGTCCATGTGATCCAGTAAACCGGCCACCACTGACAATTGGCGGGCCGTCAAGCGGCACGCGGCGTCAGGCATCCCGGCGCCGCAGGCTCCACGCTCCCACCAGCAGTGCGGCCCCCGTCCACAGCGCGGTCACCGCGAGCCCGGTCCACGGCCCGAAGCTGCCGTCCCAGCTGGCGTGGAGTGCGATCTGCCCGGCACGTCCGGCAGGAGGTCCGCGACACCGCCCGACAGATCGCCGATCACGAAGGACACGATCAACAGGAACGGGATGAGGATGCTCAGCGTCGCCACTCCGCTGCGCAGCACGGCGGTGAGCCCCGCCGCGAACAGCGCCATCAACGTGAGGTAGACCCCGCAACCCTCCGCGCCCCGCAGCCCCGCGGTCCCGGTCGGCCCGTCCGCCCCCATGACCGCCTTGCCCACCACCAGGCTCACCAGTCCGGTGACCAGGCCCACGGTGAGCACGGGCAGTGAGATCGCCGTCGCCTTGGCCGCGAACCACCGTCCCCGGTGCGGCACCGCCGCCAGCGACACCCGCAGGGCACCGCCGTGGAACTCGGCCGAGACCGCCGTCGTACCGAAGGCGATCGCCGCGATCTGCCCGAAGGAGACACCGAAGAAGGCCGAGAACAGCGGGTCGGCGTCCGCCCCGCCGGTGTCGAGGGCACCGAGCCCGGTGAAGGCGGCGGTGAGGAGAAGGACCCAGCACAGGGCTCCGATCAGCGACCGCAGGGTACGGATCTTGATCCACTCGGAGTGGAGCACGGGCGCGAACGACATGGTCAGACCTCCTGGGGCTGGGCGGCGAACTCGGCTTCGGCGGCGGTCAGATCGAGGTAAACCTGTTCCAAGGTGCCCTCCTCGGGAGCCAGTTCGAGGACCGGCCCCCCCTCGGAGACCAGGCGACCGACGTCCTCCACGCGCGCGTGCGCCACGGTCCAGTGCCCGTCCTAGTGCCGCACGGCGTCGAAACCGTGCCGCGCGAGCGCGCTTCCAAGTGCGTCGGCGTCCGTCGTACGGCCCACGTGAGAGCCGTCCTGGCCAAGCTGGGGGCGCGGGACCGCACGCAGGCCGTGATCGCCGCGTACGAGTCGGGGTTCGTGGCGCCGGGCTGATCGGGCCTGCCCCAACGCCGGGCCGGACCGGCCGGTAGGTCGGGGGTGTCCCCGGCTCTCGCTGCCCCGGCCCGTGCCGAGTACGATCCGCCCCACACGCGCACGAGCTGGGAGGACGGACGGTGGGGCGGCTGACCGGCGGGGATCCCTCGCTGCTGCGAAGGATCAATTCCGCGGTGGTGCTGCACGCGCTGCGTGCCACGGACTGCGCGACGCTGACGGAGATCACGCGGGTGACGGGACTGTCCCGCCCGACCGTCGAGGGCGTCGTCGAGGGGCTCATCGAGGCCGGTCTCGTCGTCGAGAAGGCGGCCGAGGAGGGCGCCGCCCGGCGTCAGGGGCGCCCCGCGCGGCGGTTCCGCTTCCGGGCCGAGGCCGGGCACCTGCTCGGTCTGGAGATCGGCGCGCACCGCGTCGCCGCACTGCTGGCCGACCTGGACGGCCGGGTGCTCGGCGCCCAGGCCAAGGAGGTCGACGAGACGGCCGAGGCCGACGAGCGCCTGGAACGGCTGCGTGCCGCGGTCTCCGAGCTGCTGCGCCGGGCCGGTGTCGCGCGCAGCTCCCTGCGGGCCGTGGGGGTCGCCACGCCGGGAATCGTCGAGGCGGGCGGCACGGTACGACTGGGTACCGCGCTGCCCGGGTGGACGGGCCTGCACCTGGGCGAGCGGCTGAGCCGCTCCTTCAAGTGCCCGGTCCTGGTCGAGAACGATGCCAACGCAGCGGCGGTCGCCGAGCACTGGCAGGGTGCCGCCACCGAGTCCAACGACGTGGTCTTCGTGCTGGCCGGACTGAGCCCGGGCGCCGGTTCGCTGATCGGCGGGCGGCTGCACCGCGGGTACGGCGGGGCGGCCGGCGAGATCGGCGCGCTGCATCTGCTGGGCCGGGAGGCGACGCCGGAGGCGCTGCTGTCGACCACGGACCAGCCACTGCACCCGCTGGACGAGCAGGCGGTGGCCGCGGTCTTCGCGCTGGCCCGCGAGGGCGACCGGCGGGCCCGTGCGGCCGTGGACCGGTTCATCCAGCGGCTCGTCCACGACGTGGCGGCGCTCGTCCTCGCCCTCGACCCGGAACTGGTCGTCATCGGCGGCTGGGCGGCCGGTCTGGACGGCGTCCTGGAGCCGCTGCGGCGCAAGCTGGCCCGCTACTGCCTGCGGCCGCCCAAGGTGACTCTTTCCCTGCTCGGCGAGGCGGCCGTGGCGACCGGCGCGCTGCGGCTGGCCCTCGACCACGTCGAGGGACAGCTGTTCGCGGTGGAGGGCACGGTCACGGCGCGGCATTGAGGGGCGAAGCCCGGGCAACGACCAGGTGACACGGGGTGCGCCCCGGAGGGCTCCGGGGCGCACCCCGGCTCTCGGCAGGACGGCGGTCGTCCCCGGAGCCTACGAGGCCTGGCGCTCGGGTCCGTGGTGGATCTCCACGCCGCCGGAGTCGCCGAAGGTCAGCCGGCAGGTGTCGGCACGGTAGGTGGCGACGGAGAGCGCGGCCGTGCGGCCCACGGCGAAGAAGCGGGTCGTGACGACGAGGACGGGCGCGCCGGGCAGACGGTCGAGCTGCTTGGCGTCGTCCGCGCGGGCCGAACCGAGCTCGACGGCGCGATCCTGGCCCTCCAGCTCCAGGCGCTGCAGCTCGCGCAGCACGGCACGCGCGCGTGCTGGTCCGGAGGGCGCGTCGATCGCGGTCAGGTCGGGCACCGACGACGCCGGGATGTAGAGCAGCTCCGCCCCGATCGGCTGGCCGTGCGTCATGCGGGACCGGCGCACCGTGTGCACCGGCTCCTCGCGGTCGGTCTCCAAAGCGTCGGCCACGGCCGCGGGCGGAACCTCCTGCGTGCAGTCCACTGGCTGCCAGGCGTCACCGGCCGCTCCCGGCCAGGCGTGCTGCTCGGTGCCGACGGCCACGCCCACGCGGGGCGGGGCGACGGTCGTACCGACGCCGCGGCGGCGCTGCAGCCTGCCCTCCAGCTCGAGCTGCTCCAGGGCCTGGCGGAGCGTGGCGCGGGCGACCCCGAAGCGAGCGGCGAGTTCCCGTTCGTTGGGCAGGATCTCGCCGACCGAGAACTCGGAGTCCAGTGCCTCACTGAGCACGGTCTTGAGGTGCCAGTACTTCGGCTCCGGCACCGTTTCCAGCTGCGTGGTCCCCACCCTGTCCTCCGCAATCGCCGTGATCCGGCGGCGTTTTAGCGCCCTTGTTTATTAAAGGTTGTTGTACTTATCTCCGACCATAGGACGGCCCCCACCCTTGGTCAAGACCAATCCTCAATCCCATGGTCAGGGCGCCGGTGCGTTGCTGCAGAGCGTTCACGAGGCGTTCGTACTACAGCGTGTGCGTGACATCACGGCAAAGCCCCCGTCGTGCGGACGGGGGCTTCGGGGAGCGGCGCGGACGGACCCGCCTCCGGCACTCAGAGGCCGGCCAGGGACTCCAGTTTGTCGGGGTTGCGGATGATGTAGACGGCCTGGATGCGCCCGTCGCAGACGTCGAGCTGGAAGACGCTGTCGGGCGTGTCCCCCGACAGGGCCAGCACCGCGGGGCCTCCGTTGAACTCCAGGAAGCGGAAGGACATGTCCGGGATGCCCTTGCCGGCCGCGCCGACCAGGAAGCGGCCCACCTTGTCGGCGGTCTCCAGGATCCGCCGCGGCGCCTTCGACTTGCCGCCGCTGTCGCCCACCAGGCGGACGTCCGGCGCGAGCAGCGACATGAGCCCCTCGAGGTCGCCGTCCGCCGCGGCCGCCAGGAACCGCTCGGTGAGGTCGCGCCGCTGCGCCGGGTCGACCTCGTAGCGCGGTCGTCGCCCGTCGACGTGCCTGCGGGCCCGCCCGAACAGCTGACGCACCGCCGGCTCGGCCCGGTCGAGCATGGCGGCGATCTCCGCGTAGGGGTGGCCGAAGGCCTCCCTGAGGACGAACACGGCTCGCTCGAGTGGCGACAGCGACTCCAGGACGACCAGCACGGCGAGCGACACCGAGTCCGCGAGCACGGTCCGCTCCGCGGTGTCCGCAACAATGTCGGCGAAGTCGGTGACGAACGGCTCGGGCAACCACGGGCCGACGTACGCCTCGCCCCGCGCCTTGATCTGGCGGAGCCGGTCGATGGCGAGGCGTGAAGTGATGCGGACCAGGTAGCCGCGCGGGTCGCGCACCTCGCTCCGGTCGGCGCCGGACCAGCGCAGCCAGGCCTCCTGCACACCGTCCTCGGCGTCCGCCACCCGCCCGAGCATCGGGTAGGCGACTCCCATGAGTACGGGCCGGTGCGCTTCGAAGATGTCGGTCCCGGTTTCGGTCGTCACAGCTCCATCCCGGCCGACACCTCCGGCCGTGTCCAGGCGGAATTGCCGCGTCGGGAGCACAATGGCCCGCGGACCGCCGCCGGCCGGCGGTGCGGGCACGGAAGTGGCGATGCGGTACGCGGTGGTGGGCACGGGCGAGGTGGGCCGCACTCTGGGCGGCACACTGGTGGAGCTGGGGCACGAGGTGCGGCTCGGCTCCCGTACGCAGGGCAATCCGGCCGGCATGAAGTGGGCCGAGAGCGGGGGCGCGGCGGCGAGCACCGGCACGTTCGCGGACGCCGCCGCGTTCGGTGAGGTGGTCGTGAACGCGGTGGGTGGCCGGGTGGCACTCGCCGCGCTGGAAGCGGCCGGAGCGGACAACCTCGACGGCAAGGTCCTGATCGACGTCTCCAACCCCATGGCCTTTGAGGACGGGCAGCTGCGGCTGTCCCCCGTCGAATCGGTCAGCGTGGGCGAGCAGATCCAGCGGGCCTTTCCGCACGCGCGCGTGGTGAAGACCCTGGACACCGTCAACTGTCAGGTGATGGTGAACCCCGGGCTGGTGCCGGACGGGCACCAGGTGTTCGTCTGCGGGGAGGACGTGGGCGCCAAGGAGCAGGTGAGGGCTCTGCTCGGGGAGTTCGGCCGGCCGGCCGACCGGGTCATCGACCTGGGCGGCATCCGCGCGGCACGCGCCGTGGAGATGCTGCTGCCGCTGTGGCTCAGCCTCTACCAGCATATCGGGCACGCGGAGTTCAACCTCGAGGTGCGCAGGGCCCGTTGAGGGCCGTATGGCCGAAAGGCCGACGGCGAGATCCGCCGCAACCGGGGGCTACCCGTCGGTAGCAATTGCTGACAAGCTGTCTACACACGGCGTTGGTCAGCGATTCCGACGAGGAGCACCCATGTCCGCCACCGTCTCCTTCAAGGTCCCCACTCCGCACGGCCCGCGGACCGTGACCCTCTCCTACGCGCGCGTGGGCAGCGGCGAGCCGCTGCTCCTGCTGCACGGCATCGGTCACCACCGGCAGGCCTGGGACCCGGTGGTCCACCTTCTCGCTGCCGAGCGCGACGTGATCGCCGTGGACCTGCCCGGCTTCGGTGCGTCCCCCGCGCTGCCGGACGGGCTCCGGCACGATCTGCCCACGATGAACGCCGCACTCGGCGCCCTGTGCGAGGAGCTGGAGATCGAACGCCCGCATGTGGCGGGCAACTCCCTGGGCGGCCTGCTGGCCCTGGAGCTGGGCCGGGAGAAGCTCGTACGGTCCGTCACAGCCCTGTCCCCGGCCGGGTTCTGGACCCAGGCCGAGCGGCGCTACGCCTTCGGTGTGCTGCTGGCGATGCGCCGGATCGCACGGCGCCTGCCGCTGCCGTTGGTCGAGCAGCTGTCGCGCACGGCGGCCGGCCGCACGGTCCTGACGAGCACCATCTACGCCCGCCCCGCCCGCCGCTCACCCGAGGCCGTGGTCGCCGAGACGCTCGCGCTGGCACAGGCCACCGGATTCGAAGACACTCTCCGGGCCGGTGTCAGCGTCCAGTTCACCGACGACATCTCCGGCATCCCCGTCACCGTGGCCTGGGGGACGAAGGACCGTCTGCTGGTGCGCCGGCAGGGGATCCGGGCCAAGCAGATCATTCCCCGGGCCCGGCTGGTCCGGCTGCCCGGCTGCGGACACGTCCCGATGAACGATGACCCGGCGCTGGTCGCGCGCGTGATCCTCGACGGCAGCCGCTGACGGGCGCCTGGTCCGCGTCAACGCCCCCGATCCCAGAGCCACTCCGGCGCCAACCAGGGCGCTGCCCGCGGCTTGGGCGGCACCGTAGGTACCCGTGCCGACGAGGGGCGCGGTGCAGGCGGCTGCGACGGGGATGAGGCCGGAGAAGAGCGTGGCGCGCTCCGCGCCGATGCGCTGCATGCCCATGTACCAGCACACGAAGCCGACGACGGTCACGACCGACGCCTGCCACAGCAGCGCGGCGGCCTCGCCCGCGTCCGGGCGCCTGAGCCAGGCGGCGCCGTCGAGGACGGCTCCCACGACCGCCGCCTCCACGGCCGCGAGGCCGCACACGACGGCGGACAGCAACCGGGGCCCGAGCGGGCGCAGGAGGGGCACCGCCAGGACGGCGAAACCCACCTCACCGGCCAACGCTCAGCAGGAGAAGGCGATTCCGGCGCCGTCGGTACGGCCCCAGCCCTGGACGGTGAAGGCCCCGGCAGCGACCAGCGACGCCCCGTTCAGGACGACCCGCTGGGGCCGGCGTCCCTCCAGGAGCGGGACGACGACCGCCACGACCACGGGGGCGCAGCCCACGAAGACGCCCGGCACCGCCGGTTCGGCGGTGCGTTCCGCGGCGAGGGCCGCGAGGTTGAAGCCGACCATGCCGACCGCCGCGAGCAGCGCGAGCCGGACCCAGTGGCGCGGCGCGAGCCCGCGCAGCCGTGCCGTCGCGCCCCGGCCGGCCAGGGGCAGGAGCAGCAGGCAGGCCAGGCCGTAGCGCAGGAACTGGCCGCCCGCGTACGGATAGTGCCCAAGGACGCTGTTGGCCGTGAAGGACCCTCCGACCAGGACGCAGGCGAGCGCGGCGAGGAGCGCGCCGCGCGAAGTGGTGGCGTTCATGGCAGCGACGCTAGGAAAGGCGGCGGTCCGGTTTAAGGTCCACTTTCATGACGTCATCGGAGACCAATCCGGACGGGCCGGCTGGCTCCGCCGCATGGGAACTGCTGTTGCCGGCCGCATCGGCACCGGCACGCGCGCGTGGCCGCTCCCTGCAGGCCGCGCTGCGCGAGGCCGTCCGCTCGGGACGGCTCGCCCCGGGCACGCGGCTGCCCTCCAGCCGGGACCTCGCCGCCGATCTCGGCGTGTCGCGCGGGCTGGTCACGGAGGCGTACGAGCAGTTGACGGCGGAGGGCTATCTGCGCAGCGGCCGGGGCGCCGGGACCTGGGTGGGCGGTGCCGCGCGGGCCGCGCACCCCCGCGCGTGACCTCGCTCCCCGCTCCCCGGGCGCCAAGGCGGACTTTGTGCCCGGGACGCCCGACCTGTCGCTGTTCCCGCGCGCCGCCTGGACGACCGCGCACCGCGCCGTGCTGGCGGACCTCCCGCACCACGACCTCGGCTACCCCGACCCGCGCGGGCTGCCCCGGCTGCGCACGGCGCTGGCCGAACTGCTCACGCGGCGCCGGGCGTCGTCGCGGATCCCGAGCGGATCGTGGTCGTCTCGGGCGTCGCGCAGGCGACCTCCCTGCTCGGTTCCGTGCTGCACGCGCGCGGGATGCGCACGGTCGGCGTCGAGGACCCCGGCAGCCCGAACACAGCGCCCTGTACGCCTCGGCCGGGGTCGGCACCGTACCGCTGCCCCTGGACGACGAGGGCCTGGCCGTCGGCCCGCTGCGCCGGTCGGGGGTACGGGCCGTGGTGACGACCCCGGCCCACCAGTTCCCCACCGGCATCGCCTGCTCCGCGCGGCGGCGGGCCGAACTGCTCTACTGGGCACGGTCCGTGAACGGCATCCTCTTCGAGGACGACTACGACGGCGACTTCCGCTACGACCGCGCCCCCGTGGGCGCGCTCCAGGGGCTCGACCCGGAACACGTCGCCTACGCGGGGTCGGTGAGCAAGTCCCTCGCTCCGGGGCTGCGGCTGGGCTGGCTGCTCGTGCCCGGCTCGCTGGCCGACGAGGTCGTCGAGCGCAAGCGGACCATGGACCTCGGTCATCCGACCGTCGACCAGGCGGTGTTCGCCCGGCTCGTGGAGCGGGGCGACTACGACCGGCAGCTGCGCCGCTGCCAGCGCGCCTACCGCGAACGCCGCTACACCCTCCTGGCCGCCCTGGAGGAGCACTTTCCCGGCACGCGGCTGTCCGGCATCGCCGCGGGCCTGCACGTCATGGCCGCGCTGCCCGGCCGGCACGGCCCCGAGGAACGGTTCCTCGCGCGCGCGGCCGAGGCCGGTGTCGCGGTGCGCACGCTGGCGGCCTACACGCACGCGCGTGCCGGTGACACCGCGGGCCATGAAGACGACGGTGCGGACGGCGGGAACGACGGCGGGGACGGCGGGGACGGCGGCCCCGGCGGCCCCGGCGGCCCCGGCGGCAGGAACGGCAGCCCCGGCGGCAGGGACAGCAGCCCCGGCGGCGGGGACAGCAGCCCCGGCGGCGGGAACGACGATGTGCGGCTGGTCCTGGGATACGCGCACCTGTCGCCGTCGCGGATCCGGGCGGGCGTCCGGTTGCTGGCGGAGGCGGTGGGGACGTGACCGCGTCGCGGGAACCGCACGCCGGTTCCCGCGCCTCCACGGTGAGTTGTTCACCTGGGGTTTCCGTGTGCGCTGCGCCGCACCAGTAGGTGTGGCACTGCACACTGGCCGGATCCCGTCCCTGGAGGCGCATCCATGTCACACCGTCCGTTCCCCAGCCGCCGCAGTGTCCTGCGCGGCTCGCTGGCCGCGTCGGCGGCCCTGACCCTGCCCGGAGCACTCGGCGCGGCGCCGGCACTCGCCCTGTCCGGGCGTCCCCGGGCGGGCTGGGGTGTGCAGACGGGAGACGTGACCTCCGACTCCGGTCTCGTGTGGGTGCGCTCCGACCGGCCGGCCCGGATGATCGTCGAGACGTCGGCAACGGAGTCGTTCCACAACCCGCGCAGATGGCACGGCCCGCTGCTCGGCGCGGACACCGACTTCACGGGCACGACCCGGCTGCGCGGACTGCCGGCGGGCGAGCAGATCCACTACCGCGTGCTCCTCGCCGACCCGGACGACCCCCGCCGCACCGGCGAGCCGGTGACCGGTACGTTCCGCACGGCGCCGGCGCGGAGGCGCCAGGGCGTGCGCTTCGTGTGGTCCGGCGACCTGGCCGGACAGGGCTGGGGCATCAACGAGTCGATCGGCGGCTACCGGATCTTCGACGCCATGGCGAAGCTGGATCCGGACTTCTTCCTGTGCAGCGGCGACAACATCTACGCCGACGGCCCGATCCCGGCCACCGCCACGCTGCCGGACGGCAGCGTGTACCGGAACGTCACCACCGAGGAGAAGTCGCACGTCGCGGTCACCCTGGCCGACTTCCGGGGCAACTTCCGCTACAACCTGCTGGACGCGGCGCTGCGCCGGTTCAACGCCCAGGTGCCGAACATCATCCAGTGGGACGACCACGAGGTCCGCAACAACTGGTACCCGGGCGAGGTCATCGGCACCGGCACCCCCTACCCGGCCGGCACCAGGCTCGACGACCTGGCGCTCCGCTCCCGGCGGGCCTTCTCCGAGTACTTCCCCATCTCCACCATCAGCGGGCGCCCGGACGGCCGGATCTACCGGGTCGTCCACCACGGTCCGCTCCTGGACGTGTTCGTGCTCGACATGCGGACCTACCGCAACGCCAACTCGCCCGACAACCAGACGGTGGACCCGCAGGGCATCCTCGGCCGCGAGCAGCTCGAGTGGCTGAAGCGGGAGCTCGCCCGGTCGCGTGCGGTGTGGAAGGTCATCGCCGCGGACATGCCGCTCGGCCTGGTCGTGCCCGACCCGGTCGAGGGCAGGCCGAACTTCGAGGCCGTCGCCCAGGGCGACCCGGGCGCGCCGCTCGGCCGCGAGCTGCAGATCGCCGAGCTGCTGCGGTTCATCAAGCACCGGCGGATCACCGGCACGCTGTGGCTGACGGCCGACGTGCACCACACCTCGGCCCAGCACTACGACCCCGCGCGCGCCGTGTTCAAGGACTTCGAGCCGTTCTGGGAGTTCGTCTCCGGTCCCCTCAACGCCGGTGCCTTCCCGGCCAGCGCGCTCGACGGCACGTTCGGCCCCAACCGGGTGTTCGTCAAGGCGCCGAGCGCCTCGAACGTCTCCCCGGCCGAGGGCTACCAGTTCTTCGGCGAGGTCGACATCGACGGCGACAGCGGGGAGCTGACGGTCCGGCTGCGCGAGCAGGACGGCACCGTGCTGTTCACGCAGGTGCTCCAGCCGGGCCGGGTCGGCCAGTAACTTCCGTACCCTCTCTCCTTGTGCCGCGCACCGGCGTCATCCCCCGGTGCGCGGCGCCGTTCGCGGCGCCGAAGGACCGGCCGGTGGCGAAGGCGGCGCGCCAGGTGCCCAACTCGCCCCGTCGGCACCCGTTTTCGCAGGTCGGAGCGATTGTCAGTGGTCGCCTCTACGGTTTTTCCATGACGCGATCTTTGCAGGCCGTGGCCTATTGCCGACCCTCCGTGCTGGAGTCCGCCGCAGGCGGACGGCGCCTGGGACTCGAGACCTCCCGGGGTACGACGCCCTCGGGTGTCGAGGACCACCCGCGGTTCTTCTCGGGATTTTGGACGTCCCCTCAGGTGGCCTCCGCCGCGTTGCTGGCGGTGGCGGACGTGGCGGCCGGCTACTACCAGCCGCAGCTGCGCGCCTCCCTCGACCCGGTGGTGACGGGCAACGGCGACCGGCTGCGCTTCGAGTCCTTCTCCGGCTGCGGCGGGGTGTACGCGCGCCTCGACGTCCTGCGGTCCGGCCTCGACGGCGGCGAGGTGGGACACGGCACGACGAACGTCGACGTCAACAATCCGTTGCGGGAGGCCCTGTCCCGGATCGGCTCGGACGATCCCCTCCATCTGCGGGTCGGCCCCGAGGAGCTGGCCGTGACCACGCTGGACGGGCCGGTGGTGGAGAAGAAGGTGCCGCTCCCGGACCGGTGGCTGCGCGGGTTCGCGGAGGCCCAGGTGACAGCGGCCGGCTTCGGTCTGCGGACCGAGCTGCCGGCGGCGGAGGCCGTGCGGTTCCTGCGGTCGCTGCCCCGGAGCGGACCGCGAGGTACCGCGAGCGGCCCGCGGTGGGTGGTGCCGGCGGGGCGCGGGCTGCGGCCGACGACCCGTCCTGTGCCCGGCGCGGTGTGCCTGCCGGGTCCGGAGCGGCTGATCGCGCTCCAGCGGTGCTGCGGCACGCGACGGCCCTGCGGGTGTACGGCCCCGCGGTCACCGGCGCCACCGCCACGGCCGGCGCCTGGGAGGCGGTCATGCCGGGCATGCGGCTCACGCTCACGCTGTCGCCCGACGCCTCGCGCGGATTCTCCGGGGAGGGCGGGGTCCTGGACGCGCTCGCCACCGATGAGACCGCCGAGGACGCGGAGCTGATCGCGGTGCTGCTGGCGTGGGAGCCCCGCATCGACGTCGCCGACCTCGCCGCCGCCTCGGGGCTCACCCCGGAGCGGGTCCGGGCGGCGCTGGTCCGGCTCGGCACCTCGGGCCGCGTCGGGTACGACGCGGCGGAGGCGGCCTACTTCCACCGGGAGCTGCCGTACGACGCCGAGCGCGCGGAGCGGCACAACCCGCGGCTGCGGGCGGCCCGCGCACTGGTCGCCGCGGGTGCGGTCACCCTGGACGGCGCCGTGGCGACGGTGACCGCCGAGGACGGGCATGTGCACCGGGTGCGCGAGGAGGCGGGCGTGCTCAGCTGCAGCTGTCTGTGGTGGGCCCGGTACCGGGGCGGGCGCGGGCCGTGCAAGCACGCACTGGCGGTGCGGATGGTGCGGCGGGGCGCCGGCGCGGCGGAGCAGCAGGGGGTACGGGTCGACGGGGGTGTGCGATGAGTGAGCTGATGGACGCGGTACGGGCCGGGCGTACGGCCGAGGTCGTGAGCCTGCTCGACGGGATGACCGACGCCGAAAGGCGGGCGTTCTTCCCCGAGTTGAAGGCGCTGCGCAAGGAGCTCAGAGCGGCGCCCTGGGATGCGGCGTCCCGCTGCGCGTATCCGGCGTTGCACGCGGCCGGGGCGGCGTGCCAGACCGGCGCGGCGGGCGTGGCGAGCTGGATCGCGGCCGCCGACATGCGCTGGTCGGGGGTCTCGCCGGGGGTGCTGCTCCACATCCTGGGCGACCGTGAGTCCGACTGGCTCGCCGATGTGGCGCACCGGCTCGCCGAGCGGCCGGTCACCGCGCGGGTCCCGTACGAGCTGATGGCCGGGCTGGTGCGGCTCGCCGGCTGCTCGGCACCGAGGACCGACGCCTACGTACAGGGTTGGGTGGAGCACATCGGGGCCGTGTGGCAGCGCGGCGACACCGTGCTCGACAGGCTGCGCAAGGATCCGCACCTCGCGGACCTCGTGGGCGCGCTCTTCGAGACGAACGACATCGGCAGCCGACTTGAGTGGACGGCGACCCAAGGGCCCAACAGCTGGAACGACGCCCTCGCACAGCTCACCCTCGAGGGCACGCTCGACCGGAGGGCGACGGTCGACGCATGCGTGGCCCGCCTGCTGCGGGGCGGCACAGCCGCCGATCACCGGGTGTTCCTGCGTGTGCTGAAGTCCCTGGCGCTCACCCGCGAGGAGGAGCGCGAGCGGGTGGCCGACTGGCTGGCGCTGGCGGCCGACGCCGTGTCCGTGGTCGCCTCGCATGCCCAGTCGGTGCTGATCTCTCTGGCCCTGGACGGCGAGCTGGCACACCGCCAACTGGCCGAGCTGTCGGGCGCGGTGCTGTTCCGGACGGAGAAGAAGCTGGTGCGGGCGCAGCTCGTGCTGCTGGGAAAGGTGCTCGCCCGGGACGCCTTGGCCGCGGACGAGCTGCTGCCCGCCGTCGCGCAGGCTTTCGGGCACGAGGACGCGTACATGCAGGAGCGGGCGCTGAAGCTCGTGGAGCGGCACCTGAAAAAGGCCGCCTCCGCCGCGGTGCGGGAGGAAGTGGCGGGCGCGGCCGAGCAGTTGGTCCCCGTCCTACGCGCACGGGCGGTCGGGACGCTCGGCGCGCTGCCGGTGGATCGGGAGCCTGTGGTGTACGAGGAGGTGCTCCGCCGGTTCCGCGGCCGACGCGCCTCGCACCTGCGCCGCTCTCGGCTGCCGAGCTCGCCGAGGAGGTGGGAGCGGCACTGGCCGCCGAGGCCGGCGTGGCCGGTTTTGAACGCGCGCTGGACGGACTGGTGCGTCACGCGTACCGGAACCGGGACGCTCTGCTGGACGCCCTGGAGCCGGTCGTCACCCGCCGCTGGTGGGACGGTGTCGATCCCCGGTACGTCCTGCAGGCCGACGACCACTTCAGCCACGGCCACCGCGGTGTCCTCGACCCAGCGGACGGCCTCGACCTCTTTCTCGCAACGCTGCGCGGCCGGGTGCGCACCGCCACGCTGCACGCGGCGGTCCAGCACGGGACATCGGCCCGCAACTGCCTGCACAGCGCCCTTTCCCAGGCTTTCGACGCCCGTCTGTGGGAGGTGGCGTACCGCGTCCGCACGGAGCCACTGCCGTTGCTGCTCTCGACGCCCACCTGGAGTACGGGTCTGCTGGAACCGGACGAGCTGGTGGATCGCCTCGACACGTACCGGCGCCTGGGTGCGCGGGTCTCGGCGGCCGACTTCGCGCAGGCGCTGCTGCGGGTGCGACGTGCAGACCGTTCGGCGGCCGTGGCGGCGGCCGCACGCGCAGCCGCCCTGGGTACCGCGGAAGGCGCACGGCTCACCCACTGGCTGACCGCGGAGGGGCTGATGCAGCCGGCGCTCCAACGGCGTGTCTCGGGGCCTCGCATCCTGGTCGAGTCCGGTGAGCTCCTGGAACTGCAACAGGATTTCCCCGCCGAGTTCCGGAGCCTGGGCCGGCCGACGAGCGTCTTCGGGGAACGCCGGTACTGCTACCACTGGAGTGAGGCCATACGGGGGCACTGGCTGGCCATGTTCCCCGAGCGGCGTGAGCTGGTCGCCCTGCGCCTGCTGCGGGATCTGTCCGCCGTGGCCGTGGACGACAGCCGGGGCGCCGCCTCCGTCCTCCCCCTGCTCGCCGAGTCCGGCGGCGAAGCAGGTGAGGCGACGCACCTCTGCGTGGCCTACGGGCTCGGCGCCCGGCATCCGGAGGACCGGCTCGCCGCCGTGGACGCACTGCTGGTCCTCGCGGCGCGCGGGCAGCTGGACGCTCCCCGCCTGGGCGCGGACCTCGGCCAGCTGGTGCGGCGCGGTGCGGTGAAGCCGCTGCGGCTCGCGGAGTCGCTGCGCACGGCCGCGGCCACCGGGGCGAACGCCACCATCTGCGGCCTGCTCAACCACACGCTGCCGCTCCTGCTGGCGGATCTCGCGACCGACGGCCCGGCCGGGCCGGTGCGCGGGCTCGGGGATCTGCTGGCCGTGGCCGCCGAGTGTGCCGAGCGGTCGGGGGCGCGGGGCGATCTGCCACACCTGGCGCAGACGGCGTCCCGGCGCGGCTCGTCCCGGCTGGTAGCACAGGCCCGCCGACTGCGCAGCGCGCTGACGCCGGAGGTGGCCGCATGACGTTGTGACGCGCCGCGAGCAGGCAGTCACCACCCTCTGACTCGTCACAAAAGACCCGTTGAAAGAACAACAAAAGAGGGCAGATCCACACTTTACCGCTCAGTCACAAAGCGTTCGTGATCACGCAACACCGTTCCTTCACAGTGGCTGCATGACTCGAGAAATATCTGATGTGACGCGTGCGAGGCACGGTCGCCCGGTGCACCACTGGCGGCGGGACGTGGTCGAACTCGCCGCCCTCTTCACGGCTGTCGCGGTGGCGGACGGCGTGGCGAACCTCATCGGCCACGGACCCGACGGCCCGGCCCTGCTGGTGATCTCCGCGACGGCGCTGATCGCCACGGCGGGGTTCCACACCTGGTGGGCACGGCACCACGGTCACGCACCGCCGACGGTCGATACCGGTGCCCGGCCGCTCGCCGAGGAGCGGCAGCAGGCCGGGCCGTCCGTCACCTCCCCGGCGACACCCGAAGAGGTGACGGGAGCGAGTGCGCTGTGGCGGATGCGGACGACGGTGAAGGACGAGCCGGGATCGCTGGCCGCGCTGTGCACGGCGCTGGCCGCGCGGCAGGTCGACATCCTGAGCCTGCAGACGCATCCGCTGGCCGAGGGCACGGTGGACGAGTTCCTGCTGCGCGCTCCCGGTGGGACCGAAGCGTCCGAGATCACCCGGGCGGTGTCGCTGGCCGGCGGTGCCGGCACGTGGATCGAGCGGGCCGACGCGCACGACCTGATGGACGCGCCCACGCGGGTACTGGGTCTGGCCGCGCGCACGGCGCTGGACGCGGCGGAACTGCCGCTTGCGCTGCGGCAGTTGCTGGGGCGGTGCACCATCCGTTCGCTGCCCGGCAGTCCGGTGGGCGGCGGCCGTGGCCCCGAGGAGGTGCCGGTCGAGGGGGTGCTCGAGGACACGGTGATGCGGCTGCGGGCTCCGGAAGGCGGAGTGATCACCGTGGAACGGCCGTATCTGCCCTTCACTCCCACCGAGTTCGCGCGGGCGCGGGCGCTCGTGGAACTGGACGCCCGGCTCGGGCCGCGCATCCCGCGCAGCCAGGACGTGCTGACGCTGCCCGAGGGCGAGGCGATCACCGTGCGCCGGGCCGACACCGGCGACGTCGCGGCGGCCAGGGCGATGCACGAGCGGTGCTCGGCGCGCACGCTCGGCATGCGCTACCACGGGCCGGTCGGCGACGCGGACCGCTATCTGAACCACCTGCTCAGCCCGCGCTTCGGGCGGACGCTCGCCGTGCAGACCGCCTCGGGGCGGATCGTCGGCCTGGGCCACCTGCTGTGGGACGGCGACGAGACGGAGGTCGCGCTGCTCGTCGAGGACGCGTGGCAGCGGCGCGGCATCGGCGGCAAACTGCTGGGCCGACTGGTGGCCATGGCCGTCGAGGCGGGCTGCGAGAGCGTGTACGCCGTGACGCAGGCGTCGAACACCGGCATGGTCGCCGCCATGCGCGGCCTCGGCCTCCCGCTCGACTACCAGATCGAGGAGGGCATCCTGGTCATCACGGCCCGCCTGGACGCGACGCCGGTGACCTCGCGGCTGCCGTACGACCCCAGGCAGGAGGAATTCGACGGGCCCGGCGTGCGGGACTGACCCGGGACGGGGTCTCCCCCACGGACTCGGTGACGGCCCGGCGGACTGCGCCGGGCCGTTCGTCGTCCGGGGCCCGGCTTCAGCTCATCGCCTCGTGCAGTCCCCTCGATGTCCGCGGTTCCGAGGCCTCCCCCAGTGCTCCGTCCAGGTCCGCCCACAGATCCTCGACGTCCTCCAGGCCCACCGACAGCCGCAGCAGTTTGTCGCTCACTCCGGCGCCCCGCCGGTCCTCGGCGTCCACGATGCGGTGGCTGATGGAGGCCGGGTGCTGGATGAGTGTGTCGACGCTGCCGAGGCTGACGGCCGGGGTGACCAGGCGGACGCCGGCGATGACGGCGTGCGGATCGCCGTGGACCTCGAAGGCGATCATCGCGCCGCCGATGCGCGGGTAGTGGACGCGGGCGACGCGCGGGTCGGCGGCCAGGCGGCGGGCCAGTTCCGCGGCGGTGGCGGAGGCGGCCCGGACCCGCACCGGCAGGGTGGACAGGCCACGCAGCAGCAGATAGCCGGCGAGCGGGTGCAGGACGCCGCCGGTGGCGAACCGCACCTGCCGCAGCCGCCCGGCGAACTCCTCGTCACAGGCCACCACGCCCGCCATCACGTCACCGTGCCCGCCCAGGTACTTGGTCGCGCTGTGCAGCACCAGCCGCGCACCCTGCTCGGCCGGGCGCTGCAGCACGGGTGTGGCAAAGGTGTTGTCGACGAGGAGCGGGATGGAGCCGCAGGCGTGGGCGACGGCCCGCAGGTCGACCTCGGCCAGCGTCGGATTGGCCGGGGACTCGACCATCACCAGCCCGGTGTCCGGGCGCAGCGCGTCCGCGACTCCGGCCGGGTCGGTCCAGGTCACCTCCGTGCCGAGCAGCCCGGCGGTCAGCAGATGGTCGCTGCAGCCGTACAGGGGCCGTACGGCCACGACGTGCCGCAGGCCCATGGAGGCCCGTACGAGAAGGACCGCGCTGAGTGCGGCCATGCCGCTGGCGAACGCGACCGCGGCCCCGGTGCCCTCGAGCCGGGCCAGGGCGGTCTCGAAGCGGGCCACGGTCGGGTTGCCGAGCCGCCCGTAGACCGGCGGGCCTTCCAGTTCGGCGCCGTCGGCGGCGAAGGCGTCGATGCGGGCGGCCTCGCCGCGGCTGTCGTAGGAGGGGTAGGTGGTGGACAGGTCGATCGGCGGGGCGTGCAGTCCCTGCCGGGCGAGGTCGTCACGGCCGGCGTGCACGGCCTCGGTGGCCAGTGCTCTGGGTGCGGGGCGTACGTCGTCGTACGCCTGCGTGCTCGCTGAGTCCATAACGGAAGGGTGAACACCGACCGGGTATCCGGGGACCAAGTCCGTGCTACGTTCGGTCCATGGCCGAATCTGTCGTACTGGATCCGGTGGATCTCCATCTGCTGCGGCTGCTGCAGAACGACGCCCGGACGACCTACCGCGACCTCGCCGCGCAGGTGGGGGTCGCGCCGTCCACGTGTCTGGACCGCGTGACCCGGCTGCGCCGCTCGGGCGTCATCCTCGGCCACCAGCTGCGACTCGATCCGGCGAAGCTGGGCCGGGGCCTTCAGGCGCTGCTGTCGGTACAGGTCAGGCCGCACCGGCGGGAGCTGGTGGGGCCGTTCGTGGAGCGGATCCGGGCGCTGCCGGAGTCGCGGACCGTCTTCCATCTGACCGGTCCGGACGACTATCTGGTCCACGTCGCGGTCGCGGACATGGCGGATCTGCAGCGGCTGGTCCTGGACGAGTTCACGGCGCGGCGCGAAGTGGCGCGCGTGGAGACCCGGTTGATCTTCCAGCAGTGGGACTGCGGACCGCTGCTGCCGCCGGGCGCTCAGGCGGGAACGCCCACAGCTGAATCGGGGTGACGCGGACATAGTCTCCGTATGAGGATGGTCCGCATGTCAGAGACCAAGAGCCCGCTGCCCCGTCAGGTCGCCGACGCCTATGTCGACGAGCTCATCGCCCTCGACCCGGTCACCGGTACGTATCTCGGCGTGAAGGAGAGTTCGAGCAGGCTGCCCGACACCTCGCCCGCGGGCCAGGAGGCGCTCGCGGAACTGGCGCGCACCACGCTCGCCCGGCTCGACGAGGCCGAGCGCCGGCCCGGTGCGGACAGCGACATCGAGCGCCGGTGCGCACGCCTGCTGCGCGAGCGGCTCACCGCGGAGCTCGCCGTGCACGAGGCCGACGAGGGCCTGCGCGCGGTCGGCAACATGGCCACACCCGTGCACCACGTGCGTGAGGTGTTCACCGTGACGCCGGCCCAGACGGAGGAGGACTGGGCGGCGATCGCCGAGCGGCTGCGTGCGGTGCCGACGGCGCTGGCGGGCTACCGCGAGTCGCTGACGCTCGGCCTGGAACGCAAGCTGTACGCGGGCCCGCGCCCGACGGCCACCTTCGTCGAGCAGCTCACCGAATGGTCGGACACCGACAGCAAGGGCCGCGGCTGGTTCGAGGACTTCGTCTCCGCGGGCCCCGAATCCCTGCGCACCGAGCTGGAGGAGGCCGCGCGTGCCGCGACCGCGGCGGTGGTGGAGCTGCGGGACTGGATGCGTGACGTGTACGCGTCGGCGATCGAGGGCGCACCGAACACGGTGGGCCGCGATCGGTACGCCCGCTTCTCCCGCTACTTCAACGGCACGGACCTGGACCTGGACGAGGCGTACGCCTACGGCTGGTCGGAGTTCCACCGCATCCTCGGCGAGATGAAGCAGGAGGCGGAGAAGATCCTGCCCGGCGCCGAGACGCCGTGGGTGGCGCTCGCGCACCTCGACGAGCACGGCACGCACATCGAGGGCGTCGACGAGGTCCGTCAGTGGCTGCAGGACCTGATGGACCGGGCCATCGAGGAGCTGGACGGCACGCACTTCGAACTCGCCGAGCGGGTGCGGAAGGTGGAGTCGTGCATCGCGCCGCCCGGCAGCGCGGCGGCACCGTACTACACGCCCCCGTCGGAGGACTTCTCGCGCCCCGGCCGCACCTGGCTGCCGACAATGGGCCAGACCCGCTTCCCGGTCTACGACCTGGTCTCCACCTGGTACCACGAGGGCGTGCCCGGCCATCACCTCCAGCTCGCGCAGTGGACGCACGTGGCCAAGGACCTCTCCCGCTACCAGGCCGCCGTCGGCGGGGTCAGCGCCAACGCGGAGGGCTGGGCGCTGTACGCGGAGCGCCTGATGGACGAACTGGGCTTCCTCACCGACCCCGAGCAGCGGCTCGGCTACCTCGACGCGCAGATGATGCGGGCCGCCCGCGTCATCGTCGACATCGGCATGCACCTGGAGCTTCGGATCCCGGCGGACTCGCCCTTCCACCCGGGCGAGCGCTGGACTCCGGAACTGGCCCAGGAGTTCTTCGGGGCACACAGCAGCCGCCCGGCGGACTTCGTGGAGAGCGAGCTGACCCGCTACCTGACGATTCCGGGCCAGGCGATCGGCTACAAGCTCGGTGAGCGGGCCTGGCTGCTGGGCCGCGAAAGGGCGAAGAAGCGCCACGGCGACGCCTTCGACCTCAAGTCCTGGCACATGGCGGCCCTCTCCCAGGGCTCCCTGGGCCTGGACGACCTGGTGGACGAACTGTCGCAGCTGTGAATCCCGGAGGGTGGCCGGAAACCCCTGGCCGCCCTTTCCCCCTTCCCGAGGAGTCGTGCCCGCGCTCTCCGAGCGCGGCACGTGTCGGCCACCGGTACGGCCGTGGTGGACCCGGAGCGGCTGGGGCTGCCGATCCTCGCGTTCGTGCGCCTGCGCTACCCGAACGGGCAGCTACAAGCCCTTCCACGACCTGGTGGCCGCCACCCCGGAGATCCTGGAGGCGCACCACGTGACGGGCGACGACTGCTTCGTCCTCAAGGTCGCCGCCCGCTCGATGCGCCATCTGGAAGAGGTGTCGGGGAAGATCGGCACCCTGGGTTCGGTGACCACGAACGTCGTGTACTCGTCGCCCCTGCCCCGGCGGCGGCTCGGCCGCTGAGCTCAGCCGACGCCCCGTTGCCGCACGGTCGACCCCGATCTGCCCTTGACGACCTCCAGTTGCGCGTGGATCCGGCGCCGCAGGTCGGCGACGTGGCTGACGATGCCGACGCTGCGGTCGCGCTCGCGCAGGGAGTCGAGGACGTCGAGGACCTCGTCGAGGGTCTCGTCGTCGAGGCTGCCGAAGCCCTCGTCGATGAAGAGCGTGTCGAGGCGGACCCCGCCGGCCTCGTCGGTGACGACGTCGGCGAGGCCGAGGGCGAGCGCGAGGGAGGCGAAGAACGTCTCGCCGCCCGACAGGGTCGCCGTGTCCCGCTCCCGGCCGGTCCAGGCGTCGACGACGTGCAGTCCGAGACCGCTGCGGCCGCGTCCGGCCCGGTCGTCGGAGTGGACCAGGGTGTAGCGGCCGGAGGACATGCGCTGCAGCCGTACGGTCGCGGCGGCGGCCACCTGTTCCAGGCGGGCCGCGAGGACATACGACTCCAGGCGCATCTTGCGTTCGTTGTCGGCCGAGGTGCCGGCGGTGAGGGAGGCCAGGCGGGCCACGCGGTCGTACTCCTCGCGCAGCGGCGCCAGCCGCCGTGTCCCGGCGGCCGCCCGGGCGGACAGCCGGTCGAGTTCGGCGCAGCGCCGGGCGGCGGCATCCCGCGCGGAGGCGGCGTCGCGCAGCCGCTGGGCCGCGGCGGCCGCGGCACGTTCCGCCGCGGTGAGGTCGGCGGGCGGCTGCTGGGCGGCGGCCGCGGTGTCGGCCTCGGCGAGCACGGCGCGCACGGCGGCCTCCTCCGACTGCCAGGCGTCCAGGCGCCGTTGGAGCTCGCGGTGGGCGGCGTCGTCGAGGAGGGCGGCGGCCGCCGCCTGGGGGGTGTCGAACCCGGCGCGGAAGGCGGCCTCGGCGAGCCGTCCGTCGGCGTCCTTGAGCCGCTCGGCGCTCTCCTCGGCGGCGCGGGCGGCGTCGGCGGCGTCGGTGAGCAGCGCCGCCTGCCGCTCCAGTTGCGCGGCCCGCGCCGCCACACTGTCGGCGGCGCCCCTTGCCTGCGCCAACTCCGCCTCCAGCGTGGCCTTCTCGCGGTCGAGGGTTTCCCTGCGGGTCAGGCGCGACGCGGCGCGGACCTCGGCCTGCTGCCGGTCGGCCAGCCGCCGCTCGCGCTCCTGCTCGGCGCGGCGCAGTTCCTCGTGCGCCGCGTGCAGCGCGGAGGCCTCCCGGCGCGCCTGCGCGAGCTGCCGCTCCAACTCCTCGACCTCCTCGGCGAGTTGCGCGGTCGGCGTGTCACCCGCCTCGGCGATGGCGGCGGCCAGTGCCTCACGTACGACGCCGAGGCGCCGCTCGTCCTCGGCGCGCTGCTCGTCAGCGTCCTGATAGGCGGCCAGGGCGCGCTCCTCCGCCTCGCGCCCGACGTGCCCGGCGACCTTCCGCGCGGGTGCGGGGTGTTCGGTGGCGCCGCAGACGGCGCAGGGCTCGCCGGGGCTGAGGTTCGCGGCCAGTTCGGCGGCGATGCCGTTCAGGCGCTGTTCCTTGAGGTCGAGCCAGTGGGCCTTGGCCTGCACCGCGCGCTTCTCCGAGTCGAGTGCCCGCCTCCGCGCCTCCTCGGTGTCCCCGGCCAACTGGTCGCGCAGCCGGGCGGCCCTGAGCCGCTTCAGCGCGGGTTCGCGCCGGATGCCGAGTTGTTCGGCCCGGGTTGCCGCCTCCTGCGCAGACTCGACGCGGGCCTGAAGCGCTGCCCGGGTCGTCTCCCACTCGGCGAGCCAGGCACCGGCCTCCTGCAGGACGTCCTCGTCGGCGCGCTCCTGCCGGTCAAGGTCGGCCCGCTCGGCGACGAGGCCGGCCAGGCGCTGTTCGGCGCGGCGGGCCGACTCCAGGCCGCCCAGCTCCTCGGCGGCCCGGCGTGCGGCGGCGGCGAGGCCGGCCGCGCCGGCGTCGGCGAAGCTCTCCGGCAGCAGGGCACGCGCGCGTGCCTCGGCGGCGGCCGCCCGACGGTGTTCGGCGTCGGCGGCCTCCCGCAGTTCCAGCGCCGGCGCCACCGTCTCCGCCTTGCGCGCCCGTTCCATCCGCGCCTGCGCCTCCTGGTGGGCGCCGGCCCGCTCCTGCAGGCGCGCGGCACGCTCCTGCGCCTGAGCGAACCGCCGCTGCAGTCGCGCCACTTCGCGGACGCGGTCCAGGGCGTGCTGGGCGGCGGCCTGCGCGGACTCGGCAACCGTGAGACGGCAGTGGGCGATGGTCAGCTGTTCCCGTGCGGTGCTGCGGGCGACGGCGGCCGCGGTCAGGACCGCCTCCGCCAGGCCGGGCTCGCCCGGCGCGAGCTCCGGCAGCTCCATGGCGTCGCCCGCCGCCTGCTGCATGCGGTGCGCGTCGGCCAGCAGCGCGGCGTCGCCCTCGCGTACCTGGGCCTCGGTGGTGCGCCTGCGTTCGGCGAGGCGCTTTTCGACCTCGGCGAAGCGGTGGGTGTCGAACAGGCGCCCCAGCAGCTTGCCGCGCGCCTCGGCGTCGGCGCGCAGGAAGCGTGCGAAGTCGCCCTGCGGCAGCAGCACGACCTGGCAGAACTGCTCGCGGCTCATCCCGAGCAGCTGGGTGATCTCCTCGCCGATCTCCTGGTGGGAACGGCTGAGGTCCTTCCACGCGCGGGCCACCGGGTCGTACTCGCGCAACCAGCTCTGGGCCTTGTCCAGCGTCGTGCCCGAGCCGCGCCTCTTGGGGCGCTCCCACGGCGGTTGGCGGGTGACCTCCAACCTGCGCCCGGCCACCGTGAGTTCGAGAGTGACCTGGGTGCGCGTGCCCGAAGCGGCGTGGTCACTGCGGAGGGAGAGGCCCTGCCCGCTCTGCCGGGCGCCCGGCACCGCTCCGTACAGCGCGTAGCAGACGGCGTCGAGGACGGAGGTCTTGCCCGCGCCCGTCGGACCGTGCAGCAGGAACAGCCCGGCGGCGGACAGCGCGTCGAAGTCGACGGTCTGGGAGCCCCCGAAGGGGCCGAACGCGGTGATCTCCAGCCGGTGCAGCCTCACCGCGCCACCTCCCGGACCGCCTCGTCCGCACGCACCGCGTCGAACGCCTCGCGCAGTACCGCCTGTTCGAGCTCGTCGGGCGCCGCGCCGCGCACATGGGCCACGAAGTCCTCCGCGATCTGCTGGTCGCTGCGGCCCGCGAGGCGGCGGGCGTACGACACGTCGGGGTCGTCCGGGGCGCGCTCGGGGTCGAAGACGAGGCTGAGGGTGTGCGGGAAGCGCTCGGTGAGGCGGGCCATGGGGTCGGCCGGGCGGACCGGGTCGGTGAGCGTCGCCTCGACCCACGCGTCCTGGTGGCGGGCGAGGTCCGGGTCGGCGAGCAGGTCCTCCAGCGTCCCGCGGATCCGGGCCAGGGCGCGCGGGACCGGGCAGTCGATCCGCTCGGCGAAGACGGAGCCGTCGGCGTCCAGGTCGACGAGCCACATGCTCTTGCGGTGGTCGGCCTCCGAGAAGGAGTACGGCAGCGGGGAGCCGGAGTAGCGCACGCGCTCGGTGATGGTCTGGCAGCCGTGCAGATGGCCCAGGGCGGCGTAGTCGACACCGTCGAAGACGCCGGCGGGCACGGCGGCCACCCCTCCGACGGTGATGTCCCGTTCGCTGTCGCTGACCTGGCCGCCGGTGACGAAGGCGTGCGCGAGGACGACGGAACGTGTGCCCCGCGCGCGCGTGGCGAGGTCGGCGCGTACGCGGTCCATGGCGGCGGCGAGCACCGCCTCGTGGCCTGCCTTCTCGACGCCGAACTCGTCCTTGACGAGGGCCGGTTCGAGATACGGCAGGCCGTAGAACGCCACCTCCCCGAACTCGTCCTCCAGCACCACCGGCGTCCCGCACGCCGACGGCTCGGTCCGCAGATGGATGCCCGCGCGCCCGATCAGCCCGGCGCCGACGCCGAGGCGGCGCGCCGAGTCGTGGTTCCCGGAGATCATCACCATCGGCACGCCGAGGTCGGCGAGCCGGTGCAGGGCGTTGTCGAACAGCTCGACCGCGGCCAGCGGGGGCACCGCGCGGTCGTACACGTCTCCCGACACGACCACCGCGTCGACATCGCGCTCGCGCACGGTCGTGACGAGGTGGCCGATGAACTCGGCCTGGGCATCCAGCATGTTCACCCGGTGGAACGCCCGGCCCAGATGCCAGTCGGAAGTGTGCAGCAGCCTCATGATCCCCGAAGACTAACGGCCGGGTCCGACATCACGGGCGGTTACTCCCGTATCGGCCCGTCATGAGCGCTCCTGCACCCGCTGTTATGCCCAACTTGCCCGATGTGTCACGCGTCGCTGTAGGCCTCGCCGCCCAGTTCGAACCCGGCTGTCCCGGCGGTGACGTCGGCGAGCCACGCCCTGAAGGCGTCCACGTCGGCGTCCGGGAGGCCGATCTCGATGGTGACCGCCTCGCCGTAGCGCACGTCCCGCACCTCCCGACCGGTCGCCCGCAGGTCGTTCTGCACCTTGCCGGCCCGCTGGTGGTCGACGGTCACCGTGGCGAGGCGGAAGCGGCGGCGGGTGAGAGTGCCGAGCGCGTCCAGGGCCTCGCCGACCGCTCCGCCGTAGGCCCGGATGAGTCCGCCCGCGCCGAGCTTGATGCCGCCGTAGTAGCGGGTGACGACGGCGACGACGTACCGCATGTCGCGGCGCAGCAGCATCTGGAGCATGGGGACGCCGGCGGTGCCGCCGGGCTCGCCGTCGTCGCTCGCCTTCTGGATCGCGGCGTCGGCGCCGATGACGTACGCCCAGCAGTTGTGCGTGGCGTCCGCGTGCTCCTTGCGGACCGCCGCGATGAAGTCCTGGGCCTCCTGCTCGGTGGCCGCCGGGGCGAGGGCGCACAGGAAGCGGGAGCGGTTGACCTCGGTCTCGTGCACGCCCGCGCGGGCGACGGTGCGGTACTCGTCCTGCATCCGGCCAGCCTATGCGCAGTTCCGGGGACCCCCGCCCCAAGTTCGGACGACGGGGTGGTGGATACTCGCTCCTCGCGCCCGCGGATCCGCCGGCACCCGAGTGGTCCACGGGCCGGACGAACCCCCACCGAGCGCAGGAGAGGACCGAATGACCGGCACCGAGGTGGAGAGCAGGGACGCCGAGGAAGCCGGCGGGCCCCACCACTCCGCCCCGACGGCCCGCTGGCGGGCCTGGCTGCTGGAGGGCCTGAGCGAACAGACGGCCCGCCACCCCGGCCCGCACCGCACTCCGCAGGCCGAGCACGAGGGCCACCGGTGGTGGCGGGTGATGTGCCTGACCGGTGTGGACTACTTCTCCACCCTCGGCTACCAGCCCGGCATCGCCGCCCTCGCGGCCGGTCTGCTCTCCCCGCTCGCCACGCTCGTGCTGATCGCGCTGACCCTCTTCGGCGCGCTGCCGGTCTACCGGCGGGTCGCGCACGAGAGCCCGCACGGCGAGGGGTCGATCGCCATGCTGGAGCGGCTGCTGCCGTGGTGGCCAGGGAAGATCTTCGTGCTCGTGCTGCTCGGCTTCGCGGCCACCGACTTCATGATCACGATCACTCTGTCGTCCGCGGACGCCGCCGCGCACGTCGTGGAGAACCCCTTCGCCCCGCACTGGATGCACGGCGAGAACCAGTGGATCACCTTGTTCCTGATCGCCGCGCTCGGCGGGATCTTCCTCAAGGGCTTCCGGGAGGCCATCGGCATCGCGATGGCGCTGGTGGGGACGTATCTCACCCTCAACGTCGTGGTGATCGCCGTCTCCGCGTGGGAGGTGTTCAGCCACCCGGTGCGGATCGGCGACTGGACCGACGCGATAACGGCGGAGCACTCCTCACCACTGGCGATGATCGGCGTGGCGCTGCTGGTCTTCCCGAAACTGGCGCTCGGCATGTCCGGCTTCGAGACGGGCGTGGCGGTGATGCCGCAGGTCAAGGGTGACCCGACGGACACGTACGAGAAGCCGACGGGCCGCATCCGCGAGACCCGCAAGCTGCTCACCACGGCCGCCGTGATCATGAGCTGCCTGTTGCTGCTGTCCAGCCTGGCGACGACGATCCTCATCCCGCAGGCCGACTTCAAGAGCGGCGGACCGGCCAACGGCCGTGCCCTCGCGTATCTGGCGCACCAGCACCTGGGCGAGGCCTTCGGCACGGTGTACGACGTCTCGACCATCGCGATCCTGTGGTTCGCGGGCGCCTCGGCGCTCGCCGGGCTGCTGAACCTCGTACCGCGGTATCTGCCGCGCTACGGCATGGCTCCGGAGTGGACCCGGGCCGTGCGCCCGCTGGTGCTGGTGTTCATGGCGGCGGCCGTCCTCATCACCGTCTGGTTCCACGCGAACGTCGACGCGCAGAGCGGCGCGTACGCGACCGGGGTGCTGGTGCTGATGCTGTCCGCGTCGTTCGCCTCCACGGTCGCCGTGCGCCGAAGGGGCCACCGGTGGGCGACGATCGGCTTCGGCGTGATCACCGCCGTGTTCGGCTACACCCTGATCGCCAATGTCATCGAGCGGCCCGACGGCATCAAGATCGCGCTGATCTTCATCGTGGCGATCCTGGTCACGTCGTTCGGCTCGCGGGCGCACCGGGCCTTCGAGCTGCGCGCCGCGGAGGTCGTCTTCGACGAGACGGCCGAGCGGATCATCGACGAGGCCGCCCACAGCGGGCCGTTGCAGCTGATCGCGAACGAGCCCCAGGAGCACAGCACCCAGGAGTACCGCGCCAAGGAGTACGACCAGCGCGCGCACACCCACATCCCGGAGGGCGGGCCGGTGCTGTTCCTGGAGGTGTTCGTGCGGGACTCCTCCGACTTCACGGCGGACATCACCGTGCACGGCGACACGAAGCACGGGGTGCGACGGCTGCGGGCGCAGGGCCCGACGGTGCCCAACACCATCGCGGCGGTCCTGCTGGCGCTGCGCGAGCGCACCGGCCAGGTCCCGCACGTCTACTTCAGCTGGACCGAGGGCGGCCCCGTCAGCCATCTGATCCGCTTCCTGGTCTTCGGCGACGGCGAGGTCGCGCCGGTCACTCGCGAGGTGCTGCGCCGTGCCGAGCCGGACCCGGACCGACGGCCGCGGGTGCACGTGGGCTGAGCCCGACGACTACCCCGTGGGCTGAGCCGACCACTACCGCGTGGGCCGAGCCCGACCACCACCCCGCGGGCCGAGCCCGACCACCACCCCGCGGGCCGAGCCCGACCACCACCCCGCGGGCCGAGCCCGACCACCACCCCGCGGGCCGAGCCCGACCACCACC
>NZ_JBEXHW010000015.1:0-48049 GCF_040608235.1 Streptomyces sp. NPDC005202 | reverse complement strand
CACCCCGTGGGCCGAGCCCGACCACCACCCCGTGGGCCGAGACTACTTCGCACCCCGTGGGCCGAGACTACTTCGCACCCCGTGGCACGGTCAGCGCCGTCAGCAGGGCCGTGCCGGGGGCGAGCGCCCGCCAGCTGACGCCGTGCCAGGCCAGGACGGCGATCGCCGAGGTCGGGAACTTCACCCGGAGCCGGTCCAGTGTGTCGTCGAGCCCGTCCCCGGCGAGCTCGAGGACGAGCTCCTCCAGGCCGGGGTTGTGCCCGATCAGCAGGAGCGTCTCTACCTCGGGGGCCGTCTCGCGCACGGCTGCCAGCAGGGCGGGGAGACCGGCGGCGTACAGCCGCGGTTCGTGCCGTACCGGCGGCGGGGTGCCCCACTGGGCGGAGGCCAGCTCCCAGGTCTGGCGGGCACGCAGGGCGGTGGAGCACAGGGCGAGGTCCGGCAGCCAGTCGGCCTCGGCCAGCGCGCGCCCCGCGGCGGGCGCGTCCCGGCGGCCGCGGGGCGCGAGCGGACGATCGTGGTCGGCGACGCCCTCGGGCCAGGCGGACTTGGCGTGCCGCAGGACCACCAGGCGGCGCAGCGGGCCCCCTCCCGCGCGGGGCATCACGGCGTACTTCCCAGGTCGCGGGTCAGGTCGAGGCCGAGCAGCCGGTCCGCGTAGGCGTACGTCTCGAAGCGGGCGCCGTCCGCCAGGTCGGACCGGGTCTCGACCCAGTCCAGCACCTGGAGCACTGCCGGGACGTTCAGGTCGTCCTCCCAGGCTCCGCGCAGCCGGCCGCGCACCTCGTCGGGGATCGGCCGCGAGGGCCGCATCGCCCACCCGGCGACCGCGCGGCGCCAGCGCGCGAGGGTCCGGCGGGCCTCCGCCAGAGCCTGCACGTCGAGCCGTACGGGCAGGGCGCGGCGGCGGGCGAGCAGGGCCAAGCGCACTGCGGCGGGGTCGTCGGCGGCCGCGGGGGCGACCGGCACCACGGAATCGACCGGCGCGACGGTGATCCGGACGCCGTCCGGTGCCGCGCCGCCCTCGCCGACCACGTGGATGACCTGCGCCTCGCCCAGCGCGGCACCGAGGGCGCGGCCGTCCTCGAAGGGCCGGATGCCGAGGGCCGAGCCACAGGCCCGCAGCTCCGCCTGCTCCCGCTCGCCGGTCAGCAGGGCCCACACCGGCGTGCCGCCCAGTTCCAGGGCGCGGACGAGGAGGTCGGCGACCAGCAGCACGCGCAGGCCCGAGGCGTCGAAGCCCGACGCGTGCGCCTCGACACGGGTCAGGCCACGGCGGGCGGGAGTGGCGTCGACGGGCTCGCCGGTTCGGGCGTCGATGATGCGCAGCACGGCCCGAGCGTAGGCGTACGGACGGCTGCGCGCAGGCATGTGGAGGTGTCTTCCGGACATGGTGGCGGATTCGACCGGGTGTGAGAGGAGCCCTGCGCAATCGTGCGGGCGTCCGCGGAAAGGCGCGCCGCGCCCGTCACGCCCGCCCGGTCCCCGCACGTCCGGCACGTGGATGCGCACCCGGTCGAGCACCGCGACCGCCGAGGTATCCCCCAGGAAGCCCGCCCCGATCAGGACGAGTCGGCGCGCCGGGCCATACGCCGGGCGCCCCTCGCGCCGCGCCCGGTGGACGAGTTCGACGCAGGCGGGTCCGTGGTGCCGGACGACCGCCGTGTCGCGATGGATACCGCCGTGTCGCGATGGATGGTGAGACGGGCGGCGGGCGCGTCGGACGCGGACATCGGCCACCCTGCCGTACCGACCGACCCGACGGCACTGCGCGCCCCCGGCCGGCCATGCCCGCGGGCCGGGGAATCGCCGGGCGGCACCCGCTGTTGCCCAGTCGGCCACCCTTCCCCCACGCCAGAGGAGACCCGCGGTGTACGGCGACGCAGCGACGATCCGTAAGATCCTGACCGAACTCGGTGACACCTGGGCCGTCGTGGGCCTATCGTCGAACCGGAGCCGCGCCGCGTACGGCGTCGCCGAGGTGCTGCAGCGCTTCGGCAAGCGCGTCGTCCCGGTCCACCCCAAGGCGGAGACCGTGCACGGGGAGCAGGGCTACGCCGCCCTTGCGGACATTCCGTTCGACGTGGACGTCGTCGATGTCTTCGTCAACAGCGACCTGGCCGGTCCGATCGCCGACGAGGCGGTCGCCAGGGGCGCGAAGGCCGTCTGGTTCCAGCTCGGTGTCGTCGACGAGGCCGCCTACGAGCGCACCCGCGCGGCCGGCCTCGACATGGTCATGGACCGCTGCCCGGCGATCGAAATTCCCCGCATGAGCTAGCCTGTCTTACCTTCTTCTCACCTACCGCAACTGAATAGGTACATTCCGCCAGGCTGGCTGACCTGTGCAAAGTGCGCGTAAAAGAAGTCCCCGTGGAAGGGTCAAATTTCAGGCAACGGCCTTCTGTCGAGCGCGCCTCGATTCTTACTCTGAGCCGCCCATTGGGCGTTCATTCGATGTTCAGATAGTGAGAGGCCCCTTGACATGGTGAATGTTGACCATGCAGCCCTCGACGTCACGCGGGACCGGACCGGTCTGCGGCGGGACGTCGGTCTGATCGGTCTGATGTGGGCCTCGGTCGGTTCCATCATCGGCTCAGGCTGGCTCTACGGCGCCGAGAAGGCCGTCGTCGTGGCCGGTCCCGCGGCGATCATCTCGTGGCTGATCGGCGCGGTGGCGATCGTCCTGCTGGCGCTCGTGCACGCCGAACTCGGCGGCATGTTCCCGGTGGCGGGTGGCACGGCCCGCTACCCGCACTACGCGTTCGGCGGCCTGGCCGGCATGTCGTTCGGCTGGTTCTCCTGGCTGCAGGCGGCGACGGTGGCCCCGATCGAGGTCGAGGCCATGATCGGCTACGCCGGTCACTGGGACTTCGCGAAGGGCTTCCAGCACGCCGACGGCACGCTGACGACGAGCGGTTTCGTGGTCGCCGTCGTCCTGATGGCCGCCTTCGTCGTGGTCAACTTCCTGGGCGTGCGGGTCCTGGCCCACACCAACAGCGCGGCCACCTGGTGGAAGATCGCCGTGCCGCTGGCCACGATCTTCATCGTCGCGGTGGGCAACTTCCACCCGCACAACTTCACCGCCCACGGCTTCGCCCCGTTCGGCGCCAAGGGCGTGCTGAGCGCCATCAGCTCCAGCGGCATCATCTTCGCCCTGCTGGGCTTCGAGCAGGCGATCCAGCTGGCGGGCGAGAGCCGCGACCCGAAGCGCGACCTGCCGCGCGCGACCCTCGGCTCGGTCGCCATCGGCGCGGTCATCTACGTCCTCCTCCAGGTGGTGTTCATCGGCGCGCTGCCGCTCAGCTCCTTCGCGCACGGCTGGGCCAAGCTGGACTTCCCGGGCATCAGCGGCCCTTGGGCGGGTCTGGCGACGCTGGTGGGCCTCGGCTGGCTGAGCGTGGTGCTGTACCTGGACGCCGTGATCTCCCCCGGCGGCACCGGCCTGATCTACACCACCGCGACCTCGCGCGTGTCCTACGGCCTGTCCAAGAACGGCTACGCGCCGAAGGTCTTCGAGAAGACCGACGCCCGGGGCGTGCCGTGGTTCGGCCTGGTCATCTCCTTCCTGACCGGCATCATCTGCTTCCTGCCCTTCCCGAGCTGGCAGGAGCTGGTCGGCTTCATCACCTCGGCGAGCGTCCTGATGTACGCCGGTGCGCCGCTGGCCTACGGCGTCTTCGCCGACCGCCTCCCGCACCACGAGCGCCCCTACCGCCTGCCCGGCGGCAAGGTGATCTCGCCGCTGTCCTTCGTGGTCGCCAACCTCATCATCTACTGGGCCGGCTGGGACACGCTGTGGCGGCTCGGCGTGGCGATCGTCCTCGGCTACGTGCTCCTCGGCGGCTACGCCTGGTACGCCACGAGCAAGAACCTGACGGACGCGCCCCGGCTGGACTGGAAGGCCGCCCAGTGGCTGCCCGCCTACCTGGTGGGCATGGGCCTGATCTCCTGGCAGGGCGGCTTCGGCGGCCAGGGGCACATCGGCCTGTGGTGGGACATCCTGGTCGTCGCGGCTTTCTCGCTGGTCGTCTACGTCTGGGCGAAGGCCACCGCGTCCCGGCCCGAGGAGATCGAGCGGAGCATCGAGGAGGTCGTGGTCACCGACGCGCCCGCGCACTGACCCGACCCCGGACGGTGTCCCGTCAGCTGCAGCGACCCGGCCGTGGCTGACGGGACACGGTCATAATGTGCGGGTGACGCACTCCTCCCCCCACGCCAACTCCCCCTCCCCCCAACGCGTTCCGGTCGTCGTCATCGGAGCCGGCCCCGCGGGGCTCACCGTCGGCAACATCCTGCGCGCCGCTTCCATCGACTGCGTGGTCCTGGAGGCCGAGTCCAGGAAGTTCATAGAACAGCGGCCCCGGGCCGGGGTCATCGAGGAGTGGGCCGTGCGCGGGCTCGAACAGCGCGGCCTGGCCGGGAACCTGCTGGAGCGGGCGCAGCGGCACACCATGTGCGAGTTCCGCTTCGGCGGCCGGGGCCACCGCTTCCCGTACACGGAGCTGACGGGCCATCACCACTTCGTCTACCCACAGCCGTTGCTGGTGACGGACCTCGTGCGCGAGTACGCGGACGTACGCGGCGGGGACATCCGGTTCGGCGTGCGGGACGTACGGCTGCACAACACGGACACGGACCGGCCGTCGGTGTCGTACCTCTGCCCCGAGACGGGCCGACGGCAGCTGATCCACTGCGACTTCGTCGCCGGCTGCGACGGGGCGCGCGGGGTGACCCGGTCCGCGCTGCCGCCGGAGCGCACCCGCATCGCACGGCACGACTACGGCATCGGCTGGCTGGCGCTGCTCGCCGAGGCGCCACCGTCGTCCGACTGCGTGCTGTTCGGTGTCCATCCGCACGGGTTCGCCGGACACATGGCCCGCAGCCCCGAGGTGACCCGCTACTACCTCCAGTGCCCGCCCGGCGACGACCCGGAGAACTGGTCTCACGAGCGCGTCTGGACCGAGCTGCGGCAGCGGCTCGCGGCGGCGGACGCCCCGCCGCTCACGGAGGGCCGGCTGCTCGAGAAGCGGGTGCTCGACATGCACGACTACGTCGTCGAGCCCATGGTGTCCGGCCGGCTCTTCCTGGCCGGCGACGCGGCCCACCTCACCGCGCCCATCGCCGCGAAGGGCATGAACCTCGCGCTGCACGACGCCTTCCTGCTCGGCGACTCCCTGGCGGCACACCTCACGAAGGGCGACGACAGCGGGCTGGACGGCTACTCGGAGGCATGCCTGCGGCGCGTGTGGGACTACCAGGAGTTCTCCCAGTGGCTCTCCGACGTGTACCACGGCACCGCGTCGGGCGACCCGTACCGCGCGGGCACCACGCTCGCCCGGCTGCGGCGCCTGTTCGCCTCGCCCGCCGCCGCGGCCGCCTTCGCCGAGCAGTACCTCGGCACGGCCGCGCAGTTCTGAGCAGTTGCTGCCGGGACGCCCCGACTCGGCGGGACGGCGGCGTCGCTTCAGTCGTGGACGGGCCGGTCGCTGAGCCGGTGATCCGCCACGTTCAGCGCCTCGTCGACCAGGCGGCGCAGGTGGCCGTCACGGAGGGAGTAGATCACCCGGCGGCCCTCCTTGCGCGTGTTCACGAGTCCCGCCAGGCGCAGTCGCGCCAGATGCTGGCTGACGGCCGGCCGTGCCGCCCCGCAGGCCTGCGTGAGCGTCGTGACGTCGGCCTCGCCGGACGTCAGCGCGTGCAGCAGGGCCAGACGGGTGCGGTCGCCGAGCAGGGCGAGGAGTTCGGCGGCGAGCACGAACTGCTCCTCGCCCGGTGTGCGCGAGTGCGCATGGTGTGCAGGTGATAGGTGCATGCGTGCGCTCATACGCACATAATGGCTTCGTGGGCGCCGAGCGTCCACTTCGCGCGCACCGGAAGGGGAACCACGTGAGCGACCGGCACCACCACGAGCAGCGGCATCACCACGAGCAGCGGCGCTACCGCGAGCACGGTCACCACAACGGCCACGACCATGGCCACATCCACCCCCACGCGCCTACGTCTCTCCGTGACCGCCTGGCGCACCTCCTCACCCCCCACTCCCACGAGACCGCCGACAAGCTCGACTCCGCCCTGGAGTCCTCGGCCCGCGGCATGCGGGCGCTGTGGATCTCGCTGGCCGTGCTCGGCGCGACGGCGCTGGTCCAGTCGCTGGTGGTGGTCGCGTCCGGCTCGGTCGCGCTGCTCGGCGACACCGTGCACAACACCGCGGACGCCCTGACCGCCGTACCGCTGGGGATCGCGTTCGTGCTGGGCCGCCGCGCGGCGACCCGCCGCTTCACGTACGGCTACGGACGCGCCGAGGACCTCGCGGGCCTGGTGATCGTGGTGACGATCGCCGCGTCCGCGGCCTTCGCCGCGTGGACGGCGGTCGAGCGGCTCCTCGATCCGCGCCCCGTTCAGTACCTCCCGGCGGTCGCCGTGGCGGCCCTGGTCGGCTTCGCGGGCAACGAGTGGGTGGCCCGCCACCGGATCCGCGTCGGCCGCGCGATCGGCTCTGCCGCGCTGGTCGCCGACGGACTGCACGCCCGCACCGACGGATTCACCTCGCTGGCCGTGCTCCTGGGCGCCGGCGGCTCGGCCCTGGGATGGCACCTGGCCGACCCGCTCGTCGGGTTGGCGATCACTGCCGCGATCGTGCTGGTGCTGCGCGACGCGGCCCGTGAGGTGCTCCGGCGGATGATGGACGCCGTGGACCCGGCCCTGGTGGATGGGGCGGAACGGGCGCTGCGCGAGGTCCCCGGGGTACGCGCGGTGGGCGAGCTGCGGCTGCGCTGGATCGGGCACCGGCTGCGCGCCGAGGTGGCGGTCGTCGTCGACGGCGATGCGACGGTACGCCAGGCCCACGCCGTCGCCGTCGAGGCCGAGCACGCCCTGCTGCACGCCGTACCGAGGCTCACCGCGGCCCTGGTCCACGCCGACCCGGCACCGGCCCCCGGCGAGGACGATCCGCACCTGGCGCTGGCCCATCACACATCGGCCTGAGCGGGATCAGACCCCCAGGCCGTCCAGCACCACGGCCCTCGGCAGCTCCGCGAAGACCTTGCCCGGCACCAGCAGCTTGCCGCGTCGGCGCCCGCTGCCGACCAGGACGTACGGCAGGTCGACGACGGCCGAGTCGACCAGAATCGGCCAGTCCTCGGGCAGCCCGATCGGGGTGATGCCGCCGTACTCCATGGCGGTCTCGCCGGTGGCCACCTCCATCGGCGCGAAGGACGCCTTGCGGGCGTCAAGTTGGCGGCGCACGACGCCGTTGACGTCGACCCGGGTGGTGGAGAGCACGACACACGCGGCCAGCTTCGTCGCGCCGCCGCGCCTGCCCGCCACCACCACGCAGTTCGCCGACTGTTCGAGCAGCTCGCGTCCGTAGTGCTCGACGAAGACGGCGGTGTCGGCCCACCGCGGGTCGGTCTCGACATAGACGATCTGCTCGGCGGGGACGCTGCCGCGCCAGTGACGTATGGCGTCGGCGACCGGGCGGGTCAGTTCGTCGAGGCAGTCGGGGGCCGGGGCGGCGTGTTCGAACTCTCCGATCGGTGCGCGCATGACTGCACGTTAACAGCTGTGCAGCGAGGGGCGGCCGGGCGTCTCAGTGCACGGGCGGGACGGAGACCGTCATCACCATCTCCATCGGCACGGCGCCGTCATTGGCGTACGTGTGGGGGGTGTTGGCCTCGAAGGAGGCGCTCGCGCCCTCCGGTACGCGGTAGTCGACGCCGTCGACCGTGAGCGTCAGCTCCCCCGCCGTGACGTGGACCAGCTCGACGGTTCCGGTGGGGTGCGGGTCGGACGGGCTGCGCTCGCCCGGCATCAGGCGCCACTCCCACATCTCCAGTGGGCCGGGCGCCTCGACGCCCGCGAGCAGCCGGTTGTAGCTGCCGGCGTCGGTGTGCCACAGCCGGACGGCCTGGTCGGCGGGAACGATGCGGACCTTCGGACCCTGTTCGTAGTCGAGCAGGGTGGTGATGCTGACGCCGAGCGCGTCGCCGATCTTGACGACCGTTCCCAGACTCGGGTTGGTGCGGGCCTGCTCGATCTGGATGAGCATGCCGCGGCTGACTCCGGCGCGGGCGGCGAGCGTGTCCAGGGTGAAGCCGCGCTCGGTGCGCCACCGCTTGACGTTGCGCGCCAGGGACTGGGTCAGCAGGTCGAGGTCCGACACATTCCGTCCAATATTTTGGATGACACAGTTCACTTCACTAAACTACGGTGGGGTGCACCCGATCGTTCACCGAACTGTACTGCGAGGCGCCTCGTGACAGCATTCTTCGCCCTGGCCACCAGCCTCCTGTGGGGCCTGGCCGACTTCGGCGGCGGGCTGCTCACGCGACGCAACCCGGCGCTCACGGTCGTCGTGGTCTCCCAGACGATCGCGGCGGCGGTGCTGGGCGCGGTGGTGGTCGCCACCGGCGGCTGGAGCGAGGGCGGTCCGCGGCTGTGGTTCGCGTTCGCCGCGGGCCTGGTGGGGCCGGTGGCGATGCTCTCCTTCTACAAGGCGCTGGCCCTGGGCCCGATGGGCGTGGTCTCGCCGCTCGCCACGCTGAGCGTGGCCGTTCCGGTCACCGTCGGGCTCGTGCTCGGCGAGCGGCCGGGGCTGCTGCAGATAACGGGCATCACGGTCGCCGTCGCGGGTGTCGTGCTCGCGGGCGGGCCGCAGCTCAGGGGCGCCCCCGTGCAGCGGCAGACGATTGTGCTGACGCTGGTCGCGGCGCTCGGTTTCGGCACGGTGTTCGCGCTGATCACCGAGGCGTCCACCACCGTCACCGGCCTCTTCCTCGCCCTCTTCGTGCAGCGCGTGACGAACGTCGTCGCGGGCGGCGCCGCGCTGTACGTCTCCGCGCGGCGTGGCGCGGCCGTGCTACCAGGGGGTGGCTTCCCCTGGCGCTCCCTGCCGGCGCTCGCCTTCGTCGGCCTCGCCGACGTCGCGGCCAACGGCACGTACTCCGTCGCCGCCCAGCACGGCCCGGTCACGGTGGCCGCGGTGCTCGCCTCCCTCTACCCGGTGGTGACCGCCCTGGCCGCCCGCGGCTTCCTCAGCGAACGGCTGCGAGCGATCCAAGCGGCAGGGGCAGGTCTGGCGCTCGTGGGGACGCTGCTGCTGGCAACGGGCTGAGTCACCCCTCGGCCTCCAGCTCGGCGAGGCGAGCGCCCGTGTCCTTGTCCAGTGCGGCGAGCCGGGCCACGCTCTCCTCGTCCGGTGCGGCGAGCCCGACCGAGCTCTCCTCGTCCAGCGCAGCGAGCCCGACCGAGCTCTCCTCGTCCAGCGCAGCGAGCCGGGCCACGCTCTCATCGTCCAGCGCAGCGAGCCCGACCGAGCTCTCCTCGTCCAGCGCAGCGAGCCCGACCGAGCTCTCCTCGTCCAGCGCAGCGAGCCGGGCCACGCTCTCCTCGTCCAGATCCGCCAGGGCCAGCAGCTGCTCCGGGGTGACGCCCTCCGGGATCGGCACCGGGGCCGGTGTCCGCAACGGCGGCTGCCAGCCCTCGGCGGGGGTCCAGCGCCGTACGACCCGGGCGGGCGCGCCGGCGACGACCGCGTGGTCGGGCACATCGCCACGGACCACGGCACCGGCCGCGACCACAACGTTCCGCCCGATCCGCGCCCCCGGAAGGATCACCGCGCCGGTGCCGATCCAGCACCCGGGACCGATCTCCACCGGCTCCATCCGCGGCCATTGCCTGCCGATGGGTTGGTGCGGATCGTCGTACGAGTGATTGGTGGACGTCACGTAGACGTACGGCCCGAAGTAGCAGTCGCTGCCGATGGTGACCGTCGTGTCGGCGATGACATGGCTGCCGCGGCCGAGCACGACGCCGTCGCCGATGCGCAGGATGGGTTCCGGGCCCAGGTCGAGGTCGGGCATCAGACCGGCGGTGAGGGTGACCTGCTCACCGATGATGCAGTGGGCGCCGAGGTGGATCCACGGTTCGCCGAAGACCGTGCCGAGCGGGAAGGCCAGCCTGGTACCCGTTCCTATCGCGCCGAAGCGGAGGCGCCCCGGGTGCTCGGCCGTGACGGAGCCCGTGCGCTGCACCCAAGCCCAGCCCGCGTGCACGGCGCGCTGCGCGAGGCGACGCCGCCAGGATGAGAACGTGTTCTTGGGCTTGGGCACCCGCTCACGGTACTCAGCGCGGGCCGCACCCAAGAGGGCGGACGCCTGTGATCTTCGCCCCACCGGATGACGTACCGTTCCCGTGCACCCACGACAAGGAGACGAGGATGACGCACAAGGCGCTGATCGCGGGCATCGGCAGCAGGGAGCCGCACGTGGATCAGGAGGCGTTCGTGGCGCCCACGGCCACGGTGATCGGTGACGTGACGCTGGGCGCGGGCGCGAGCGTCTGGTATGGCGCGGTGCTGCGCGGCGACGTCGAGCGGATCACCGTCGGCGCGAACAGCAACGTGCAGGACAACTGCACGCTCCACGCCGACCCGGGCTTTTCGGTTCGCGTCGGCGAGCGCGTCTCCATCGGGCACAACGCCGTGGTGCACGGCGCGACCGTCGAGGACGACTGCCTCATCGGCATGGGCGCGACGGTGCTGAACGGCGCGGTGATCGGCGCCGGGTCCTTGGTGGCCGCGCAGGCGTTGGTGCCCCAGGGCATGCAGGTGCCGCCCGGTTCGCTCGTCGCAGGCGTTCCCGCGAAGGTCAGGCGGGAGCTGACCGCTCAGGAGCGCGAGGGCATCACGCTGAACGGCACGATGTACGCGGAGCTCGCGAAGGCGCATCGCGAGGCGCACGGGTAGGAGGTTTTCGGGGGCTGCGGACCGTGCGGACAGCGCGGGTCGTCCGGGGCTGGGCGCGCAGTTCCCCGCGCCGCCCCCTTAGGTTCCTCTACTCACCGGCGGGAACCGGTTCCGCTTCCTCGGCTTCCCGCTGCGCGGCCTGTGCCTTCTTCGCCTTGCGCTTGAGGACCAGCATCGAACCCAGCCCGATGAGCACGGCCGCCACCAGCCCCAGCCACGAGAACTTCTTCAGCCAGGACTCGGCGACGACACCGACGTAGTAGATGACGGCGGTGGTGCCGCCCGCCCAGACGACGCCGCCCAGGAAGTTGGCGGTGAGGAACTTCCAGTACGGCATCCGCAGGACGCCCGCGAGCGGGCCGGCGAAGATCCGCAGCAGGGCGACGAAGCGGCCGAAGAACACGGCCCACATGCCCCACCTCTCGAAGGACCGCTCGGCGGTGGCGACATGCCCCTCACTGAAGTGCTTGGGGAACTTCTTCCCGAGCCAGGCGAGCAGCGGCCTGCCGCCCTTGCGGCCGATGGCGTAGCCGATGGAGTCGCCGATCACGGCACCGAGGCTGGCGCACACGCCGAGGACGACGGGGTTGATGCCCGAGTGCTGGGAGGACATGAGCGCGGCGGAGACCAGGATGATCTCGCCCGGCAGCGGGATGCCCAGGCTCTCCAGACCGATGACGAGGGTGACCACGGCGTAGACGGCGGCCGCGGGTACCGTGTCGAGCCATTCCTGGACGTGCACCGCCGGTTCCTCCCCGTTTTCGCGTCCGTGTGTTCCCGGGGGCGCCCGCGAAGACGCGCCCCAGGAAGCCTACCTGTTCAGCCGGATCCGGCGGTGTCCCCCAGATGGCGCTGGTGCTCCCGGTGGACGCTCGCGCCCAGAGTGTTCCCGCCCTCGGCGGCGCTGTTCAGCGACAGCACGACCCCGGGCCGGCCCGCCATCGCGGAGCCCGCCATCGCGGGCTGCCCCTCGGCGCGGGGCACGCCGTGCCGCACGAAGGACTCCCAGTACTGCATCTGCCGCGCCGGCGCCTTCTGCACGGCGTTCAGCGGTACGCGAGCCCGAAGTGCTTGAAAGCGGTACGCCAGCCCGAAGTGCTCGACAATGCACTCGCCGAAATCCGACCGCGGCCGCATGACGGAAAAGGACCGCGGAATGAGGGGTCACCCGCAGCGGGGGGTGACCCCTGTGTTCACTTGTGTTCACTGCCCGAAGGCGGACCCAAGGGCCGTCACGGCGCCGGCCGCGCGCGCTGCCACGGGGTTCACCACGTGGACCCGGGCGGTGACGGCCGCCGCTTCGGCGACGGCAGGGGCCTGCGGCTTGTCGGACGGGGACTCCTTGGACCCGGAGCCGTCGCAGCAGCGATCTGGACGAACCGCTTCTCGTACTCCTGCTCCGGCGTCGCCCACTCCTGGCGCCGGGTGCCGGCCTTTGGGGGCGGCGGGGCGCCGCGCCGGGGTGTGCTGCGCTCCGCGGGCTGATCGCCCGTCGCCCCGCCGGTCTGCCGCGCCCACGGTGCGGCCTCCCGCATGTCGCCGGCCCCCGAGTCGAGCAGCCACCGCTGCCTCTCGCTCCCGTCGCGGGCCTCGACGACGACATGCGCACGGGACTCTCCGGTTGCCGGGGCGACAAGGAGATCCCTGCGCCGGCGGAGCAGGAGTTCGCCGCGGGCGGTCAGGTCGTAGGCCACCTCGCCGGCGTGCACGACGCGGCCGGACAGCAGCACCGTCCGCCGGCCGGGGGCCGAGTCCAGGCAGAGGGTGGGGTCGACGGCGCTGCGCAGGAGTCCGTCGTCCCGGTACGACCACTGCTGGGACCCCGCGGCCGAGCACACCGCGAGCTCGGCCCCGGCTCCCGCCGTGACCCGGCCGCCGTGGACGTCGAGCCACAGGCCGGCGGCGGGACTGCGCAGGCGGCCGTGGGCGACCTCCGTGGGGTGGACCGCGGAGGCGGCGGACGCGGCGGAGGAGGGCTCGCCGGCCTCGCTCGCTCGGACGGAGCTGCTGCTGGCCGCCCCCCAGGTGACGTGGGGGCCGGGGACAGCGTTGTCGTCGGTCCAGCCCTTGACCACCAGCACCGTGGCGAGCAGGGCGAGGGACGTGAGGGCGACGCCCACGGCCAGGGCCTTCCGGTGCCGCCGCAACGGCTCGTCCGGACCGACCAGCGCGGTGCGGTGGCGTCCGCCGCCTCCCGGGTGGGTCGGCCCGGACGCCTGCGGCGCTTCGGCGGCGGCGCGGGCCGGGCGGGAGTCGAGATAGCGGCGGGCGCCCCAGCCGAGCACGGTTTCGGCGAGCAGGACCTCCAGGCCGCCGTCGAAATGGCTGAGCTGTTCGGCGGCGTGCCGGCAGTAGCGGCACTCCGTCAGATGCCGCCGGACATCCGGCAGCAGGGCTCCGCCCCGGCGAATGGGGATGTCGAGGAGGCGGTTGTAGAAGCGGCATTCCTTGGTCGGCGCGAGTTCCCGGTGGGCGCGTACGCAGCCCGCCCGGAATTGCTCCCGCGCCTGCTCAAGCGCGGCCGCTGCGGTGTCGGCGCCCATCGCCAGCAGACCGGCCGGTGTGGTTATGGGTTCGGCCTCGACCTCCGTGTGCCACAGCAGGCATTGGGAGGCTCCGGGGAGGGCCTGGAAAGCCCGCTCGGCGAGTTGCCGCTTTTCGGGTGTCATGGACCTCACCGCGCGTAGACCGCGACCGCCGGTGGGCCGGCGCAGTTCCGGCAGCACGGCGCATATTCCGTCGTCGGCGGCCCATTCCCGGACGGTGTCCCGGGCGGCGACGAGGAGTTGGGGGCGCAGGGCGCCGCCGGCCGCCCCGCCCGTCAGGCGCCGCAGCACCTGATGGAACGCGGCGGTGGCCACCATGGCCGCCGAACTGCCGGACGCGGCGAGGCAGATGACCGCGTAGTCGTGGGTCGCCCGCCAGTGCCGGGCGAGCAGCCCGGCGACGGCGTGATGGCCGCCGTCGGCATCCCTCAGCCGGGCCACGAGGGTGCGGTCGGACTCCCCCGGAGCGGTGCCGGGGTGGGGCGGGCGGGGAGGGTGTGGGGGGTGGGGGGATTGCACTGAACCATTTCCTTCCAAGACGCAGGACGGCGTGCGGAATGCGCGTCCCCTGGAAAGCAGGTGCCTGTTGGTGCGTGCCTGATCGGGAAAGCGACTCTGGCCATCGTCTTTCTCACAGGGGGGCTCACCCTCGCACACGCGACTCATGGGAAACAAGAAGTTCGAACCGCCGGTGCGTCAAGTCGAGGGAATTACACGCCGGTTACCCGAAGTATCCGCACCCGCATTCGAAATCGCCGGTCGCAAGGACGCCAACTTGTGTACGTGGACGGGCGGATGGCACACGAAATCTCCAACTCCCGCCCCACAGCCCTCTCCCATGATTCTCTCGGGGCGCTCCCATCTGCGGCGGGCCGGCATGGCCCGCACGCCCCCCCACTCTTCACCCACGTCCCCGCCCACCCGCACGGTGCGCAAGGCGGTACGCGGGCACTGTGGTCGCCCTCATGGAGGTCGGCCCGGCGCAGATCCACCTCTACGGCTGCGCGGCCGTCGAACCGACCGGCGAGGAGGGCGTCGTCCGCGTCACCGGCCTGGCCGAGAGGCCGTCGGGCGAGGACGCGCCCAGCGCCTACGCGGTGGGCGTTACGTCCTCGACCCCGGTGCGTTCGGCGTCCTGGAGCGCACCCCGCCCGGCCGGGGCGGCGAGATCCAGCTGACCGACGCCCTTCAGGAACTCGCCGCGGGCAGCACGGTGCACGGGGTCGTCTTCCAGGGGCTGCGCTACGACACCGGCGACAAGGCGGACTACCTGCGCACGGTCGTCCGCCTGGCCTGCGACCGGCCGGACCTGGGACCGGAGTTCGTGGCCTGGCTCAAGGAGTTCGTCACCGGCCTGGAGGGCGGTGAGACCTCCGGCCGCCGGGTCGCCGCGTAGCACGACGGCGAAGACCCCTGGTCAGGCCATACACGGAGCGCCATCGCACCCGGCTCGAGCCGGACGTCGCCGAAGTGTGCGCGGTCATCTCGTGCCGGCCTGGGGGCGCGTTCTGCTGCCACGTCCGACGCTGCCGTGCGGGCCCGCCGACGCGGCCCGGTCGTCGATGGCGATGAAGACGCGGGCAGAGCGGCGCCGACTCCGCCGTACGGGCTGTCGATGATCTCTTGCCGGTGACGACTGGCAGAGGCGAGGCTCGGGCCGCGGATGCGGACACCGGCAAAGCCGTCGTTGTCGTCGGCTTCGCCGGACGTGGAAATGAAGAATCTCCCGGCCGCTCCCTGGCGGTCGATTGCGATGGCCAGGGAACGGAGTGCACACAGGTCGATCCGTCAGCCGTTGGGGCGGAGTGTCCAGACGACGGTCATCTCGCCCGTCACGGCGCCGTCCTCGCGCTGGATCTCGACGGTCACCGGGAACTCCGGGCGCCTGCCCTCGTCGAGTTCGGCGACGACCTCGGCGGCGGGGCGGCCGAGGGTCGCGGTGGCCTTGACCGGCCCGAGGGCGATCTTCTTGAACGCGATCTGGGCATTGACCGGCAACGGCACCGCTCGCGAGAGCTGGTCGCCGAAGGCGGCGAGGACGATCGCGCCGCTGGCCGACTCGCCGAGGGTGAACATCGCTCCGGCGTGCGGCCCGCCGACGTGGTTGCGGTACTCGCTCTGGTCCGGCAGCGCCAGGACGGCCCGCTCCGGAGTGGTCTCCAGGTACTCGAGGTTCAGGGTCCGAACCATCGGCACCGTGGCGGCGAGCAACTCGCCGATCGACATCTGATCTGCGCTCATGCCCGCCATGTTACTCACTAGTAGCTCTCGCTGGCCAGAGTGGTGCGAACGACCCGCACCCGTTTCTGGTACGTCCCTGACAAGGGGCAGTGACCGAATCGTGTTCCTGGCGGCACTAGGGTTACTGCCCATGTGGCCAGGACAGCAGCCGCCCGGGGGCGAGCAGAACCCGCAGAACAACCCCTACCAGCAGCCGGGATACCAGCAGCCGAATCCCTATCAGCAGCCCGGCTACCAGCAGCCCAACCCCTATGCGCAGCAACCGCAGTGGGGTGCGCCCGCGCCCGTGGGCGCTCCGCAGCCGCCGCAGGGCGGAGGCGGGGGCGGCAACCGGACGAAGCTTGTCGCGCTCATTGCGGCCGCGGCCGTGGTGGTGGCCGCAGGCGTGACCGGTTTCCTGGTCCTGGGCGGCGGCAAGGACGACAAGGCCGACGGCGGCACGAAGAACAACAAGGGCGGCCAGTCGGCATCGTCGTCGACGTCCACGGACCCGAGCGCCTCGGAGTCCGGGTCGGACGACAACCCGCGCGGCACGGAGACCGAGAAGCCGACCATTCCCGGCTGGAAGGTCGTCATCAACCAGAAACGGGGCGTCGCCTTCGACGTGCCGCAGGACTGGGAGATCCAGTCCCCGAGTGTGGCCATCGGCTTCGAGGACAACAAGACCGGCAAGCCGCTCGCCGTCATGACCGGCACGGCCGAATACAAGTCGAAGTGGTGCACGTCCGACGACGACAAGGACGGCCGCACGGAGGACACGTCGCTGGCCGCGGTGGGCGTCAAGGGCGCCGACGGCGCGAAGAACACCGACGAGGTCGCGGTGAACACCGTCGGCTGGTGGGTCTACGGCGGCTACACACAGCCCGACAAGAAGAGCCTCACGCTCGACGAGAAGGCCCAGCCCTACAAGACCACGTCGGGCATCGAGGGCAGCATAGCCTGGGCACAGTCCACGAACACGCCGACTAAGGGCAAGTGCGCGAGCGACGGCAAGGCGCTCAGCTTCGGCTTCAAGAACTCCGCCGGCGACTTCGTGTCCTGGAACTTCTTCGGCGCCAAGGGCGTGCACGGCGAGGTCCCCAAAGCGACCATCATGAAGATCCTCAGCACGGTCAGGCTGCACGGAGAGCCGACCGGCGGCTGACCTCAGCGCCCTCCGGCCCGCCTCGACGGACGGGCCGGAGCAGCCGAGGAGCCTAGCCCCTCAGAGAGTTGCGGAAGCCAACGCCGTCGGTGCCGCCGACGCGGTCCACGGCCCGCTCGGCGCCCGGGACAGGCTCGGTGGGACGGCACCCCAGGGCCTGGCGCCGGGATGCCGTCCCGGGCGGGCACGGTCGCGGGCGCCCTGTTGAGGACCCACTGGAAACCGCCCCACCTGCTGCTCGCGGGCACGCTGTGCGTCTTCCCGCTGGCCCTGCCCTCCGCCGCAACGAGTGACGGGCGCGGGGAGCCGGTCAGCCGATGCCGAACGCCCCGTCGGGAGGCTCGGGTGACGGTACGGCGTCCTCGTCCCGTACCGGCTCGGCGCCGCCGATGAAGTCCCGCAGTGCGGTGCCGTGTTCGACGCGGGCGGGGAAGGCGTCGGAGGCGGCGAGCCGGGTCAGGGCAGCCGTGTCGACACGGTGGTGCGAGGCGATGAGCACCGCGTTGCCGAAGCGGCGGCCGCGCAGCACGCCCGGCTCGGCCATCAGCGCGACCCCCTCGAACACCGCGGCCAGGTTGGCGAGTTGGGAACGCAGGAAGGCGAAAGGCGCGGCGTCGGCGAGGTTGGCGAGATAGACCCCGCCGGAGCGCAGCACGCGCTCCGCCTCGCGGGCGTACGCGAGGGACGTGAGGTGCGCCGGCACCCGCGAGCCGCCGAAGACGTCGGCGATCAGCACGTCCGCGGAGTCGGCCGGGGCCGCCTCCAGCCAGGCGCGGGCGTCCGCGGCGTGCAGCGCGACGCCGGCGTCGTCCGGCAACGGGAGGTGGGCGACGACCAGCTCCAGCAGGCCGCGGTCGGCCTCGACGACGTCCTGCCGGGAACCGGGGCGGGTCGCGGCCACGTACCGGGGCAGGGTGAGCGCACCGCCGCCGAGGTGCAGCACGTCCAGCGGACGGCCGGGCTCGGCGGCGGTGTCCAGCACATGTCCGAGCCGCCTGGCGTACTCGAACTCCAGATGCTCGGGGGCGTCCAGGTCGACGTACGACTGCGGGGCCCCGTCGACCGTCAGCAGCCAGGCCCGCTCACGGTCGACGTCCGGCATCAGCTTGGCGGTCCCGTGATCGACGGGGCTGGTCACGGGTATGGGCTCGGTCACGGGTCCATTGTGCCCGTGTCCGAAAGGGCGCGGAGCTGTGTCGACCTGCGGCTCCGCCGCGTGGGCGCGACCCGCCCACGGACGGTCCGCGGTCCCCCGCGCACGGCAACCGCTCAGCCGACGGCCGTCACCGTCCCCGCGCCGACCGTCCGCCCGCCCTCGCGGATCGCGAAGCCGAGGCCCGGCTCCAGGGGGACCTCGCGGCCCAGTTCGACCGTGATGCTGACGGTGTCGCCGGGCCGGGCGACGGCGGTCTCGCCGAGGTCGACGTCGCCGACCACGTCCGCGGTGCGGATGTAGAACTGCGGCCGGTAGCCGGTGGACACCGGGGTCGTACGGCCGCCCTCGCGCGCCGACAGCACGTACACCTGCGCGGTGAAGCGCCGGCTCGGTACGACGCTGCCGGGCGCCGCGACGACGTGCCCGCGGCGCACCGCGTCGCGCGGGACACCGCGCAGCAGCAGCGCCACGTTGTCCCCGGCCTGCGCCTCCTCCATCGGCTTGCCGAAGGTCTCCAGGCCGGTGACCACCGTCTCCGCCTCGGCGCCGAGTACCTCCACCCGGTCGCCGACCCGGACCGTGCCCCGCTCGACCGCGCCGGTGACGACCGTGCCGCGGCCGGTGATGGTCAGGACGTTCTCCACCGGCAGCAGGAACGGCGCGTCCAGGTACCGCTCGGGCATGGGCACGTAGGTGTCCACCGCGTCGAGCAGCGCCTCGATCGACGCCGTCCACCGCGGGTCGCCCTCCAGTGCCTTCAGCCCGGAGACCCGTACGACGGGGACGGAGTCACCGCCGTAGCCGTGCGCGGTCAGCAGGTCGCGGACCTCCAGCTCGACGAGGTCGGTGAGCTCCTCGTCACCGGCGTCGGCCTTGTTGAGGGCGACGACGATGTGGTCGACGCCCACCTGCCGGGCGAGCAGCACGTGTTCGGCGGTCTGCGGCATGATTCCGTCGAGCGCGGAGACGACGAGGATCGCCCCGTCGAGCTGCGCGGCCCCGGTGACCATGTTCTTGACGTAGTCGGCGTGGCCCGGCATGTCCACGTGCGCGTAGTGCCGGGTGTCGGTCTCGTACTCGACGTGCGCGATGTTGATGGTGATGCCCCGCGCGGCCTCCTCCGGGGCCCGGTCGATGCGGTCGAAGGGCACGAACGTGCCGGTGCCGCGCTCGGCGAGGACCTTGGTGATGGCGGCGGTCAGGGTGGTCTTGCCGTGGTCGACGTGGCCCATCGTGCCGATGTTCAGATGCGGTTTGGTGCGCACGTATGCCGTCTTGGGCATGGCTGTACCTCGAAGCCTTCACTGGGTGCTGAGTGACGGCCCGGCACGCACATGAGACATGCGGCCGGGGCGGGGACCCCAAGGACTTGCCGACCCTCCCCCTGCGGGGTCCGCCGGACGATCCGGAGAGGGTCAGCTTCGGGCGCCGTCGACTGCGGCCACGAGGATCAGGACGGCAGCCTTCGGAGCATCCGCGGCGGCGGATGCTGCGAGGACGAAGGCGTGCCGGAACATGGGGTCGATCATCGCCGACGCGCCACCGCACGTCGAATGGTTTTCCGCGGGAGGGGAGTTCAGCACCCGATGTTCTTCGCGCTTCGCGCACCGCCAGCGGCGCGAGCCTCCCCCGCTCCCGCGCCAGGAGCGCCCGTACGGCCTCCGGGTCGTACCTGGCATACGCGCAAGGACCAGCCGATCGCCTTGCGGACGAAGAAGTCCGGGTGGCCGGACTGGCGCAGGCAGTAGGCGAACAGGCGCTCGGCGTAGGTGCGTTCCTTGTGGCACAGCTGGTGGAGCAGGGCCGTGCGGACGACCCACAGGTCGTCGTCCGTGATCCACGCGTCCATGTCCACCGCCGACGCCGGGTCGGTCGCGACGAGAGCGCCGACGACGTGTACGGCGAGCGGGTCCACGGTGTCCCACCGGGCGACGGTGGTGATCAGGTGGCGGGCCGCCGGCAGGAAGGCGGAGGAGCAGTGCCGCACGTGCCGGCGCAGACAGTCGACGGCGAAGTAGTGGTATTCGCGTTCGGGCAGCTGCCGGCAGCTCAGGGCGATCGCGGTGCAGTCCCGCCTCATCGGGGCGGGGCAGGCCGTCGACGACGGTGCGGGACAGGGCGCGCCACACGGGTGTGCTGATCCCCAGGAAGGGAGCCACGCCCTTCCTGTACGCCCGCATGGCCACGGTCTTTTCCGGGTCGGCCGCGTCGGCGTACGCGGCGGTGGGCCGCTCCAGCACGGTGTCGGCGCGGATACAGCGCGGCACGTCCGGGCGGGGCGCACCTGTGACGCTCATGAGACGAACCATACGGCGATCACACATGTCTGTCGGTTAGTGTCACCGGATGCTCGATGCCACCACCCGCTCTGGGGGCACCGCCACGGCCTCTCGCCGGGCCGCCGCCACGGAGCTCGCCGTCACCGTACCCACGGTCACGACCGTCTCGATCGTCACGTCGGGCGCACCGACGTCCGTCCCGCCGACGGGCCTCCTCGCCCGCTGCACGAGAACCCTGCTGTCACCGTGGTCACGCCTGTCCCTGCTCCTCGTTCTGCTCGCGGCGGCCGGGGCGTCCGTACTGCTCTTCCAGCCGCAGAAGCTGCTGGCGCACGGCTGGCCGCCGCAGCTCGGCGGGGCAGCGGCGGCCGTGGTGTTCGCGGTGGCGTACGGCCTGTGCACGGTGGCGTTCGTGCCGCGGCCGCTGCTGAACCTCGCGGCGGGCGCGTTGTTCGGCTCGCAGCTGGGGCTCGGCGCGGCGCTGGCCGGCACGGTGCTCGGGGCCGGGGCGGCCTTCGGCCTCGGCCGGGTGCTGGGCCAGGACGCCCTGCGGCCGCTGCTGCGGGGCCGGTGGCTCAAGGCCGCGGACGGGCAGCTCAGCCGGCACGGCTTCCGCTCGATGTTGGCGGCACGGCTGTTCCCGGGCGTGCCGTTCTGGGCCGCGAACTACTGCGCCGCCGTCTCCCGCATGGGCTGGCCGGCGTTCCTGCTCGCGACGGCGCTCGGGTCGGTCCCGAACACCGCCGCGTACGTCGTCGCCGGCGCCCGCGCCTCCGCGCCGACGTCGCCGACCTTCCTGATCGCGATGGCCTGCATCGCCGTACCGGCCCTGGCCGGCGCGGTGGTGGCCTGGCGCAAGCGCCACCACCTGCGGCTGCGCTGACCTGCCGTCAGGCCGCTCCCAGGATCATGGCGTTGGCGAGCCCGCCCGCCTCGCACATCGTCTGCAGGGCGTAGCGGGCGCCGCGCTCGCGCATGGCGTGGACGAGGGTCGTCGTCAGGCGGGTGCCGCTCGCGCCGAGCGGGTGGCCGATCGCGATTGCGCCGCCGTGCACGTTGACCTTGGCGAGATCGGCGCCCGTCTCCTGCTGCCAGGCCAACACCACACTGGAGAAGGCCTCGTTGACCTCGAACAGGTCGATGTCGTCGAGGGTCAGGGAGGCCCGGCGGAGCACCTTCTCGGTGGCCGGGACGACACCGGTGAGCATGAGCAGCGGGTCGGATCCGGTGACGGCGAAGCTGTGCAGCCGGGCGAGCGGGCGCAGGCCGAGGCGGGCCGCAGTCTCGCTGGAGGTGATCAGTACGGCGGACGCCCCGTCGTTGATCGGGCTGGCGTTGCCCGCGGTGACGTTCCACTCGATCTGCGGGAAGCGTTCGGCGAAGGCCGGGTCGTAGTAGGCGGGCTTGAGGTCGGCGAGGATTTCGGTGGTGGTGTTCGGCCGGACGCACTCGTCGCACGTGACGCCCTTGAGGGGGGCGACCTCGGCGTCGAACAGACCGGCCTCCCAGGCCGCGGCCGCCTTCTGGTGCGAGGTGACCGCGAAGGCGTCCATCTGCTCGCGCGTAATGGACCACTTGGCGGCGATGAGCTCGGCGCTGATGCCCTGCGGGACGAGGCCGTCGGGGTAGCGCTCGGCGACACCGGGGCCGAAGGGGTCCTTGCCCGCGGGCACGTTCGACCACATCGGCACGCGGCTCATCGACTCGACTCCGCAGGCGACGACGAGGTCGTACGCCCCGGAGATGACGCCCTGGGCCGCGAAGTGCACGGCCTGCTGGGAGGAGCCGCACTGCCGGTCGACGGTGGTCGCGGGAACGGACTCGGGCAGACCCGCGGACAGGACGGCATAGCGGGTGGTGTTCATGGCCTGCTCGCCGACCTGGTCGACGGTGCCGCCGATGACGTCGTCGATCAGCGCCGGTTCGACGCCGGAGCGTTCGACGAGGGTGCGCAGGGTGTGGGCGAGGAGCTCGATGGGGTGGACGTGCGCGAGGGCGCCGTTGGGCTTGCCCTTGCCGATGGGGGTGCGTACGGCTTCGACGATGACTGCGTCACGCATGGTGCGGGCCTCCTTGGCCGCTGAACGGTGACCGGTCCGCAGGGGCGGTTACCAGTGAGTAGGAAATCCGAACCCACCATAGCTTGCCAAGTTGGAAAATCAAACCCTCGCCTAGACTGGCGTCATGGCCGCCACCAAAGACCCGCGTCCCTGCTCCATCGCCGATGCCCTGGCGCTCGTCGGCGAGAAGTACTCCCTGCTCGTCCTACGGGAGGTGTGCCTCGGCAACGGCCGCTTCGACCGACTGGTGCGCAACATCGGCGCCCCGCGCGACATCCTGGCCACCCGGCTGCGCCGCCTCGTCGACGCCGGCATCCTGACCAAGCGCGCCTACAGCGAGCGCCCGCAGCGCTTCGAGTACCGGCCCACCCAGGCGGGCCTCGAGCTGGAGCCGGTCCTGATGACCCTCATGGCCTGGGGCGACCGCCACCTCCGCAGCGACAGCGACCGTCCCATGGTGATCGAGCACGCCTGCGGCAACGCGCTGGTCCCGGTCGTCACCTGCGAGGCCTGCGGCGAGGCGGTCCGCCACGAGGACCTGACGGCCCACCCGCAGGCGCCGGGCTGGACGGTGGCGGGACCGGCTGCGGCATAAGCGCATCCGCCTATGGCGTGAGGTTGCAAGGCGTCGAGGCCCTACGGCGTGAGGTTGCCGGGCGTCCAGGCCCTACGGCGTGACGTCGCACGACGTGGAGCCCCTAGGGCGTGCCTTCGTAGACGTCGAGCCGCCCGCACATCCCGAACCTCCCGTACACCGACGGCAGCTCGGCCCGTACGAACGCGCCGTCGAGGTGGGAGACGTCGCCCCGTTCGAGGCGGTCGAGCTGTTTGCCCGTGGCCGCGGCGGCCGCCTCGGCGCCGTGCCGCCAACGCTCGCGCCACTCGGCGAGCCGGGGCCGGACCAGGGCGGCGGCGGCCCGGTAGAAGGCGGCGAGCGCCTCGGCGCCGGCCGCGTCGCGCAGCGCCCGGTAGCCCTCCAGCGCGAGGTCGCGCCGGGCATGGGCGATGCGCTTCCGCTCCTCCTCGGGTGCGTCCGCCGGGATCGTGGTCGCGGCCGCGTACGTCTCCGGGTCGGTCAGGTACTCCGGTGGCAGCGTGAAAACCGCGTCGCCCGCCTCGGGCAGCCCGCTGTTCTGCATGAGGACGGTGATCCGCAGATCGCCGTCGTTGACGAGCCGGTGGATGGTGCCGGGGGTGAAGCGTCGGCCGGTGCGCTGAGTTCGCACGCCGCCGAGTCGGCGGGCTGACCCGTCCATTCGACTGAGCGTCCAGTCAGCAGGGGCGACCGGACCACGGAAACGGGTGGCCGACTCCATACGGTCCGCGTAGCCGTCCGGTAGCGCAGTGTCAGTGCTTGCCCCTACGCTTGTGGCCATGTCCCCCAATTCCGTGGCCCCTGGTTCCGTGCGGTCTGCTGCCGAACTGAACGAGCAGATCCGGGCGCTCTGGCTACGCGCGGGCGCGTCGCTGTCGGCCGAGGAGCGCGCGGAGTACGAGCTGCTGGTGGTCGAGTGGGCCGCCGCCATCCGGGGCGAGGTCATCAAGGCGGCCTGACGTCCGAGGCGCGGCTCACCGCCCGCCCGACACCCTCAGCACCGCTCCCGTCGCGTAGGAGGCGTCCGGTGACATCAGCCAAGCGATGGCTGCGGCGATCTCCTCGGCCCGGCCCGGGCGACGCAGCGGGATCGTGTCGGCGACGCGCCGGACCCGGTCCGGGTCGCCCATCGCCGCGTGCATCTCGGTGTCGATCAGGCCGGGCGCGACCGCGTTGACGCGGATGCCGTCCGGACCGAGCTCCTTGGCCAGCCCCAGCGTGAGGGCGTCGACGGCGGCCTTGGTCGCGGCGTAGTGGACGTAGTCGCCGGGGCTGCCGAGCGTGGCGGCGGCGGACGACACGTTCACGATCACACCGCTGCGCCGGGGCGTCATCAGCTGGGCGGCACGGCGCGAACACAGCAGCGTCCCCATCAGGTTCACCTCGACGACGCGGCGCAGGTCGGCCGTGTCCGCGTCGGCGAGGCGGCCCAGCGGTCCGGTCACCCCCGCGTTGTTCACCAGCCCGGTCACCGGCCCGAGCCGCTCCTCCGCCGTGGCGAAGAGCCGCTCGACGTCCGCCTCGACCGACGTGTCCACCCGGACGGTGAGACTGCGTGCCCCGGCCTTGAGCACCTCGTCCGCCACCGCCTCGGCGGCCCCGGCGTCCCGGACGTACCCCACCACCACGTCGTGCCCGTCGGCCGCCAGCCGCCGGCAGGTCGCCGCGCCGATGCCCCGGCTGCCGCCGGTGACGACGGTGACGAGACGTTTCATGCGGAACCCCCAGGCGACCGACGACACCCGTATGGGATCACCCTAGGCCCGCAGATGCGCGAGCACCTCCTCGTCCAGGGGGAATGGCCGCTCCTCGGGCAGCAGACCGGCCGCCCGGTCCAGGTCACCCGTCCGTACGAGCGCGTGGATCTCGGTCGCGAGCGGTGTGACGTCCTCGATGCCGACGTTCCACTCGTCGGCGTACCGGGCCGCCGCTTCCCCGGCGAGGCCGAGCTGCAGGGAGCGGTGGGGCAAGGGGTTGAGATGCAGATCGCGCTCGGGATCCCACTGCACGCGCGCGGGAGCCCGCTTCAACTGCCGCTTCCAGGAGGCCTGGTCACCGTGCAGCACCGGCACGTAGTGCGAGAGGCAGGAGTTGCGCAGCGCCCAGACGAAACCCTCGCGCGTGATCTCGACAGCGGACGGTCTCCTGGTGCTCCTTGGTGCCCCAGCCGCAGCGGTACATCATCCACAGGAACGACGGTTTGATCCAGGTCATCCGGTCGCGCTTCCACGAGGACGGGAAGCGGCCGTTGCGGGCCGCGGCCCGGCCGATCTCCGGGTGGTACGCCTGGTAGACGGTGACGGTGTTCTCCGTATGGCGGGCGCGCACCCGGAACCTGGGTTCTTGGTCGGCGTCCGGATCATTCATGGGACCGGGGTGGCCGGACCACCCGGGTCGGGCCACCGAATATCCCCGCACGCCTCTTGGCCCGTCGCGCCCCGTGGCCAAGACTGAGCCGATGACACAGCGCATCGAGCTCGCGACCGTGATGGACCGGCTGGCCGTGGACGGGCTGATCACCGAGTACGCGGTGGCGGTGGACGACGGCGACTGGGCGGCCTACCGGGAGCTGTTCACGCCGGACGGGCGCGCCGACTACCGGTCGGCCGGCGGTATCGAGGGCGACGCCGGGCAGATCGCAGGGTGGCTGGCCGAGACCATGCGGCTGTTTCCGATGCGGCAGCACCTGATCGTCAACCGTCGCCTGCGGTTCGGGACTCTCGATCAGGACACGGGCGACACGGCCCGGGTGCAGGCCGACTACGTCAATTTGATGCGCTTCGCCGGAAACGACGGCAGCCCGGCCGCGCCCGACTTCGTGTGCGGCGGCCGGTACGCGTTCGCGCTGCTGCGCACGGACGACGGCTGGCGGCTGCGCGAGGTGGTCGTGCAGGAGAAGTGGCGCCGCCTGCCCAAGCCCCGCCCGGCGCCGGTGCCCGACTGAGCCGAGGCCCGGCGCCGGTGCCCGACTGAGCCCCGCCCGGCGCCCGTGCTCGACCGATCCGGTGCCCGACTGATCCGGGGCCCAGCGCGGGTGCCCGACTGGTCCGGGGCCCAGCGCGGGTGCCCGACTGGTCCGAGGCCCGCCGCAGGTATTCGACTGAGCTCCGCCCGGCGCCGGTGCCCGGCTGAAAACCGAGGTCCTCAGTGCCTCGAGCGAGCCGGCGCCCCCTGTGCGAGATCGGCAACAGCGCGCACACTGGAGCCAGCACGGGGTAGGGAGGCGACGTATGAAGACGTTCGGCCACTGGCTCGCCTCCCCGTGGCTGCGCTCGCTCCTCGCCGCGCTCGCGGGCGCCCTGCCCATGCTCGCCTTCCCCGCCCCGTCGCTGTGGTGGTTCGCCTACGTCGCCCTCGTCCCGTGGATCCTGCTCGCCCGCTCCGCCCCGACCGGGAAGCGGGCGGCGTACGACGGCTGGTTCGGCGGGCTGGGCTTCATGCTGGCCGTGCACCACTGGCTGCTGCCCAGCCTGCATGTCTTCACGGTCGTCCTCGCAGGGCTGCTCGGTGTGCTGTGGGCCCCGTGGGGCCGGCTCGTGCGCCGCTTCCTGGCCGGAGTGCCGTCGCCGGGGCGAGGTGCGGCCGCGCTCGTCGTGCTGCCGTCGGGCTGGCTCATGGTCGAACTCGTGCGTTCCTGGCAGGGGCTGGGCGGCCCCTGGGGCATGCTCGGCGCCAGCCAGTGGCAGGTGGAACCGGCCCTGCGGCTGGCCTCGGTGGGCGGAGTCTGGCTGCTCAGCTTCCTGGTGGTGGCCGTCAATGTCGCGGTCGCCGTGCTGGTCTCGGTCCGTGAGTCCCGCGTGCCCGCGGTGGCCGGTCTGGTCGCCACGGCCGCAGCGACCTCCGCGGCCTGGATATGGGCGCCGCGCCCGGACGTCGACGGCCGAGTCCGCGTCGCCGTCGTCCAGCCCGGAATCGTCGACGGCGTCGGCAGCGGCGAGAGGCGCTTCGACCGCGAGGAGCAGCTGACTCGGCGGCTGGCCGGGGAGCACCCCGACCTGGTCGTCTGGGGCGAGAGCAGCGTCGGCTTCGACCTCGGAGAACGGCCCGACCTGGCGCGGCGGATCGCCGCCCTGTCCCGGGAGACCGGGGCCGACGTCCTGGCCAACGTGGACGCCCGGCGCTCGGACCAGCCGGGCATCTACAAGAGCTCCGTGCTGGTCGGCCCGAACGGCCCGACCGGCGAGCGCTACGACAAGATGCGGCTGGTCCCGTTCGGCGAGTACATCCCGGCCCGCTCCCTGCTCGGCTGGGCGACCTCCGTCGGCAAGGCCGCGGGCGAGGATCGCAGGCGCGGCAGCGAGCAGGTGGTGATGAACGTCGGCCACGGCCTGCGGGTCGGCCCCATGGTCTGCTTCGAGACGGCGTTCCCGGACATGAGCCGCCACCTGGCGCAGGCCGGCGCCGACGTGCTGCTCGCGCAGTCCTCCACGTCGACGTGGCAGCACAGCTGGGCTCCCGAGCAGCACGCCTCGATCGCCGCGCTGCGCGCCGCCGAGACCGGACGCCCCATGGTGCACGCCACGCTGACCGGCGTGTCCGCCGTCTACGGCCCCAGCGGACAGCGCATCGGCTCCTGGCTCAGTACCGAGGCCAGCACGGCCAGGGTGTACGACGTGCCGACCGCGCACGGCGTCACCCCGTACGTCCGCTTCGGCGACTGGCCGGTGTTCGGCGCGCTGCTCGTGCTGGGCGTCCTGGGCGCGACGGAGGGCGCGCGGACGCTCAGGCTGCGCCGGAGCGCTCCTGAATCGCACGTACCACCCGCTCGCACAGTTCATGAGTCTGCAGCGCATCCCGGGCGCTGAGCACCTTGCCGGCGCGCACGGCGTCGAGGAAGGACAGCACGGCCTGTTCGAAGCCGCGCTGCCGGGCCACCGGAACCCAGTCGCCGCGCCGCCGCACGGTCGGCTGCCCCTTGTGGTCGATTGTCTCGGCGAGGTTGACCACCTGCCGCTTGGTGTCCTGCCCGGACACCTCGAGGATCTCCTCCGCCGAGCCGCTGAGCCGGTTCATGACGCCGAGCGCGGTGAACCCGTCCCCGGCGAGCTGCAGTACGACATGCTGCAGCAGGCCGTCCCGGACGCGACCGCGGACGGTCACGTCGTCGACCGGGCCCGGCACCAGGAACCGCAGGGTGTCCACGACGTGGATGAAGTCGTCGAGGATCATCGTCCGGGGCTCTTCCGGCAGCCCGATGCGGTTCTTCTGCATGAGGATCAGCTCGCGCGGGTGCTCGGCGCACTGCACGTACCCGGGGGCATGGCGCCGGTTGAAGCCGACGGCGAGGGAGAGGTTGCGCTCCTCGGCGAGCGCCACGAGCCGCTCGGAGTCGGCGAGTTCGTAGGCGAGGGGCTTGTCGACGTACGTCGGTACGCCCGCCTCGAGCAGCCGGGTGACGATCTCCGGGTGGACGGAGGTGGGGGCGTGCACGAAGGCGGCGTCCAGGTCCTGGGCGAGGAGGGAGTCCAGGGTCGCGTGCCGCCGGTCGGCCGGCAGGTGCAGGCTGTCGGCGACCCGCTCGAGCGTCGCGGGGGTCCGGGTCTGCAGATGCAGGTCGACCCCGGGCTGCAGGCCGAGCACCGGCAGGTACGCCTTCTGCGCGATGTCGCCGAGCCCGATGCAGCCGACCTTCACGGAGGCTCCTTCACTGCTTGCCTGCGCCTGCCTGGACGGCAGCATACGGCCTCCCCCACTCTCACCTTCTTTCGAGCGGGGGGACCTCCACCGGGGGCCGCCAGTCGGCGATGCCGTCGAAGCTCCGCAGGAGCAGCGCCGGTCGGGCCTTCGACAGTGCGGCGATCGCGGTATTGCGTACGGCGATCCCGGCGCGGTTGCTCATCATGTCGATGCGCGCGGCCTTCACGGCCTGGCGGGCGATCGCCGTCGTACGGGGCAGCCGGGCCGCCGTGTAGGCAGCGAGGTCGTCCGCATGGTGGGCGAGCACGACCGCGTCCTCGATGGCCTGGTTGCCACCCTGGCCGAGGGTCGGCGGCATGGCGTGCGCGGCGTCGCCGAGGAGGGCGACCCGGCCGCGGTGGTAGGCGGGCAGAGGCTCGGCGATGTGGTGGACGTCGTGGCGCAGCACGTCCTCGGGGCGGGCGGCGGCGATGACGGCGGGGATCGGGTCGTGCCAGTCGCCGAAGCGACGGAGGAGTTCGGCCTTCTCGTCGTCGGCCGCGTGCTGCCCGGCCGGCCCCGTGGCGGCGGCGTACGCGTAGACCCGGCCGTCCTTGAGCGGGTGCGTGCCCCACAGTCGGCCCCTGCCCCACGTCTCGTGCGAGGTGAACGCGACGCCGGGTACCGGGATGACGAGCCGCCAGGTGGTGAACCCCGAGTGGACGGGCCCGGGATGGTCCGGGAACAGGGTCCGGCGTACGCCGGAGTGGATTCCGTCGGCGGCCACCACGAGGTCGGCCTCCAGTTCGCCGTCGGAGGTGGTCACGCGGGCCGGGCGGTGAGCGTCGCCGGGGTCGGCGAGGCCGGCGGCGGCGTTCGTGCGGACGGCGTCGGGCGGAAGGAGTGCGGCCAGGCTGTTGATCAGCGTGGCGCGGTGCAGCAGGACGAGGGGCCCGCCGAAGCGCTCGGCCGCCTCAGCGGCGCTGGTCTTCGCCACCCAGCGTCCGGTCGGGGTGCGCAGTCCGCCGTCGCCCTGCCAGGCGGCGAGGTCCCGGATCTCGTCGCCGATGCCGATGACGTCCAGGGCGCGCAGGGCGTTCGGAGAGAGCGAGATCGCCGCGCCGACGGGCTCCAGGGAGCGGGCCCGCTCCAGCACGGTCACCTGCCGGCCGCGCAGGTGCAGGGCCACCGCCGCGGTCAGGCCTCCGATGCCGCCGCCGATGACGACGGCGCGTGACGACTGGGGCATGTCTACCTCCTGCGCATGGAACCGTTGACTACACCTGTAGTGGCGCGTCTTGACTGTACTACGGATGCAGTCAGGAACACTACGGCTGTAGTCCACCGGGTAGGTTGAGTCCATGTCCGTGAACACCGCGAGCCCTTCGCGCGCCGAACTCGTCGCCGACACCGCCCTCGCCCTGCTCGCCGAGCGCGGGATGCGCGGCCTGACGCACCGGGCGGTCGACGAGGCGGCCGGGCTGCCGCAGGGCTCGACCTCGAACCTCGCGCGCACCCGCCAGGCGCTGCTGGAACTGGCGGTCCGGCGGCTGGCCGAGCGCGAGGCGCGGGTGCTGGCGCAGCACGAGATGCCGGACCCGCGGGCCGGCGGTCTCGACTCGCTGGTGGACGGGCTCGCCCTGGCGACGCACCGCGCGCTGACCCGCAACCGCGAACTGACGCTCGCCCGCTACGAACTGGCCCTGGAGGCGACCCGCCGCCCGGAGCTGCGGACCTACTTCGACGCGACGGGTGCCCGCTTCCGGGAGCAGCTCAGCGCGCTGGTCACGGCCATGGGCTCGACCGACCCCGAGCGGCACGTGCTGTCGCTGGTCGCCTGGACGGACGGGCTGATGTTCTCCTGCGTGGCCGGGTCGTACCACGCCCGGGTGCCGGGGCTGGACGAGGTGCGCGCGGGCCTGCGGGAGCTGCTGGGCGGGATGCTGGGCGCCGGAAAACGCGTGGTGTGACGGGCGTGGGGTGCGCCAGGATCGGGGCATGACCTCCGAGCGCCGCGAACCCGCCCAGAACGCCGACGAACGCACCATGCTGGAAGGCTGGTTGGACTACCACCGGCAGACCCTCGCGTGGAAGTGCGAGGGTCTGACCGACGAGCAGTTGCGGACCACGTCCGTCGAGCCGTCCCAGTTGTCCCTGATGGGGCTGGTGCGGCACATGGCGGAGGTCGAGCGGGGCTGGTTCCGCAAGGTGCTGGTGGGCGACGATCCGGGGCCGATCTACTACAGCGACGAGGACCGGGACGGCGAGTTCCATCTCACCCAGGACACCTGGCAGGAGGCGTACGCCACCTGGCAGGCCGAGATCGGGATCGCCCGGCGCAACGCGGCCGGGTTCGCCCTGGACGAACTGTCCAAGGGCCGGAGCAGGTTCACCGACGAGCCCTTCAGCCTGCGGTGGATCTACACGCACATGATCGAGGAGTACGCCCGCCACAACGGCCACGCCGACCTGATCCGGGAACGCATCGACGGAGCGACCGGGGACTGAGGAGGCCGGGCCGAGCCGCCGGGTCGGGCCCCGAGGGCGACGTCAGCCGGGCGAGCCGCGCCCACTCCCTACGGGGCCGGAGATCACCCGTGCGGGGCATCCTCCGCTCCTCCGCTGTTCGCCGGTGGCCCGGACCCAGCAGAGTTGCGCGGGTGCATCGAACGACGACCACCGCAACGCTCCTGGTCACCGTGGCCGTCTCGGCCCTGTCCGGCTGTGTCACGGTTCAGCGGCCACCCGCTTCCGGTCCCGCGGCGGCTCCCTCCCGGCCGTCGGCGCCGCGCCCGGACGGCAGCGCCGAGCCACGGATCGTGCAGGCCCCGGCCCGGGAGGCCCTGGAACTCATCGGCCGGCCCCGCACACCGAAGCCGGCCGTACGCTCGCAGGCCCCGGCCGCCTCGACGCCGCCGACGGAACAGCACCGGCGGCCGTCGCCGCACTCCCGCACCCACCACCAGCCGCATCCGGCACCACGGCACCCGAGTCAGGCGAGGCCGCCGCGCATCGAGCTCCCCGACGTCTCGCAGTCGGTGCCGAAGAACTCGGACGTCTGCGCCCTCGGCAGACGGTACGGCGGCTGGAAGGCGGACAGCCCGGAGGCGACGATCTGCAGGCAGGCGTACGTCCGTTGAGACGAGCGAGCAGGCGTACGGCCGCGGAGAAGGCGAGCAGGCGTACGGCCGCGGAGACAGCGAGCAGACGTACGGTCGCGGAGACAGCGAACCGCCGGCACACGCACGGCCGTTGTGATCCGACGCCCGCCTCCGCCGGAACCGGGCGTCGGACGTCGGACGTCACCCACCGGTCGCCGGTTGTCGGTCGCCGGTCCTAGGGACGCCGGTGCGGCGGGTCCCACGTCTCCCCTCCGGAGTCGCCCTCCCCGAGCCTCAGTTCGAGCCGGTGGATCGCCGCCCGGACCCCGTCGCCGTAGCTGTCGTCGCCGAGGGCGTCGGCCGCGCCGCGGGCGCGGTGGAGGTGGGTGCGGGCGGCCTCGGAGCGGCCGAGCTTCACGTAGTCGGCGGCGAGGTTCAGGTGGAGGGAGGGGTAGAGGGCGCGGACCGCGAGCGCGTCCCCGTGCTCGGCGAGCCGGTCGTCCGTGAGGTCGTCCGCCGCCGACAGCGCCCTGAGGTCCCAGGCCAGCTCGTCCGCGGGGTCGTCCTGGGTGTCGGCCACGTAGTGGGCCAGCGTGCACCGGTGCAGCGGGTCGCCGTCTTCGCCGATCTCGGCCCACAGGTCCAGGAACCGCCCCCGGGCCTCTTCCCGGTCCCCGGCGTGATGCAGCATGACGCTCTGCCCGATCCGCGTCATCACGGGATCCGGCACCGTCTGCTCCCGGCGCTCCACCACGACGTCCTCCAGCCCTCTCCCCTGCCCGACTCCCCCGACGCTAGCCCCACCCCTCCGGCAATCCCGGTCAGGCGGCCCGGTACACCACCGGGCCACCCGGATGCCCGACCGGACCGGCCGAAGGAGGCTTGCCGGGCGTCGTCACCCCAGGTTCGGAATCCGCCAGTCGATCGGCTCGTGCCCCTGCTTCGCCACCGCCTCGTTGATCTGGGTGAACGGGCGGGAGCCGAAGAACTTCTTGGCCGACAGCGGAGACGGGTGTGCGCCCTTGACCACCACGTGCCGGGTCTCGTCGATCAGCGGGAGCTTCTTCTGCGCGTAGTTGCCCCACAGGACGAACACCGCCGGGTCGGGGCGGTCGGCCACCGCGCGGATCACCGCGTCGGTGAACTTCTCCCAGCCCCGGCCCTTGTGCGAGTTGGCCTCGCCGCCGCGGACCGTGAGCACCGCGTTGAGCAGCAGCACGCCCTGCTGGGCCCACGGCATCAGATAGCCGTTGTCCGGGATCGGCGTGCCGAGCTCCTCGTGCATCTCCTTGTAGATGTTGCGGAGCGACGGCGGGATCTTCACCCCGGGCCGGACCGAGAAGCACAGGCCGTGGCCCTGTCCCTCGCCGTGGTACGGGTCCTGACCGAGGATCAGGACCTTCACCTTGTCGAACGGCGTGGCGTCCAGGGCGGCGAAGACCTCCTCGCGCGGCGGGTAGACGGGGCCCTTCGCCCGCTCCTCCTCGACGAACTCGGTCAGCTCCTTGAAGTAGGGCTGCTGCAGTTCGTCGCCCAGAACCCCGCGCCAGGACTCGGGCAGCATGGCGATGTCGGTCACGTCAACGTCCTCACGATGTGCGGTCACTTCCAGGCCACAGAACCTACAGGCGACCACTGACAACGGGCCTCCGACCCGGAAAACGCCCCGCCTACCAGCTGGTCTTCCGGTACAGCTCCCACATCATCATGATCGTCGACGGGTCGAGCGCCCGCTCGCCGCCCGAGATGTCGTCGCTCGCGGCCACGTACTGCTTGCCCTGCCACAGCGGCAGCAGCCGCGCGTCGTTCACCAGGATCTGCTGGGCCTGCTCGAACTGCTTCACCACATTCGCGCGGTCGCTCTCGCGGCGGGACTCGGGCAGCAGCACCTTGGTGATCTTGGGCGCCGGATAGGGCGTACCGAGCGCGTTCTGCTCACCCACGAACGGGGCGATGAAGTTGTCGGCGTCGGGAAAGTCCGGGGACCAGCCGCGCCCGAAGACGGGGTACTCGCCCTTCTGGTAGCCCACGACGTACGTCTTCCAGGGCCGGCTCTTCAGAGTGATCGTGAACAGGCCGGAGTTCTCGAGCTGGCTCTTGAGCTCCTGGAACTCCTGGGCGGTCTCGGAGCCGTAGCGGTCGGTGGTGTACCAGAGGGTGAGCGGGACCTTCTGGGTGATGCCCGCGCCGGAGAGGATCTTGCGGGCCTTGGCGACGCTGGGGTCGCCGAAGTTGTCGAAGTAGCCCGTGGTGTGCCCGGTCAGCCCCTTGGGGACCATGGAGTACAGCGGGTCGACGGTGTCCTTGTAGACATTGTGCGCGATCGCCGGCCGGTCGACGACCTGGGCGACGGCTTTGCGGACGGCGGGCTTCTGCGCCCACGGGTCCTTCGGGTTGAACACCAGGTAGCTGATGTCGGTGCCGGCGCCCTCGACCAGCTGGAGGTCCTTGGAGCCCTGGCGCTGGAGGGCGATGATGTCGTCGGCGGCCAGGCCTCGGTAGGTGACGTCGATCTGCTTGGCCCGCAGCGCCTTGACCATGGCGGCCGAGTCCTGGAAGTAGCGGATCGTCACCGCGTTGTTCCTGCGCTGGGCGAAGCCCTTGTAGTAGTCGTTCTTGACGAGCTCCGCCTTCTTGCCGTCCTCGTACGACTTCAGGGCGTACGGTCCGGACCCGAAGACCTTGTCGTCCTTGCGCAGGGACCGGGCGGGGTAGTCGTTGGGGTCGACGATCGACATGGCCGGGGTGGCAAGCACGAACGGGAAGGTGGCGTCCGGCTTGTTGAGGTGGAAGACGATCTCCCGGTCGCCGAGCGCCTGCACCCGGTCCAGGCTGCCGAGCAGCCCCGCCGGGCCGCCGGACACGTTGATGGTTCTGATACGGTCGATGGAGTACTTGACGGCCCGCGCGTCCAGTGTGTCCCCGTCGGCGAACTTCATGCCCGGGCGCAGCACACAGCGGTAGGTGCTGTTGGTGTCGTCGGTGAACTTGCAGCTCTCCGCGGCGTCGGGCTGGGGCGTGGTCGCGCCGTTCGGGTAGGCGAGCAGCGTCTGGTAGATGTTGCGGAACAGCTCCCAGGAGCCGTCCCAGGAGGCCGCCGGATCCAGCGTGCTGGGAGCACTGGTGGTCCCCACGACGATCGGTCCCTTGTCGTCGGGGCTGCCGTCGGAAAAGACGCTGCACCCGGCGACCAGGGATATGGACGCGATCGCCACTGCTGGCCGCAGGCATCGGTTCCGGTTGAACACGCGCACGCTCCTCGATCTGCCATACCACGGGTCGGCAGACCATACCGCAGTGCCCCGCCCGGTGAACCTGCTTGGGACGGGGCTCTGGATCAACGGGTCGATGACTACGTTGTCATCCGGCTGTGCGTCCGTTGTACGCCGACACGGGCGCCGTTTCCGTCAAGGAGAGGCTGGAGAGGAAACGGCGCCCGGTCGAGTCAGGCCACCCCGGCGTTGAGGAAGATGCCGCCGTCGACGACGAGCGTCTGGCCGGTGACCCAGGCGGACTGGTCGGAGGTGAGGAACGCGGCCGCGCCGCCGATGTCGGAGGGGACGCCGAGCCGGCCCAGCGGGTAGGCCGCGGCCGCCTCCTCCTCGCGGCCCTCGTAGAGGGCCTGGGCGAACTTGGTCTTGATCACGGCGGGCGCGATCGCGTTGACCCGCACCTTGGGCGCGAACTCGTGCGCCAGCTGCACGGTCAGGTTGATCATCGCGGCCTTGCTCACGCCGTAGGCGCCGATGAACGGCGAGGGCGCGAGGCCGGCGACCGAGGCGATGTTGACGATCGCGCCGCCGTTCTCCTTCTGCCAGGCCTTCCAGGTCTGCTGCGCCAAGCCGAGCGCCGAGATCACGTTGGTCTCGAACACCTTCCGCGCGACATTGAGGTCGAGCTCGGCGATCGGACCGAACACCGGGTTGGTACCGGCGTTGTTGACCAGGAAGTCGACGCGTCCGAAGGCCTCCATCGTGCGCTCGACGGCGGCGGCCTGGTGGGCCTCGTCGTGGGCCTTGCCCGCGACACCGATGACCCGGTCGGCGCCGAGCTTCTCGACGGCCTCCTTCAGGGCCTCCTCGTTGCGGCCGGTGATGCACACCCGGTCGCCCCTGGCCACGAGCGCCTCGGCGATGCCGTAGCCGATGCCCCGGCTGGCGCCGGTGACGAGCGCGACCTTGCCGGAGAGTTCCACGGAAGTCATGTCAGTCATTTCGGTGTCTCCCGGCCTCAGTTGAGCGGTCCGCCGGCGACGTACAGCACCTGGCCGGAGACAAAGCCGGCCGCGTCGCCCGTGAAGAAGGCGATCGCGTTGGCGATGTCCTCCGGCTCGCCGACGCGCTGCACCGGGATCTGGGTGGCGGCCGCGGCCTTGAAGTCCTCGAAGCCCATGCCGACGCGCTCGGCGGTGGCCTTGGTCATCTCGGTGGCGACGAAGCCGGGGGCGACGGAGTTGGCCGTGATGCCGAACTTGCCGAGCTCCTTGGCGAGGGTCTTGGTGAAGCCCTGCAGACCGGCCTTGGCGGCCGAGTAGTTGACCTGGCCCCGGTTGCCGAGCGCGGAGGACGAGGAGAGGTTGACGATGCGGCCGAAGCCGGCGTCCACCATGTGCTTCTGGCAGGCCCGGGTCATCAGGAAGGAGCCGCGCAGGTGCACGTTCATGACGGTGTCCCAGTCGGAGACGCTCATCTTGAACAGCAGGTTGTCACGGAGCACACCGGCGTTGTTGACCAGGATGGTCGGCGCGCCGAGCTCCTCGACGACGCGCGCGATCGCCGCCTCGACCTGCGCCTCGTCCGAGACGTCGGCGCCGACCGCGATGGCCTTGCCGCCGGCCGCGGTGATCTTCTCCACGGTGTCCTTGCAGGCGGCCTCGTCGAGGTCGATCACGGCGACCGCGCGGCCCTCGGCGGCCAGTCGTACGGCGGTGGCGGCGCCGATGCCGCGCGCGGCACCGGTGACGACCGCGACCCGCTGCTCAGTGGTGGACATTGCTGGTTCTCCTCGCCCTTGGAAAGCCTGGAACACCTTCGGAACGTCTGCGGCTCCCACGGTACGCCCATCAGGTGAGCGACCGCTTAGTACCTTCAGCAGACGTGACGCTAGAAGCCCTGGCACCCGGTGTCAACGGCACACCGGGTGCGTGTGATCCATTACCTCACCAGGAGGTCCAGCAACCGCTCCGTCTCCGCGGCCGGATCGGCGGTCAGCCCGGTGTGCACGGGCCCGGGCTGGACGACCGTGGAGCGGGGCGCGATCAACCAGCGGAAGCGCCGCCCGGCGTCGTCGCGCGCCGCTTGTCCGGCCGATTCCCCGCCGGTGCACACGCCCTCGACGGCGGCCAGGGCGGCCCGCACGCCCGCGACGTCGGCGTCCGGGTCGAGGGCCAGCAGCCGGGCCTCGTCGAGGTGGGTGCGGGCGCCGACGTAGGCCTCGGCACGGCAGTAGACGAGCACGCCCGCGTTGATGCACTCGCCGCGCTCGACGCGCGGGACGACCCGCAGCAGGGCGTACTCGAAGACGTGGCGGTCGCTCACCCGGCTCCCCTTGATGATGTGGCGGTCGCTCACCCGGGCCTCCTTGATGATGTGGCGGTCGCTCACGTCGCCCCCTCGATGCCGTGGATGCGCTCGTGGATGACGGCGGCCCGCGCGAGCAGCGGCCGCGTGTAGGCCCGCCGCAGGTCGTCGGGCGTGTCGAAGCCGGGCTCGTCGGCCAGCCAGGCGTCCGGGATCTCGGCGGTCACCTCGGCGAGGAGGTCCTCGGTGACAAGGGGCGCGAGCTGCGAGGCGGCGGCCGTGACGTCCGGGGCGAAGGGTGCGAGGGCGTGCTCCGAGGCGTCGTACGGGCGGGCGGCGGAGGCCTCGGCGCCGGGCCAGTTGTGGTGCCAGATCAGGGTGGCGCCGTGGTCGATGAGCCACAGTTCGCCCCGCCACCTGAGCAGGTTGGGGTTGCGCCAGGAGCGGTCCACGTTGTTCACCAGCGCGTCGAACCAGACGATCCGCCCGGCCTCTACTGGGTCCACCGGGAAGGCGAGCGGGTCGAAGCCGAGCGCGCCGGAGAGGAAGTCCATGCCGAGGTTGGTGCCGCCGCTGGACCTCAGCAGCTCCTGCACCTCCTCGTCGGGCTCGCCGAGCCCCAGCACCGGGTCGAGGTCGATCGTCACCAGCCGGGGCACCCGGAAGCCCAGCCGCCGGGCGAGTTCCCCGCAGACCACCTCGGCGACCAGCGTCTTGCGGCCCTGCCCGGCACCGGTGAACTTCATGACGTACGTCCCGAAGTCGTCGGCCTCGACGAGCCCCGGCAGCGAGCCGCCCTCACGCAGCGGCGTGATGTAGCGGGTCGCGATGACTTCCTTGAGCATCGCCCCAGGTTACTGGGGTCTTCACTGTGCCCGGGCGCGGCCCGGAGCCGCTTCCCGCGCCCGTCCGATCTCGGGCCGGTCAAGATCTCGGCAACGTCTGAACACCGGATGCCCGCCGACCGTACCCCTGTACAGATCTACGAAGCCTGCGCGGAAGGGAACGTCAGCATGACCAGCGAATCGCTTCAGCCCCAGGGGGCACCGGCCCGCCGCACGGTCGTGGCGGCGGTGGGCGCGGCAGGACTCGCCGTCGCGCTGACCGCGTGCGGATCGGACGACAAGTCGTCCGACTCGTCGAATTCGTCGACCACCCAGAACAACAGCAATGCGAGCAGCGGCGGTTCGGGCGGCGACGGCGCCGCGGCCGGCTCCGGTGGCACCGTGCTCGCGAAGACCTCCGACATTCCGGAGGGCGGCGGCAAGGTCTTCGGCAGCCAGGGCGTGGTGGTCACCCAGCCCACGAAGGGCGAGTTCAAGGCGTTCTCGTCCAAGTGCACCCACCAGGGCTGCGCGGTGAACCGGATCGCGGGCGGCGTGATCAGCTGCCCCTGTCACCACAGCGAGTTCTCCGCCACCGACGGCAGCGTCAAGAAGGGCCCGGCGACCCAGCCGCTGCCCGCCAAGAACATCACCGTCTCCGGGGACGAGATCAAGCTGGCCTGACGCTCACGCCCGTCCCGCGCTCCGGGGCCGCTTGAAACAGCCCAGCACCTCGTCGGTGGTCGCGACGGTCGCCACCAGGGCGAGGGTGTTGCGGATCATCGCGGGGGTGTAGTCGGAGGGCACCCCCGCGATGGCGTCGGTGGGCACGACGGCGGTTTAGCCGCGGTTCACGGCGTCGAACACCGCGTTGGGGATCGCCACGTTGGCCGAGACACCGGTGACGATCAGTGTGCGGCAGCCGAGGTTGCGCAGCAGCGCGTCGACGTCGGTGCCCTGGATCGGCGACAGTCCGTGCAGCCGTCGTACGACGAAGTCCTCCTCGGCGACCTCGATCGGGGCGGCGACGCGCACCGCCGCGGTGCCGCAGAGCTGCTGGACGGGGAGCCGCTCGGCGGCGCGGAACAGCCGGGCGTTGCGGCCGGCGCCCCGGCCGTCCGGACGGCGCTCGGCGATCGCATGGATCACCTGGATCCCGCTCTCGTGCGCGGTGGCGACCAGCCGGGCGACGTTGGCGAGGGCACCCGAGGAGCGGGCCTCGCGGGCGAGCTCGGGGAGCGCGCTGTCCGGCCCGACGACTCCCCGCTGGCACTCGACGGTGAGCAGGACGGTGCTCGCGGGGTCGAGGAGTTCGCTGAGCTGTTCGTAGGACGGCACGGCTCCCCCTGGTCGCCGAGGGTGTGGGGCGCGGAGGCTAACCACCATTGCGCACGGAGGGAAGACGACCCATTCTTTTCTGACGTGATGTCAGAGGATCTCTCCTCGTCGAGGACGATCTCCTTCCTCTGGCACGACGTGAGAGAAGAGGGGGCCGCATGACCGTCACTCAGCGCCGGGGCCGGAAGATCATGATGACGCCCGGCGAGCTGGACGAATTCCTCACCACCCAGCGCACCTGCCGGGTCGCCACCGTGTCGACCGGCGGCGCCCCGCACGTGAGCGCCCTCTGGTTCGCCTGGGACGGCACCTCGCTGTGGCTGTACTCCGTGGTGCGCAGCAAGCGCTGGGCCGATCTGCGCCGCGACCCCCGGGTGGCGGTGGTGGTCGACACGGGCGAGGAGTACGACCAGCTACGGGGCGTCGAGCTGTCCGGCACGGTGGAGTTCGTCGGCGAGATACCGCGCACCGGGGAGCTGTGCGCCGAACTCGACGTCCCGGAGACGCTGTTCGCCCGCAAGAACTTCGGTCTGGAGGAGATGCCCCACGACGGCCGGCACGCGTGGGTGCGCCTGACGCCGGAGAAGATCGTCTCCTGGGACTTCCGCAAGCTGGGCTCCGTCTAGCCTCCGCTCACGCGATGCTCTCCCCCGCCGCCCGCAGCGCCTCGACCGCCGCGCGGATCGAGGGGCGGCGGTCGGCGTAGGCCCGCCACACGGCGTAGACGTGCCGCCGCACCGCCTGCCGCACCGGAACGGTCCGCACGCCCGCGGGCAGCGGCCCCCGTCCGAGTCGCGGCGCCACGCACACCCCGAGTCCCGCGGCGACCAGGGCGAGCTGGGTGGCGTGCTCCTCGGCGCGGTGCGCGATGCGCGGTTCGACGCCCGTGGAGCGCAGGGTGTCCAGCAGCCACTCGTGGCAGAACTCGGCCTCGCCCCAGGTGACCCAGTCGTCGTCAGCGAAGTCCTCCAGATCGACCTCGGTGCGCTCGGCGTGGGGATGTGCGGCGGGCAGGGCCACATCGGCGGGGTCGTCGAGGATCGGGGCCCGGGTGAGCCCTTCGGGGACGGGCAGCGGTTTGTTGTACCAGTCGAGGACGACGGCCAGGTCGACGTCGCCGCGCAGCACAGCGCGCACCGCGGGCGCGGGCTCCATCTCGGCCGTGGTGACCCTCAGGCCCGGGTGCCGGGAGCGCAGGTCGGAGAGCGCGGCGGGGAACAGCCCGCGCGCGGCGGTGGGAAACGCGCCGAGCCGCAGTTCGCCGACCACCTGTCCGCGCTGTGCCTCCAGGTCGGACTGGGCGAGCTCGACCTGCGACAGGATGCGCGCCGCGTGCTCGGCGAGCAACCGCCCCGCGTCGGTGAGCCGCACGCCGCGCCCGTTCTTGGCGAGCAGCTGCTGGCCCACCTCCCGCTCCAGCTTGGCCATCTGCTGCGAGACGGCCGACGTCGTCACGTGCAGCCCCTCGGCCGCACCGCTGACCGAGCCGTGCCGGGCCAGGGCGTCTAGGGTCCGCAGGCGCTCCAGGTTCAACATGTAAGTGATGCTACGAGATACCGCCCCCAAATTCTCGATTGTGCTACGAGGTCATCGACGGCATCGTTACGACCATGAGCCCCGCGACCGTCTCGACACAGACCCCGTCCCGCCCCGCCGAACGCGCCGGCCGCCCTCTCCCCTGGCGCGTCCGCTTCGCCTTCCTGTCGCTGATCTGGGGCTTCAGCTTCCTGTTCATCAAGGTGGGCACGGAGGGCTACGCCCCCTTCCAGGTCACCTTCGGACGGCTGCTGTTCGGCACGGCGGTGCTCGCCGCGGCCATGGCCGTGAAGCGGGAGCGGCTGCCGCGCGGTGCGCGGACCTGGGGGCACCTGGCGGTGGCGGGGTTCTTCCTCAACGCCCTGCCGTTCTCGCTCTTCGCGTACGCGGAGCTGACGATCCCGTCCACGCTCGCGGGCATCTGCAACGCGACCTCGCCGCTGTGGGGCATGGCCCTGTCCCTCGTCGCCCTCTCGGAGGACCGCCCGACGCGCCTGCGGGTCGCGGGGCTCGGGCTCGGCTTCCTCGGCGTGCTCACGGTGCTCGGCGCCTGGCAGGGCTTTGCCGGTCTGGACGCCACCGGCACGGCGATGGCCCTGTTGGCCTCGCTGAGCTACCCGGTCGGCTGGATCTACGTCCGCCGCACCCTGGCCGGCTCCCACCACTCGAACCTGTCGCTGACCGGCGGGCAGTTGCTGCTGGCCACGCTCCAACTGGCCGTGGTGACTTGGCTGTTCGCCGGCGTGCCGAGTCACTTGCCCGTCCTGCCCCTGCTGGCGATCGCGGCACTCGGCGCCTTCGGCACGGGCTTCGCGATGCTCGTCCAGTACGGCCTGGTCGCCGAGGTCGGCCCGACCACGGCCCAGATGGTCACGTACTTCGTCCCGGTCATCGCCACGGCCGCCGGCGTCGCCCTGCTCGGCGAGCACCTGACCTGGTCGACGCCGGTCGGCGCGGTGATCGTCCTGGCGGGGGCGGCACTGACGCAGGCACGACCCAAGGCGCAGAACCGGATCGCTCAGGCGGCACCGAAGGGCACGGGCCTGTCCACTCCGGCCGAGTCCCAGCCCACGTCCTAGACGTAGCTGCGCGCGGGCACCGGGCCGAGGGCCGCCGCAACCGCGTCCGCCAACAGTCGCGTCTCCTGCTCGGTCAGGGTCGAGACGGTGATCCGGATGCCCGGCGGGGCGCTCATCCGGAAGCGTGCGCCGGGGGCGACGGCCCAGCCGGCGTGCAGCAGCCGGGCGACGACACCCGTCTCGTCCGGCACGGGCACCCACACGTTCATCCCGCTGCGCCCGTGGGCCGTGACTCCGCGTTCCGCGAGCGCGCCGATCAGCAGGTCGCGCCGCATCCGGTACGCCCCCGCCACCGCGCGCGTGTCCAGCACGCCCCCGTCCCACAGCCGCACCACGGCCCGCTGCAGCAGCCGGCTCACCCAGCCGGGGCCGAGCCGCTGCCGGCCGCGGACCCGGTCGACCGTGACGGCGTCCCCGGTGAGCACGGCGAGCCGCAGGTCCGGCCCGTACGCCTTGGCGACCGAGCGCACGAGGGCCCAGTGCCGCGTGACCCCGGCGAGCGAATGCAGCGGCAGGTCGACGATTCCGTGGCCGTGGTCGTCCTCGATCACCAGGGTCTCGGGGTACGCCCGGAGCACGGACCGCAGGGCACGCGCGCGCGTGGCGCTCACCGCGGCACCGGTCGGGTTCTGCGCCCGGTCCGTGACGATCAGGGCTCGCGCACCCCCCTCCAGGGCGCGCCGCACGTCGTCGGGGAGCGGCCCCTCGTCGTCGACCCCGACGGGAGCCGTGCGCAGTCCGAGCGCGGGGACGAGGTCGAGGGTCCTGCCCCAGCCGGGGTCCTCGACGGCGACCGTGTCGCCGGGCTTGAGGTGGGCCGCGAGAACCCGCTCGACGCCGTCGAGCGCCCCGGAGAGGACGGCGAGGGGCCCGTCCGGCACCCCGTCGGCGTCCAGCTCGGCCCGCGCCAGGCGCGCCAGCTCCGGCTCCACCGCGACCTCCCCGTACAGCACCGGCTCCCGGTCGCCCTGCGCCGCGGCCGCCGCGAAGGCCGGTGCCAGCGGCGGCAGCAGCGCCGGGTCCGGGTTGCCGCTGGACACGTCGCGCACGCCCTCGGGCACGTCCACGCGGATGTGGTCCCGCCCGGTCGTGGCCGGCGCGGGCCGCACCCGGCTCCCCCGGCGCCCGGCGGTCTCGATGACCCCGCGCTCACGCAGAATGCGGTACGCGGCCGCGACGGTGTTGGGATTGACGCCCAGCTCGACCGCCAACTCCCGTATGGGCGGGAGCAGTTGACCGGGCTCCAGGTCTCCCGAACCCACCCCGCGCTCGACGCTCGCCGCGATCTCGGCCGCGCGCCGCCCCTCGATCCGATATTCTCCTAGCACAAAACAGATTATGCACTAGTGCAATGGAGACCGCACATGCAGGGGACCCATCAGCCGACCTCGCCGCCCGCCGCCTACACCCCGACGGACCGCACCGTCCCCACGCGCTCCGCGAAGCGGGCGTCGTACGACAAGGAGCTGGTGCACGCGATACTCGACGAGGGCTACGTCTGCCATCTCGGCTTCGTCCGCGACGGCGCGCCGGTGGTACTCCCCACGCTGTACGGCCGGGTCGGCGAGCGGCTGTACGTGCACGGCTCGACGGGCTCGCGCCCGCTGCGCATGGCGGGCCAGGCCGACCCGGGTCTGCCGGTCTGCCTGACGGTCACCCATGTCGACGGCCTGGTGCTGGCCCGCTCCGCCTTCCACCACTCGATCAACTACCGCTCCGTGGTGGTCCACGGCATCGCCCACCAGGTCACCGACCCCGAGGAGAAGCGGGCGGCTCTGGACGCGCTGGTCGACCACGTGGTGCCGGGCCGGTCGGCCGACTCGCGGCCCGCCAACGCCAAGGAGCTGGCCGCGACCGCCGTGATCCGCCTCGACCTGGACGAGGTCTCCGCCAAGGTGCGCACCGGCGGCGTGAACGACGAGCCCGAGGACCTCTCCCTCCCCCACTGGGCCGGCGTGGTCCCGGTTCGCAGGGCGTACGGCACCCCGCTGGCCGACGCGGATCTGACGCCCGGCATCGAGCCGCCGGGCTACCTGGCGGCCCTGTGATGCTCGTCCACCCTGGGACGAGCCCCGAGCGGGGCGAGGCCGGAGAAGGCCGAGCTGCTGACCGGCCGCGGGGCGTGACGAGGGCGGGCCCTCGCGGCAGGACCCGCCCTCGCCCGTTCCACGGGGAACGGCTCCTTCGTCAGACGAGGGCCGGTTCCTCCTCCGGGGCCATGGCCCGCGCCTCGCGTGTCTCCGCCACGGCGAGGCCCGCGACCGACCCGAGCATCAGCGCGGTGCCAACGACGGTCGCCGCCGTCAGCCGCTCGCCGAGCAGGGCGACGGCCAGCACCGCCGCACTGACGGGCTCCAGCAGCATGATCACGGACACGGTGGCCGACCGTACGACGGCCGCGCCCGCGAAGTAGAGCGCGTAGGCGAGGGCCGTGGGCACCGTCGCGATGTACACGAGCAGCCACAGCAGCCGACCGGGTTCGGCCGCGTGCGGCACCAGTCCCTCCGCCCACGCGAAGGGCAGCAGGCACAGGCTGGTGACCACGAACGCCCCGACGGTCGTACCGGAGCCACCGGCCGCTCCGTCGCGCCCCCATCGGCGGGTGAGCAGCGTCATCGCGGAGTAGCCCGCCGCCGACGCGAGCGCCAGCAGCACGCCCCACGGGCGCACGGTCGCCCCGCCGCTGCCGAGCACGAGCACCGCGAGCCCGGCGAGCGCACCGACGACGGCGGTCAGGCCGGCCCGGCCGAGCCGCTCACCCAGCGCCAGGCGGGCGCCGAGCGCGATGAGCACGGGTCCGGCGCCGAGGGTGACGACAGTAGCCACGGCGAGCCCGGTGGCCGAGACGGCGGCGAAGTAGGCCGTCTGGAAGACGGCGAGGCCGAGTCCGGTGGCGCCGGCCTGCAGCATCCTGCTGCGGAGCGGTACGGGCACGGCGGGCCGGCTGCGCGGCCGCACGAGGCGGGCGGCGAGCAGCAGCACGGCCCCGCCCGCGCAGCGCCAGAAGGACAGGGCGACGGGGCCCATGTCACTGGCCCGGTAGACCAGGGAGGCGGCCGCGCCCGCGGTGCCCCAGGCGGCACCGGCGACGATCAGGTAGAGCAGGCCACGCCCGACGGGCAGGCCGAGGGAAGCATTCGACACGAGTTGTCTCCGCAGAGTGCAGAAGTGCGATGGGGGACCCCTGTCGAGCGGGGTCGTCGGACTGCTTCTGCGGGCAGCACCGTTCGGCCCGGCACAGCGCCGGGCTCGGTCACCGGAGGGCCCGCCTCAGGCGGCCGGGGGCGGAAGAACGAGTGCGTCCGAATGCATGATCAACACCTTAGGCCGCCGTCCCACGAGCCGACAACTCCCTTTCCGCGCCACCGCTCGCCACCGGCTCCGCGGAGCCCTTCGCGGGCGCCGACGACTGGGCGATGAACGCGCCCACCAGGACGACCACTCCGCCGACGACCTGCGGCGCCGAGAGGTGCTCACCGAGCAGCACCCAGGCCAGCACGGTCGCGATGACCACCTCCAGGCACGCCACGACGCCCGCCACCTGCGGCGAGAGCCGGCGCACGGAGAGCACGCCGGTGACGTACGCGAGGACGGTGGCGACCAGCACGATCCAGGCCAGCAGCGCGGCGGCCGGAACCAGGGTGCCGTTCATGTGGGCGGTGTGCGCGAGCACCATCCAGTCCATGCTCCAGGGGCGCGCGACGAGGGTCAGTACGGCGGCGCCGACGAGCAGCCCGTACGCGATGACGCCGAGCGGGTCCGGGGCCGCGTCGCGGGCGTCACCGCCGTGGTCGGACAGGATGAAGTAGCCCACCTGGCAGCAGGCGGCGCCGAGCGCGAGCAGCAACCCGAGGGCGTCGAAGCTCAGACCCGACCAGACCTCGACGACACAGGCGAGTCCGCCGACCGCGAGGACGACCCCGAGCGCCGCGGCCCGTGTCACCGGCCGCCGCTGGACGAACCGCACCCAGCCGAGCACCAGGGCGGGCGCCAGGTACTCGATGAGCAGGGCGACCCCCACGGGGATCCGAGAGAGCGCGGCGAAGTAGCAGGCCTGGACGCCCGCCACGGCGAGCAGTCCGAACCCGGCGAGCAGTACCGGGCGGCGGCGCAGCAGCGCGCGGTGCCGCACGGCGAGCGGCAGCATGACGAGGGCGGCGCCGGTGACGCGCAGCCACACCACGTGGAGCGGGTCCAGGCCCGCCTCGATCAGTGGCTTGGCCGCGACACCGGACCCGCCGAAAGCAACCGCGGAGACAAGCGCGAGGCCGAGCCCGGCACCCTCGCCGGGGCGGCCCTGACTGCTCTCGGACGTATGCACCCGCACATGATGACATGCGATGACATGACCGTCATCCCTGTTGGCACCTGTCTCACCGGTCGGACGGGACGCCGTCCGTCTCTCCCGTGTCAGCAGGTGGCTCCGCCGCCCCCGGCGCACTCTCCCCCGCGTCAGCAGGTCGCTCTACCGCCCCCCGGCCCCCTCCCCCGCGTCAGCAGGCGGCTCTACCGCCCCCGGCCCCCTCCCCCGCGTCAGCAGGTCGCTCTATTGCCCCCGGCGCACTCTCCCCCGCGTCAGCAGGCGGCTCTACCGCCCCCGGCGCACTCCTCCCCCGCGTCAGCAGGTCGCTCTACCGCCCCCGGCGCACTCCTCCCCCGCGTCAGCAGGCGGCTCTACCGCCCCCGGCGCACTCCTCCCCCGCGTCAGCAGGTCGCTCTACGCCCCCGGCCCCCTCCGCCGCGTAGTTCCGCCGCCCCCGGCGCACTCCTCCCCCGCGTCAGCAGGTGCCTCCGCCGCCCCCGGCGTACTCGTCCCCGCGTCAGCAGGTCGCTCTACCGCCCCCGGCGCCCCCTCCCCCGCGTCAGCAGGTGCCTCCGCCGTCCCCGGCGTACTCGTCCAAGCGCCCCTCGGCACGGTTCTCGATCCGGGCGGAGAAGTCCCGAGCGTCTATCCCGGCCCGAGCCAGCACCTCGACGGCCCGCGCCTGCGGGTCCACGACGATCGCCGCCAGCAGGTCGATGCCGCGCGCCTGGTCGTCACCGCGCCGGGCGGCGCGCTCGCAGGCGTACTCCAGGGCGGCCGCGGCCAGGGGTGAGAAGCCGTCGGCCTCGGTCAGGACGGGGTGGGCGCCGGAGTCCTCGACGGTGCTCTGCCAGCGCAGGCCGTAGCCGATGCTGCGCTGCACGAGGTAGCCGAGCAGCCGGGCGATCTGCCGGCCGCCGTCGAAGACGGCGCGCACCTCGGGGTCGGATTCCAGGAGCGTGTGCAGAAGATGGGCGGTGTCGATCTGCCGGTCCCCGTCCCGAACCGCCCTCCTGCGGGCACCGGCGACCACCGCTGCCAGCTCGGCGCTGAGCCCGGCACCGTCGTCCAGGCGGCGGATGTCCTGCTCGCGGCCCGACTGCCGGGGGATAGGGGGTTGCACGTCCCCTACCCCATCAGCCGCTTCGGGTCGGGTCATCCCCGGCGGGAAGCATTCTCGCGTCCCACACAGAGTGGACTCCGGTGGACGGCATCTCCTCCTTACGGATGAGATCAGGGACTGCGGCGCCCGCGACACAACTTCTGACGGTTCATCAGTATTGAATGTTCCAGCCCCTGCGACTACGTTCCGCGACACCCTGGCTGCGCCCGGCGCAGCATCCGACGAGAAGGGGTGGTCGCATGGCCGAAGTCAGCGCGGAGGCCCGCATCGGGGCGCCCGCGGAGAAGATCTGGGCGCAGCTCACGGACTGGTCCGCGTACGGGGAGTGGAACGCGACCCACACCAGCTTCCCCGAGGGCGGCCCCGAGACGCTCGCGGCGGGCGGGACGTTCCAGGAGAACATGAAGCTCATGGGCTTCCCGGCCGAGGTCGAGTGGACCATCGAGGAACTGGAGCCGGCCCACGTGTTCGCGATCCGCGGCAAGGGTCCGATGGCTGTGAACGTGGCCACGCGCTACACACTGACCCCCGACGGGGATGCAACGACGGTGCACATCGACGGCGAGTTCACGGACGCGGCGGTGTCCCTGATGGCGGGCAAGCTCAAGGACTCGGCGACAGCGGCGCTGAACGAGTCGCTGCGCAGGCTGGCCGGGCTGGTGGCCTGACCCCGCGCTCCACACGGCGAAGGTGCCCCGCGGAGGAGTCCGCGGGGCACCTTCGCCGTGTGTCCTCATGACGGCCGTGCCGTCAGTCCTCCCTACCTTGTTGATCGGGATGAGCGAGCCATTCGTAGGGTTGGCTCACCCAGGGGGTCCGGGTGTGGCTTTCAGTCCTCTGCCGCC
>NZ_JBEXHW010000014.1:144302-149021 GCF_040608235.1 Streptomyces sp. NPDC005202 | reverse complement strand
GCTTCCCTTCGGTGTTTCCGACTCTATCAGATCTTTTCTCGACCTGATCCCCAGTCAGCGGGGTTTGTCTTCCCAGCCGTTGGGCCGTTCCGACGAGTGAGACTTTAGCGGATTCCGCGCTCCCGAGCGAATCGGGGGCTGCGTTCTTTCGAACGCGGATTCCTCATTTCGCAAATACGCATGCCAATGACACGACGGCAGACTGACCGACTGTCGTCGAGGAGTGGTGGTACCTGCGAAATGGCTGTCCGGGGACCGACCGGAGTCGGCTCTCACATCGGACAACCCGAAGAACCTTACGTAGGCCGTCGACATGTGTCAACTCACGGCCGGACGGCCCTCCAGGGCGTACTCTGGGGTGCGTGACTACGCATACGTGTCCCCAGCAGTGGTGGGCCGCCTGACGGCGGCCGTACTCACGTATGCACTTCAACGGCCGCCGCCTCGGCGGCCGTTCTCGTATCTCCCTCCAGATCTCCCGAGGGGCGGCTGGCCGGGGACAACGGCCTCGACGAGGAGATGGAGTGGAGATGACACGGGTCTTCAGCGGGATCAAGCCGACCGGGCACCTGACGTTGGGGAACTACCTGGGGGCCATGCGGCGGTGGGTCGAGGTGGACCAGCACCAGTCGGACGCGTTGTTCTGCATCGTCGATCTGCACGCGCTGACCGTGGACCACGACCCCGCGCGGGTGCGCAGGCTCAGTCGGCAGGCGGCGACGCTGCTGCTGGCGGCGGGGCTGGACCCGGAGCGGTGCACCGTGTTCGTGCAGAGCCATGTGGACGAGCATCCGCGGCTGTCGTATCTGCTGGAGTGCATGGCGGCCGACGGTGAGATGCGGCGGATGATCCAGTACAAGGAGAAGGCCGCCCGCGAGCAGGAGCGGGGCAGGAGTGTGCGGCTGTCGCTGCTGACGTATCCCGTGCTGATGGCGGCGGACATCCTGGCGTACGGGACGGACGAGGTCCCGGTCGGGGGCGACCAGACGCAGCACGTGGAGCTGACCCGGGATCTGGCCGTGCGGTTCAACCAGCGGTACGGGCACACGTTCGTGGTGCCGAAGGCGACGCATCCGAAGGTGGCGGCGCGGGTGATGAACCTTCAGGAGCCGACGTCGAAGATGGGGAAGTCGGACGACTCCGGGCCGGGGATCGTGTATCTGCTGGACGAGCCGGATGTCGTGCGGAAGAAGGTCATGCGGGCCGTGACCGACAGTGGGCAGGACGTCGTCTACGACCGGGAGTCGCGGCCCGGGGTCGCGAATCTGCTGGAGATCCTGGCCGCGTGTGAAGGGGGGAACCCCGAAGCCCTGAGCGGTGTACATGAGTCGTATGGCGCCTTGAAGAAGGACACCGCGGAGGCCGTGGTCGAGCTGCTCAGGCCCGTGCAGGAGAGGCACAAGGAGTTGTGCGCGGATCCAGCGTATGTGGAGGGGGTGTTGCGGGCGGGCGCGGAGAAGGCCCGGGAGATGGCACGGCCGAGGGTGGACGCGGCGTACCGGGCGATCGGGCTCCTGCCGGCCTGAGGGCCGACGTTCGCCGACCGCCCGCCGCCGACGTCAGTTGTTGCCGGACGCCAGTTCGCGGCTGCGGTCCCGTGCGGCCTCCAGCGCGGCGATGAGCGCGGCACGCACCCCGTGGTTCTCCAGTTCGCGGATGGCGTTGATCGTCGTGCCCGCGGGCGAGGTGACGTTCTCGCGGAGTTTCACGGGGTGCTCCCCGCTGTCGCGGAGCATCACGGCGGCGCCGATCGCGGACTGGACGATGAGGTCGTGGGCCTTGTCGCGAGGCAGGCCGAGGAGGATGCCGGCGTCGGTCATGGCTTCGACCAGGTAGAAGAAGTACGCCGGGCCCGAGCCGGAGAGGGCGGTGCAGGCGTCCTGCTGGGACTCGGGGACGCGGAGTGTCTTGCCGACGGCGCCGAAGATCTCCTCGGCGTGGGCGAGGTGGCTGGCGGTGGCGTGGGTGCCGGCGGAGATGACGGACATGGCCTCGTCGACGAGGGCGGGGGTGTTCGTCATGACGCGGACGACCGGGGTGCCCGCGGCCAGGCGCTCCTCGAAGTAGGAGGTGGGGATGCCGGCGGCTCCGCTGATGACCAGGCGGCCGGCGGGGATGTGCGGGGCGAGTTCGTCGAGGAGGGTGCCCATGTCCTGCGGTTTGACCGTGAGGATCAGGGTGTCGGCGGTCTTGGCGGCCTCCGGGTTGGTGACCGGGGTGACTCCGTAGCGGGTACGGAGTTCTTCAGCCCGTTCGGGGCGGCGGGCGGTGACCAGGAGGTCGGCGGGGGCCCAGCCGGCTCGGATCATTCCGCTGAGCAGGGCCTCGCCGATCTTGCCGGTGCCGAGGACTGCGACTTTCTGGCTCATGGGGTTCATCCTCGCACCGGGGGTGAGGGGTGCGGGGCGGTTGTCCGGCAGGCGGGACGGTGGTTGCCGGGGTGCGGTGGGGTTGCGGCGCGGAGCGGGGCGGCTAGGCCGTACGCCTCCTCAAGGTGGCCGCTCCCAGCCCCAGCACCAGCAGTGCGCAGCCCGCCACGATCAGGACGTCCCGCACGAATGTCGCCGTCATGTCCGTGTGGCGGAGGACTTCGTTCATGCCGTCGACCGCGTACGACATCGGGAGGACGTCGGAGATGGCCTCCAGGACGGGGTGCATGGTGGAGCGGGGGGCGAAGAGGCCGCAGAGCAGAAGTTGCGGGAAGATGACTGCCGGCATGAACTGGACCGCCTGGAATTCCGAGGCCGCGAAGGCCGAGACGAAGAGGCCGAGGGCCGTGCCCAGCAGCGCGTCGAGCAGGGCCACCAGGAGGAGGAGCCAGGGCGAGCCCGTGACGTCCAGGCCGAGGAACCAGACCGCCAGGCCCGTGGCCAGGGCGGACTGGATGATCGCGAGGATGCCGAAGGCGAGGGCGTAACCCGCGATGAGGTCGCCCTTGCCGACGGGCATGGCGAGGAGGCGTTCGAGGGTGCCCGAGGTGCGTTCGCGCAAGGTGGCGATCGAGGTCACCAGGAACATCGTGATCAGCGGGAAGATCCCTAGGAGCGAGGCGCCGATGTTGTCGAAGGTGCGGGGGCTGCCGTCGAAGACGTAGCGCAGCAGGAGCAGCAGCGCGCAGGGGACCAGGATCAGCAGGGCGATCGTGCGCGGGTCGTGGCGGAGCTGGCGCAGCACCCGGGCCGCGGTGGCGGTGGTGCGGGAGGCGTTCAGGGCGCCGGTGGGGGCGGGTGCGGTCGTCTTCGTGCTCATCGTGGTGGTCATCGTGGTGTTCATCGGGCTGTCTCCTTGGCGCGGCCTGCTGCGACCGCCTCGTCCACCAGGTGCAGGAACGCCGCCTCGACGGTCTCCGAGCCGGTACGGGACCGGAGCGAGTCCGGGGTGTCGTCGGCGAGGATCTCGCCCTCGCGCATGAGGAGGAGGCGGTGGCAGCGCTCGGCCTCGTCCATGACGTGGGAGGAGACGAGGAGGGTCGCGCCGCGGGTCTCGGCGATGTCGTGGAAGAGGTTCCACAGGTCGCGGCGCAGGACCGGGTCCAGGCCGACCGTGGGTTCGTCGAGGACCAGGAGTTCGGGGGTGCCGAGCAAGGCCACCGCCAGGGAGACGCGGTTGCGCTGGCCGCCGGAGAGGTTGCCGGCCAGGGCGTCGGTGTGGCTGGTGAGGTCGACGTCGGCGATGGCCCGGGTGACGTTGTCGTGGCGGCGCTCGGCTGCCGCGCGGCCCGGGTCGAGGATCGCGGCGAAGTAGTCGAGGTTCTGGCGGACGGTCAGGTCGTCGTAGACGGAGGGGGCCTGGGTGACGTAGCCGATGCGGCTGCGGAGGGCGGCGTGGCCTGCGGGGTGGCCGAGGACCTCCAGGGTTCCGGTGACCTTCGCCTGGGTGCCGACGATCGCGCGCATGAGGGTCGACTTGCCGCATCCCGAGGGGCCGAGCAGGCCGGTGATCTGGCCGCGGGGGACGGTGAAGTCGAGGCCGCGCAGGACCGTGCGGGGGCCGCGGACGACGGTGAGGCCTTCGGCGTGGACGGCGTCGGTTCCCGTGCGGGGTGGACCAGAAGCATAATTCACCATGCGATGAATAATGCGGGGGACGGCGGGGTGCCGTCAAGGGGGTGGGTGCGCGATGACGCGCCGGCAGGCGCGGCAGGCCCGGCAGTCCGGCTGCGGCGGAGGCAGCATGAGCGGGCGGCAGCCCGGGACGAGCCAGGGGCTGCCGCCGCACGGGGCGAAAGATGCCGGGGTCAGCGCCGGTGGAGCAGAGCCGTCGCGATACCGGTGCCGGCACCGATGTCCGCGACGCGGGCGCCCGCCAGGGGGCGGCCGGTGAGTTCCTCGAGCCTGTCGAAGAGGGCGGGCGGGTAGGAGGGGCGGTTCGCGGCGTACTGGGCTGCGGCGGCGTTGAAGGAGTGGGCTCGGGTGGCGTGGAGGCTCTCGGGGCCCGGGACGGGCGGCGGGGATGCGGTCATACGGCCATGGTGGGCGCAGTGGACCGGCCTGTGTCAGCGGATTTCGGCACGAGGGCCGGCGCGGCGCGGCGTGGGAGGGTGCGGGACGGCGCGGCGTGGGGCGGTGCGGCACGGCCCGGCGTGGGGCGGTGCGGGACGGCCCGGCGTGGGGCGGTGCGGCACGGCCCGGCGTGGGGCGGTGCGGGACGGCCCGGCGTGGGGCGGTGCGGGACGGCCCGGCGTGGGGCGGTGCGGGACGGCCCGGCGTGGGGCGGTGC
>NZ_JBEXHW010000014.1:105508-144207 GCF_040608235.1 Streptomyces sp. NPDC005202 | reverse complement strand
GGTGCGGGACGGCCCGGCGTGGGGCGGTGCGGGACGGCCCGGCGTGGGGCGGTGCGGGACGGCCCGGCGTGGGGCGGTGCGGGACGGCCCGGCGTGGGAGGGTGCGGGACGGCCCGGCGTGGGAGGGTGCGGGACGGCCCGGCGTGGGGCGGTGCGGGACGGCCCGGCGTGGGGCGGTGCGGGGCAGCGCGGGCCGAGGGCCCGTGCGGACAGGAGCGGCACGGGAGGCCGACGGCGCGGTCCGGTCAGGAGCCCCCAGAAGACCGACAGCCCCCTCCGGTCAGGAGCGGCGTCGTTTCTTCGACGGGTTGCCCGTGCGGCGGGTGGCTCGGCGTTCGTACTGCTCGCGGGCCTGCTGGTACTCCTCGCGGTGCAGTTTCTCGCCGGGGGCCTCGGTGAGGGAGCGGAAGAAGTAGGCGAGGAGGGAGCCGACGAAGCCGATGGCGAGCAGGCCGCGCAGGGAGGCCTGGCGGTCGGGGTCAGGGCGCTTGCTGAAGCCGTCCCAGGTGTGGCGGAAGGCGAGCGCGCTGCACACGGCGAACATCACGACCACGAGGAGGGTCACGAAGGCGCCCGAGTCGGCGATCTGGAGACCCTCGTAGGCGAAGCGGAGCACGAGGCAGGAGACGGCGGCCGCCGCGAGCGAGCCGGCGGCTACGCCGATGCGGCGGGCCGTGTAGCCGTCGTCGTGGTTCACCCAGGACGTGCCGAAGAAGCGGAGGGGCTCCGGGCGGGGGCCTGCGGAGGCCGCCGTGGAGCCCGCGGGGGTGTCCGGGGTGCCGTTCTCGTCGCTCACGGGTCGATTATGGCTCCGGTCCGGCCGCGGGCTCCGCCGGGCTCAGCCGCAGCGGGGGGCGACGTAGCCGTCGCTGCCGGTTTTCACGTAGGCGTCCGAGACGTACTCGCCGTTGCCGATGTTGTCCCAGATGGTGCTCGTGCCGTACGGGCCCGTGACTGTCGAGCCCGGGGTCTGGCAGTAGATCGGGACGGAGGCGCCCTCGGGCAGGACGCGCACGATGCTGTAGCTGGTGCCCGGGCCGCTGCGGACGTTCAGCCGCACGCCCGGCGCGACCTGGTAGTACGGCAGAGCCGCCGTCGTTGCGACGGCCTCCGCCTCACCGCCGCCCTCGACCTCTTCGACACGGTCAACAGACATGACAGACCCCCCGTTGCACCCCATGACTGCCATGGGGTCCCGTTGATTCCCCTGGAACACGCCACGAAACACATGTGCGCGACTCGCACGCGGAGGCTAGCAAGCCGCCTCGGTCCGGTTCGAGTCTTCGACTAGGCTCCGTGCGTCGCGCGCGCGAACGAACAGCACGGGGGGGCCATGGCGCCACAGCGCAACACCGGAGCGGGCGCGGAAGCGGAACTTCCCGAGTACGCCGGTCACTACCACCTGGAGTCGTGTCTCGGCTCGGGCGGCATGGGCGTGGTGCACCTGGCCCGCAGCACCTCGGGACTGAAGCTCGCGGTGAAGGTCGTACACGCCGCGTTCGCCAGGGATCCCGAGTTCAGGGGCCGGTTCCGGCAGGAGGTGGCGGCAGCGCGGAGGGTCAGCGGCGCCTTCACCGCGCCCGTCGTCGACGCCGATCCGGAGGCCGAACGGCCCTGGATGGCCACCCTGTTCATTCCGGGGCCCACGCTGTCCGACCAGGTGAAGCGGAACGGGCCCATGGCTTCGGAACAGTTGCGCCGGCTGATGGCCGGGCTCGCGGAGGCCCTGCGCGACATCCACCGGGTGGGCGTGGTCCACCGTGATCTCAAACCGAGCAACGTACTGCTCGCCGAGGACGGACCCAAGGTCATCGACTTCGGCATCTCCCGGCCGAAGGACAGCGAACTGCGCACGGAGACGGGCAAGTTGATTGGCACACCGCCGTTCATGGCGCCCGAGCAGTTTCGGCGGCCCCGGGAGGTCGGACCTGCGGCCGACATCTTCGCGCTCGGGTCCGTGATGGTGCACGCGGCGACCGGGCGCGGGCCGTTCGACTCCGACAGCCCGTACATCGTCGCCTACCAGGTCGTGCACGACGAGCCCGACCTGACCGGCGTACCGGAGGATCTGGCGCCGCTCGTCCTGCGCTGCCTCGCCAAGGAGCCCGAGGACCGGCCCACTCCCGACGAGCTGATGCGGGAACTGCGGTCGGTGGCGGCCTCGTACGACACGCAGGCGTTCATACCGGCGCAGGGGACGGGCGATGCCCCGAGGCCCGAGCCCCGCGTCGAGGAGCCCGAGGTGCGGACCGGGAAGCGCCTGCGCACACGGCTGGCTTGGGCGGCAGGGGCGCTCGCCCTGGTCGTGGGCGGGGTGCTCGCCTCGGTGCAGCTGCTCGGTGGGGAGCAGGCCGCACCGAGGAACACCGCGGCGGAGAGCGCGGCTGCCGGGGCCACCCCGGCCGCGTTTCCCGGGTGGGCGTCGAAGGCCGTGTCCGCGGGTGAGGGCGTGCCCCAGTGTTCGTACGGGGCCGGGAAGCTGCTCTGCTCACGGCCGGGGCTGGTCTACGCCCTCGATCCGTCGGACGGGGCCCTGCTGTGGCGGCACACCGTCGCCAGGATGCTCCGCAGCGCGCCGCCCGTCGTGTCGGGCGGTCTGGTGCAGCCCATGACGGACCACGGCCGGCATCTGGAAGCACTCGATCCCGCCTCGGGCAGACCGCGTTGGCAGCGGAGCGTCCCCGCGTACAGCGGGGTGCAGTACGCCGGTGGCATGCTGCTGCTCACCGGTGCCGACGGGGTGGTGCGCGGCGTGGACAGCGCGTCGGGCGACACCAGGTGGAGCAGACGCGTACCGGGCCAGGCCACGCCCCACTTCTCCGCATTCACCGGGGACCCGCTGGCCTACGCGGCGAGTACGTCGGCCGACGGGTCGCTCACGCGGGTCGTCGCGCTGGATCCGAAGACGGGTGCCGTGCGCTGGGAGGCACGGCTGCCGGATGCGCTGACGCCCGTCGGCAGCCGGGGCGGCTCCCTTGTCCTCCTCGCCGCTCAAGGGCCCTTCGGTCAGGTCAACGCCGTGGTCCGTTACACCCCGAAGTCCAGGACGTCCTTCCGGGTCGCGCTGCCCGTCCCCCTCGACGCCGTGCAGGCGACCGTGCACGAAGACGTCGTGCATCTCCTGGCCGCCGGTGGCTCGCTGCAGGCGGTCGACCTGGCGGCGCGGAAGGTGCGGTGGCAACTGGAGACGGCCGTGAGCCGTGGTTCGGCGCCGGTGGCGGACCCCGACCACGTGTACTTCACCGCCGGCGACGGCCGCCTGCTGGCGGTGAACGCCCACAGCGGGCGGATCGTCGGGCAGACTCCGTCCCGGCTCGGCGCGAACGCGGACCGGGTGGCCGCCGCCCTGCCCGAACCCGTGATCGTCCACGGCCACGTGTACGCCGGCGCTCCCGACGGCACCGTCTTCGCCGTCGACGGACGCGATCCGTCGACCTGGTGACATGAGCGGGGGCCGTCCCCGAGGAGACGGCCCCGCGGGTCGAGGAGGGTCAGCCCAGCTTCGACACGTCCCGCACGGCACCCTTGTCCGCGCTGGTAGCCATCGCCGCGTACGCCCGCAGCGCCGCGGAGACCTTGCGGTCGCGGTTCTTCGGGGCGTACACGCCGTTCAGCGCCTGCTCGCGGCGGGACAGCTCCGCGTCGTCCACCAGCAGCTCGATGGAGCGGTTCGGGATGTCGATGCGGATGCGGTCGCCGTCCTCGACGAGCGCGATCGTGCCGCCGGAGGCCGCCTCCGGCGAGGCATGGCCGATGGACAGGCCCGAGGTGCCGCCGGAGAAACGGCCGTCCGTGATCAGGGCGCAGGCCTTGCCCAGGCCGCGGCCCTTCAGGTACGAGGTCGGGTAGAGCATCTCCTGCATGCCGGGTCCGCCCTTGGGGCCCTCGTAGCGGATGACGACGACGTCGCCCTCCTTGACCTGCTGGGTGAGGATCTTCTGGACGGCCTCCTCCTGGGACTCGCAGACCACCGCCGGGCCCTCGAACGTCCAGATCGACTCGTCGACGCCGGCCGTCTTCACCACGCAGCCGTCGACGGCCAGGTTGCCCTTGAGGACCGCCAGGCCGCCGTCCTTCGAGTAGGCGTGCTCGACCGAGCGGATGCAGCCGTTCTCGGCGTCGTCGTCCAGGGACTCCCAGCGCTCCGACTGGGAGAAGGCCTCGGCAGAACGGACGCAGCCGGGGGCCGCGTGCCACAGCTCCACCGCCTCCTGCGACGGGGAGCCGCCGCGGACGTCCCACGTCTTCAGCCAGTCCGCCAGGGACGGGCTGTGGACCGCGTGCACGTCCTCGTTCAGCAGGCCCGCGCGGTGCAGTTCACCGAGCAGGGCGGGGATGCCGCCGGCGCGGTGCACGTCCTCCATGTAGTACGTGCGGCCCTTGGCGACGTTCGGGGCCACCTTTGCCAGGCAGGGCACCCGGCGCGAGACGGCGTCGATCTCCTCCAGCCCGAAGGGGACGCCGGCCTCCTGGGCGGCGGCCAGCAGGTGCAGGATCGTGTTGGTCGAGCCGCCCATCGCGATGTCGAGGGCCATCGCGTTCTCGAAGGCCGAGAAGGTGGCGATCGAGCGGGGCAGGACCGTCTCGTCGTCCTGCTCGTAGTAGCGGCGGGTCAGGTCCATCACCGTGCGGGCCGCGTTCTCGTACAGCGCCCGGCGGGCCGTGTGCGTGGCCAGGACCGAGCCGTTGCCGGGGAGGGAGAGGCCGATCGCCTCGGTCAGGCAGTTCATCGAGTTGGCCGTGAACATGCCGGAACAGGAGCCGCAGGTCGGGCAGGCGTTCTCCTCGATGCGGAGGATGTCCTCGTCCGAGACCTTGTCGTTCACGGCGTCGGAGATCGCGTCGACCAGGTCGAGCGTGCGGACCGTGCCGTCGACCAGGGTGGCGCGGCCGGACTCCATGGGGCCACCGGAGACGAAGACCGTCGGGATGTTCAGGCGCAGGGCCGCCATCAGCATGCCCGGGGTGATTTTGTCGCAGTTGGAGATGCAGATCAGGGCGTCGGCGCAGTGGGCCTCGACCATGTACTCGACGCTGTCCGCGATCAGGTCGCGGGAGGGCAGGCTGTAGAGCATGCCGCCGTGACCCATCGCGATGCCGTCGTCGACCGCGATCGTGTTGAACTCGCGCGGGATGCCGCCCGCCTCCCGGACCGCCTCGCTGACGATCCGGCCGACCGGCTGGAGGTGGGTGTGACCGGGCACGAACTCCGTGAAGCTGTTGGCGATGGCGACGATCGGCTTCCGCCCGATGTCCGCACCGGGTACACCGGAGGCGCGCATCAGGGCGCGGGCGCCCGCCATGTTGCGGCCGTGGGTGACTGTGCGGGACCTCAGCTCGGGCATCGTCGCTCGCTCCTTCGGAGAGTTCTGCCAGAGGGCGCTGACAGAGTTCTGACTCAGTCGAGCGTACGCCGGTCATCCAGAGAGCGGGACGCGGTGTCCGGAATGCGGGACGCATGCCTCGGGAGTCGTGCCCGCGTGAACCCTGCGCCTACGGGCTTGTGAGATGCCCCTGAACCACCGGTGCCACCCGCGCGATGATCTGCTCCACGTCCGCCGACGCCAGCGGCTCCACCTTGATCACGTACCGCAGCATCGCGCACCCCACCAGCTGCGCCGCGGCGAGCTCGGCGCGCAGCTCCGCGTCCGGCAGGTCGAGCTGGGCGGCGATGCGGCGCAGCAGCTGCGAGGCGAGCAGGCGGCGGAAGACGGCGGCCGCGGTGTCGTTGTTCACGGCGGAGCGGACGATCGCCAGCAGCGGCGTACGGGTGGTGGGGTTCTCCCAGATGCCGAAGATGAACCGGGTCAGGCGCTCGCCGACGCCGTCGAGCGGGCCGTCGGCGACCGCGTCCGGCGCGTTGAGAGCGGGCGCGAAGGCGACCTCGATGGCCGCCTCGAAGATCTGCTCCTTGGTGCCGAAGTAGTGGTGGACGAGGGCCGAGTCCACGCCGGCCGCCTTGGCGATGCCGCGCACGGACGTCTTCTCGTAGCCGCGCTCGGAGAACACCTCGCGGGCCGCGCTCAGGATGCGGTCACGGGTGTCCGCGGACTCCGTACGCGGGGGGCGCCCCCGGCGCCGCGCGGTGGCGTCGGTCATCGCCGGGTCCCCTTGACCGCCGACGCCAGGTGGAGCCGCGTGAACGCCAGGGCCTCGGCGAGGTCGGCCTCGCGCTCGGCGCTGGACATGGCGCGGCGGGTGTTGACCTCGATGACGACGTGGCCGTCGAAGCCGGACAGGGCGAGACGTTCCAGCAGCTCGGCGCAGGGCTGGGTGCCGCGGCCGGGCACGAGGTGCTCGTCCTTGTTGGAGCCGCCACCGTCGGCGAGGTGGACGTGGCCGAGCCGGTCGCCCATGCGGTCGATCATCTGGATCGCGTCGGTGCGGGCCGTCGCGGTGTGGCTGAGATCGATCGTGAAGTGGCGGTAGTCGTCCTTCGTCACGTCCCAGTCGGGGGCGTACGCGAGCATCTCGCGGTCGCGGTAGCGCCAGGGGTACATGTTCTCGACGGCGAAGCGCACATCCGTCTCGTTCGCCATCCGCCAGATCCCGGCGACGAAGTCACGGGCGTACTGCCGCTGCCAGCGGAACGGCGGGTGGACCACGACAGTCGTCGCGCCGAGCTTCTCGGCGGCCGCCCGGGCACGCTGGAGCTTGACCCAGGGGTCGGTGGACCACACCCGCTGCGTGATCAGCAGGCAGGGGGCGTGAACGGCGAGGATCGGGATCTGGTGGTAGTCGCTGAGCTTGTGCAGCGCCTCGATGTCCTGGCTGACGGGGTCGGTCCACACCATCACCTCGACGCCGTCGTACCCGAGGCGCGCGGCGATCTCGAAGGCCGTCGCCGTCGACTCCGGATACACCGAGGCCGTCGACAGGGCGACCTTCGCATCCGGGATGCGCACCACTGGTTCTGCCACGAGGGACAGGGTACGGGGTGCCTCAGACGGCTGGGCCGGGGACGGTGGGCTTTGGCCAAGGGGACGGTGTGGCCTCCTGTTCGTCGGGGGTGCCCGTTCGCCCAAGCGCCGTTGTGGGTCTCGTCGTGCGCGCCCACGGGTCGTCCGTGGCTGGTCGCGCCCACGCGGCGGAGCCGCACAATGTCACAGCCGCGCGCCCCTGCCCGGGGAACTCATGCCGTGCCCATGTGATCCAGCCGGCGCAGGATCACGCCCTCCCTCAGCGCCCACGGGCAGATCTCCAGGTTCTCCACGCCGAACAGGTCCATCGCGCCCTCGGCGACCAGCGCCCCCGCCAGGAGCTGGGCCGCCCGGCCCTCGGATACGCCAGGCAGCTCGGCGCGCTCGGCGGCCGTCATGCCGGCGAGCTTCGGCACCCATCCCTCCAGGGACTCCCGCTTCAGCTCACGCTGAGCGTAGAGGCCCTCGGCGGAGCGCGCGGCGCCGGCGATGCGGGCGAGCTGCTTGAACGTCTTCGAGGTGCCGACCACGTGGTCGGGCGGGCCGAAACGGCTGAATTCCCCGACCGTCCGGGCGATCTGCGCCCGCACATGGCGGCGCAGCGCCCTGACGTCCTCCGGGGCGGGCGGATCGCCGGGCAGCCAGGCGGTAGTGAGCCGGCCCGCGCCGAGGGGCAGCGAGACGGCCGCGTCGGGCCCCTCGTCGATGCCGTAGGCGATCTCCAAAGAGCCGCCACCGATGTCCAGGACCAGAAGTTTCCCGGCCGACCAGCCGAACCAGCGGCGGGCGGCGAGGAAGGTGAGGCGGGCCTCCTCCGCACCGGAGAGCACCTGCAGCTCGACGCCGGTTTCGGCCTGCACGCGCGCGAGGACGTCGTCGGCGTTGCTGGCCTCGCGCACGGCGGAGGTCGCGAACGGCAGCAGGTCCTCGACGCCCTTGTCCTCGGCGGCCTGGAGCGCGTCCTGGACGACGGCGATCAGCTTGTCGATCCCGTCGGGGCCGATCGCACCGCCCTCGTCCAGGAGTTGGGCGAGCCGCAGCTCCGCCTTGTGCGAGTGTGCGGGCAATGGGCGCGCGCCGGGGTGCGCATCGACCACCAGCAGATGCACCGTGTTCGAACCCACGTCGAGGACACCGAGTCTCATATACGGAACGCTACTGCCACCTGGGCCGTCGTCCGCCCTCGGTGCCCTGCCCGGGACGGTCCCGGGAGGGGTGCCGGGCGACTTACCCTGGACGGGTGCCAAAGACGAAAAAGGCGAAGAACGAAAACTCGGCAGAATCGACGAAGTCGACAAACGTGACCAAGGCTGACGAGAAGGCCGGAACGGCCGCGTCGGCCAAGGGTTCTTCGCAGGCGACGCCACCGATGAAGGCGAAGAAGAGCCCGGAGCCCGACGAGAAGGGGCTCGACTTTGCGCGCGCGTGGGTGGAGTTCCCGGATCCGGCGGACGACGAGCAGGTCTTCCGCTGTGATCTGACATGGCTGACCTCTCGCTGGAACTGCATCTTCGGAAGCGGCTGCCAGGGCATCCAGGCGGGTCGAGCGGACGACGGGTGCTGCACGCTGGGGGCCCACTTCTCCGACGAGGACGACGAGAAGCGGGTCGCCGAGCACGTGGCGCGGCTCACGCCGGAGATCTGGCAGAACCACGCCCAGGGGACGAAGAAGGGCTGGGTCTCCGAGGACGACGAAGGCTCCCGGCAGACCCGCCCCTACCAGGGCTCGTGCATCTTCCAGAACCGGCCCGGCTTCCCCGGCGGCGCCGGCTGCTCGCTGCACATCCTGGCGCTGAAGGAGGGCCGCGAGCCGCTGGAGACCAAGCCGGACGTGTGCTGGCAGCTGCCGATCCGGCGGACCTTCGACTGGATCGACCGGCCCGACGACACGCGCGTGCTCCAGGTGTCGATCGGCGAGTACGACCGCCGGGGCTGGGGGCCGGGCGGCCACGACCTGCACTGGTGGTGCACCTCGGCGACGTCGGCGCACGGCGCGGGCGAGCCGGTGTACGTCTCCTACCGAGCCGAACTGACCGAACTGATGGGCAAGGCCGGCTACGACCGCCTGGTCGAACTGTGCGAGGAACGCCTGGCCTCCCAGCTCCCGCTGCTGGCACCTCATCCGGCGGATCCGGTGGACTGAGGGGCGCTCCCGAGGGCCGTTTCCTGACCGGTCTCCTGAGGTCGTGCGGTGACCGGCCTCCCGAGGCCGTGCGTACGGTGACCGGCCTCCCGAGGCCGTACGTGCGGGTAACCGGCCTCCCCAGGCCGTACGTGCGGGTAACCGGCCTCCCGAGGCCGTACGTGCGGGTAACCGGCCTCCCGAGGCCGTACGTGCGGGTAACCGGCCTCCCCAGGCCGTACGTGCGGGTAACCGGCCTCCCCAGGCCGTACGTGCGGGTAACCGGCCTCCCCAGGCCGTACGTGCGGTGACCGGCGCTCGCTGAAGGTCTGGCGATGATCCGGCACTCCCGGGGGGCGTCGCCCGGCACTGATCATCGCCCGTTAGCTGTCCGACGGGCTCGGGGTGCCCCCGTTGTCGGGTGGCGGGGTCGAGCCTCCGGGGTCGGAGGGGGACGGGTCGGAGGGGGACGGGTCGGAGGGGGACGGGTCGGTGGGCGACGGGTCGGTGGGGGACGGGTCGGTGGGGGTCGGGTCGGGGTCGGACGACGGGGGCGGATCGGTCGGCGTCGGGTCCGCGGGGGGCGATGCCGTGGGCGTGGGGTGCGGGTCGGACGTCGGGGGCGGGTCGCCGGGGCGGGTGGGGCCGGGATCGGAGGGGCTGGGTGCCGTGCCGTAGCCCTCGATCGAGACGACGGCGCCGGCGGGCGCGATCGCCATGCGCGCGCTCCAGTGGCCGGACGGCTCGCGCAGATGGTCGACGTACACCCTGATCGTCAACGACTCGCCGGGCCGGAGCGTTCCCGAGGACCGGCTCAGGTAGAGCCAGGACGCCCCGGTGGACGCGGACCAGTGGACCGGCGAGGGCCCGGACGCGGTCAACGTGACGAGCGTGGTGTCACCGCTGTTGTCGGCGGTCACGGTCAGGCGGCCGTCCTTGCGGCCGGCACCCGAGACGCTGATGACCTCCACGGAGACGTCCGGCTTGCCGCCCTCGCCGAACCGGGCGTCGGGTCCGGTGCGGGCGTTGCCGGCGTTCTCGTAGCCGCCTCCCGCCGCCTCGTCGCCGAGGGTGCCGGGGTCGTGCGCCTCGTGCGCGGTGGCGGAGGGGCCGTCCTGGCCCTCGCCGGTCGGGGTGCCCCGGTAGGCGGCCCACAGGGCCAGCACGGGGGCGGCGACCACGGTGGCGACCACGGTCGTCGTCACGGCACGCGCGCGTAGCCGGTCCCTGCGGGCCGCGCGGTCCTTGGGGTCCATCGGGAAACCCCGCCGGTCGAAGCGGGGCGCGGCGCCCCGCGCGCGCGGGTGGTGCGCCATGGCGACGCGCAGGGCCGCGCGGGGCGCCTCCAGCACGGGCAGCTCGGAGGGTGTGACGGTGACGCCGGGCCACCGGCCGGGGATCGCGCGCTCGGCGGTGCGGCGGCAGCGCGGACAGTCGTCGACGTGCCGGACGAGCTCGCGCCGCAGGGCCGAGCTGAGCACGAGCTGGTTGTCTTCCGTGAGGCAGGCCACGCTCGGGCAGGTGCCGGTCTCCACGACGGCGAGGGCCGCGCGGGTGCGCTCGACCTCGCAGGCGGCGGAGGCGAGCAGCTCGCGCGCGGTGGCTAGGTCCATGCCGAGGACGGCGGCGACCTCGTGGGCGGCGAGGTGGTGGCGCACGGCGAGTTCGAGCGCCTCGCGCTGCTCCGGGGTGGTGCCGGCGGCCTCCGGCCACGCGAGCAGAGCGAGTTCGCGCCGCCGCTCCTGGACCTCCTCGGAGACGGGCGGGGCGGCGGACGGGACCGACCGCTGCCGGGCGTCCCCGTGGCGCCCGACGGCATGCGTGCCCTGACGTTTCTGCTTGGCCTCGGCCAGCTTGCGCAGGCACGCCCAGCGGGCCAGCGCGTACAGCCAGGCCCTGCGCTCCCCCGCGGTCTCCGGGACGCGCTGCCCGCGGCGCTCGGCGAGTGCGAGGGCCTCCCCGAGGGCGGCGGTCGCCGCGTCGTGGTCGCACAGCACGGACAGGCAGTAGGTGAACAGACCGTCCAGGTACGGCTCGTAGCGCGCGGGCGGGCGCTGCGCCAGCGTGCGCGCTGCAGCGCGGTCGCGCGCTTCCCGGTGCGCCCGGTGTGCGCCGGTCGTTCGGGTCGTGGTCTCCGGGCTGCTGCTCATCACCCGTGCGACCGTAGGCGGCGGGGGATGGCCCGTTCTTCCCCCTTGAGCACATTTAATCCGTACGGGTGAAACGATCCCTCATAAGGGGACAGGAACCTTCCGTTCCGTGGCTCGTACGGGATGCACGGCCCCATAGGACCCGCACCCAGGCATCTGCACGCGGCCCTCCCTCCCGCTCTCCGCGCACGCGTTGTCAGTGGCGGCGGCTACGGTTTCACCCATGGCTGCCCGTACGAAGACCACCAAGGACCGCACGTCCTACCGCTGCACGGAATGCGGCTGGCAGACGGCCAAGTGGCTCGGCCGCTGCCCCGAGTGCCAGGCCTGGGGCACGGTCGAGGAGTACGGCGCGCCCGCGGTCCGTACGACGACGCCGGGCCGCGTCACCACCTCCGCCCTGCCCATCGGCCAGGTCGACGGCCGCCAGGCCACCGCCCGCTCCACCGGCGTGCCCGAGCTGGACCGCGTCCTCGGCGGCGGACTCGTCCCCGGTGCCGTCGTCCTCGTCGCGGGCGAACCCGGCGTCGGCAAGTCCACGCTCCTGCTGGACGTGGCAGCCAAGGCGGCCAGTGACGAACACCGCACGCTGTACGTCACGGGCGAGGAGTCCGCGAGCCAGGTCCGCCTGCGTGCCGACCGCATCAACGCCATCGACGACCACCTCTATCTCGCCGCCGAGACCGATCTGGCCGCCGTCCTCGGCCACTTGGACGCGGTGAAGCCGTCGCTGCTGATCCTCGACTCGGTGCAGACGGTGGCCTCCCCGGAGATCGACGGCGCACCCGGCGGCATGGCCCAGGTCCGCGAGGTCGCCGGCGCCCTCATCCGCGCCTCCAAGGAGCGCGGCATGTCCACGCTGCTCGTGGGCCATGTCACCAAGGACGGCACGATCGCGGGCCCCCGTCTCCTGGAGCACCTCGTGGACGTCGTTCTGCACTTCGAGGGCGACCGCCACGCGCGCCTGCGCCTCGTCCGCGGCGTCAAGAACCGCTACGGCGCGACGGACGAGGTCGGCTGCTTCGAGCTGCACGACGAGGGCATCACGGGCCTGGCCGACCCGAGCGGCCTGTTCCTGACCCGCCGTGCCGAGCCGGTGCCCGGCACCTGCCTGACCGTCACCCTGGAGGGCCGCCGCCCCCTGGTGGCCGAAGTCCAGGCCCTCACGGTCGACTCGCAGATCCCCTCCCCGCGCCGTACGACGTCGGGCCTGGAGACCTCCCGCGTCTCGATGATGCTGGCCGTCCTGGAGCAGCGGGGCCGGATCAGCGCCCTGGGCAAACGGGACATCTACTCGGCGACGGTCGGCGGCGTGAAGCTCTCCGAGCCGGCCGCCGACCTGGCGGTCGCCCTCGCGCTGGCGTCGGCCGCGAGTGACACCCCGCTGCCCAAGAACCTCGTCGCGATCGGCGAAGTGGGTCTCGCGGGCGAGGTCAGACGGGTCACGGGGGTCCAGCGCCGGCTCGCGGAGGCCCACCGCCTGGGCTTCACGCACGCCCTCGTGCCGAACGACCCGGGCAAGATCCCTGCGGGTATGAAGGTCCTGGAAGTCGCCGACATAGGGGACGCTCTGCGGGTCCTTCCCCGGTCCCGTCGCCGAGAGGCCCCGCGGGAGGCGGAGGACCGCCGGTAGACTTTGCCCTGGTCTCGCCCGTCCGTACGAACCGAGTGTGCGAAACGGGAGCGCCTCAGAACCTGCGACCGGAGGAGTGCAGTGGCAGCCAACGACCGGGCAGCAGCTCCCGGAAAGTCCGGTGGGAGTTCCGGTGCCGATGGCCTGATGCGCGCCTCACTGAGCGCCGTGGCACCCGGCACGGCCCTGCGTGACGGCCTCGAGCGGGTGCTCCGTGGCAACACCGGCGGGCTCATCGTCCTCGGCTCCGACAAGACCGTCGAGGCGATGTGCACGGGCGGCTTCGTCCTGGACGTCGAGTTCACGGCGACGCGCCTGCGGGAGCTGTGCAAGCTGGACGGCGCCCTCGTGCTGTCGTCGGACCTGTCGAAGATCCTGCGGGCGGGCGTGCAGCTCGTTCCGGACCCGACGATCCCCACGGAGGAGACGGGCACGCGGCACCGTACGGCGGACCGCGTCTCCAAGCAGGTCGGCTTCCCGGTCGTCTCGGTCTCCCAGTCCATGAGGCTCATCGCCCTGTACGTGGACGGCCAGCGCCGCGTCCTGGAGGACTCCGCAGCGATCCTCTCCCGCGCCAACCAGGCCCTGGCGACCCTGGAGCGCTACAAGCTCCGCCTGGACGAGGTCGCGGGCACGTTGTCGGCGCTGGAGATCGAGGACCTGGTGACGGTCCGGGACGTCTCGGCGGTCGCGCAGCGTCTGGAGATGGTGCGCCGCATCGCCACCGAAATCGCCGAATACGTGGTCGAACTGGGCACGGACGGACGCCTCCTGGCCCTCCAGCTCGACGAGTTGATCGCGGGCGTGGAGCCGGAGCGCGAACTGGTCGTCCGGGACTACGTCCCCGAGCCCACGGCCAAGCGCTCCCGCACGGTCGACGAGGCGCTGGCCGAGCTCGACGCGCTCACCCACGCCGAGCTCCTCGAACTGTCCACGGTGGCCCGCGCCCTGGGCTACAGCGGCTCCCCGGAAACCCTCGACTCGGCGGTCTCCCCCCGCGGCTTCCGCCTCCTGGCCAAGGTCCCCCGCCTCCCCGGCGCCATCATCGACCGCCTGGTGGAACACTTCGGCAGCCTGCAGAAACTGCTCGCCGCGAGCGTCGACGACCTCCAGACCGTGGACGGTGTCGGCGAGGCGAGGGCACGGAGCGTCAGGGAGGGCCTGTCGCGGCTGGCGGAGTCGTCGATCCTGGAGCGGTACGTCTGAGGCGGACGGCCGAGGGCGGGCGGCCGTCTGCCGCCACCGCCGTGCCCACCCGAGGGACGACACCCTGCCCCCGGCCGAGCGACCGCACCCTGCCCTCGGCTAGTCGGCCGAGAGCACGAACGACGTCTGCAGCTTCGCGAATCCCGGAACCTTCGCCTCCACCAGATACGTCCCCGCCCCGGCCGACCCTGCCGGCGGGGTCGCACACTGCGGAGCGCTCGGCTTCCGGTCCCACTCCACCGTGTACTTGATGCTGCTGCCCGCCGGCACCCGGTACAGCAGGCTCCCCGCCGTCCTGGGGCAGTCGGCCGACGACCAGTAGTCGTCACTGCTGCCGGCCTGGGTGATCGTCACCACCGCGGCCTTGGGCCCGAGGTCGACCTTGCAGTCGCTGCCGGAGGAGTTCTTGGCGGTCAGCTCGAAGGTCGGCGTCCGGCCGGGCCCGTAGGAGTTGTGGACACTGCGCAGGGTCAACTTGACCGCAGCGGCGGTGCAGTTGGGCAGCGTGGTGTCGGCCGGCAGCGTGGTGCCCGTACCGCCGCCGCCCTTGGCGCCGTCGTCCGAGCCGCCGGCAAACTGCCCGGAGCCGGAGCCGCCCCCGCTCGCACCGTCGGAGCCACCGGTCCCGCCCGGCGCCGAACCGGAACCACCGGAGCTCCCGCCGCTCGACTCGTCGCGCCCGCCGGGGTGTTGGCTGATCGCGGGACCGGAGCCGGACGGCCCCGGGGTGATGGTCGAGGGCGCGGGATGCTTGCCGTTGGATCCGCTGCCGTTGTTCTTGCCGCCCCCGCCGCCCGAGGTGACGATCCAGATGATCAGCAGCGCCAACAGGGCGATCAAAGACAGCAGTACGATCCTCCGTCGCCAGTAGATGGAGGAGGGAAGCGGCCCGACCGGATTGCGCAGAGATCCCACGGCGCAAACTGTACGAGAGATCGCCGCGTTCCCTTGCCCCACCCGCCGCGCGGATCACAATTTTTCCGGATCATCATCCCGGCAAGTACCCCTGGGACCCCGCCGCTTGGCCGCTCGTGGGACTCGGCCGAGGAGTCGGGTCACGGTGCCGTGTCGGAGTCGGCGGCACGACCGTGGTGGCGGAAGGCGAAGGGACGGCCTTGCTCAAGGGCGACCGGTTGTTCGTGTGTGACCGTTGGGTGCGCTGATCGAGTTCCGTCGCACCCTGGCCGTGCGCCTCGGACAGCCGGCTCCCAGCCGACCCCGACCCACCACACACCGCCCCGCGCCACATCACACGGCCTCCCACCCCCACGTGGCAGGATCGGAACCGTCATGACTGCGCCCACACTGCCCCCACACAGCAGCCCCACCGCCCCGGAAACCACCGCCGCCGACACCGAGGTCCCCGGCCCACCCCTCGGAGAGACCCTGCACTCGCAGGTCATCGCATGGTTCGACGAACACGCCCGCGACCTCCCCTGGCGGCGCCCCGAGGCGGGCCCCTGGGGCGTGATGGTCAGCGAGTTCATGCTGCAGCAGACGCCGGTGAGCCGCGTGCTGCCCGTCTACGAGCGGTGGCTGGCCCGCTGGCCCCGCCCCGCCGACCTCGCCAAGGAGGCGCCGGGCGAAGCCGTCCGTGCCTGGGGCCGGCTCGGCTACCCGCGCCGGGCCCTGCGCCTGCACGGCGCCGCCGTCGCCATAGCGGAGCGGCACGGCGGCGACGTACCCACCGACCACGCGCAGCTCCTCGCCCTGCCCGGCATCGGCGAGTACACGGCCGCCGCGGTGGCGTCCTTCGCGTACGGCCAGCGGCACGCGGTCCTCGACACCAACGTCCGCCGCGTCTTCGCGCGCGCGGTCACCGGCGTCCAGTACCCGCCGAACGCCACCACCGCCGCCGAGCGGCGCCTCGCCCGCGCCCTGCTGCCCGAGGACGAGCGGACCGCCGCCCGCTGGGCCGCCGCCTCCATGGAGCTCGGCGCGCTGGTGTGCACGGCGAAGAACGAGTCGTGCCACCGCTGCCCGATCGCCGCGCACTGCGCCTGGCGGCTCGCGGGCAAGCCCGAGCACGACGGGCCGCCGCGCCGGGGTCAGACGTACGCCGGTACGGACCGGCAGGTCCGCGGCAAGCTGCTGGCCGTCCTGCGGGAGGCCCACGCACCCGTCCCGCAAGCGGTTCTCGACCGCGTCTGGCACGAGCCGGTCCAGCGGGCCCGGGCCCTGGACGGCCTCGTCGCGGACGGTCTGGTGGAGCCGCTGCCGGGCGGGCTGTACCGGCTGCCGCTGGCCTGACACTCGGTCAGCCCACAGACGGGTGACAGCCTCAGGGGGCGCCGCGGGCGCTTGTGTCACATGCCCGCGCGCCTCCCGGGCTCGCAAATCGCCCCATACCCACCCCAACCAGCCCTCCACCGTACCCCGTTCCTACGTCCGTTACACAACCGACGCACAGCCGAGGGCTAGCCGCAGGCTGCTTCGGACAACGCCGTGACAACCCCTCCGTACCTTCGATTGTGTGCCCGACAGGCACCGGACGGCTGCCGACCACAGCCCGTCCGCATCACAGGCATGAAAACCGGCAGCAGGTGGGTCGGTAACGGGGATCGGAGGCGGTTGAACATGGCGCAGGGCGAGGTGCTCGAGTTCGAGGAGTACGTGCGCACCCGGCAGGACGCGCTGCTACGCAGCGCACGCCGACTGGTGCCGGACCCGGTCGACGCCCAGGACTTGCTCCAGACGGCGCTCGTACGGACGTACGGCCGCTGGGAGGGCATCGCCGACAAGCGGCTCGCGGACGCCTACCTGCGCCGCGTGATGATCAACACGCGGACCGAGTGGTGGCGGGCCCGGAAGCTGGAGGAGGTCCCGACCGAGCAGCTCCCCGACGCCTCCGTCGAGGACTCCACCGAGCAGCACGCCGACCGCGCCCTGCTGATGGACGTCATGAAGGTGCTCGCTCCGAAGCAGCGCAGCGTCGTGGTGCTGCGACACTGGGAGCAGATGTCCACGGAGGAGACGGCCGCTGCCCTCGGCATGTCGGCCGGAACGGTCAAGAGCACGCTGCACCGGGCGCTGGCCCGGCTCCGCGAGGAGCTGGAGGCCCGCGACCTGGACGCACGCGCGCTGGAGCGTGAGGAGCGGGAGCGTTGCGCGGCCTGACCGGCGCGGGGCCCACCCGGGCCCAAGGCACTTTCCAGGCGGCGATCACGGCGGTGGCCGTGCTCGCCGCCCTTGCCCTTTTGGTCTCCGCCTGCGGCACCGGCGGCACCGGCGCCCGCGACGAGGGCCCGGCCCACGCCGACTCGGTGGCCGGCGCCGCGACGACTCCCTCCTACAGCCCCAGCAACACGCCCAAACCCGTGGACGCGGTCCGGCTCATCAAGGGGGACCCGAAGGTTTCGGCCGCGGTGAAGCGCGGCCTCAAGCCGTGCGTGGCCGACGAGTACCCCATCGACGTGTCGTACGGCCACCTGACCGGGGGGTCCGTCGACGACGTCGTCATCAACGTGCTGACCTGCGGCGACGCGGTGGGTGTGGGCGCCTACGTGTACCGCGAACAGGGCAACGGGTACGAGAATGTCTTCAAGGCCGAGGAGCCCCCGGTCTACGCCGAGATAGACCGCGGCGACCTGGTGGTGACCAAGCAGGTGTACGAGAAGGGCGACCCGGTGTCGAACCCGTCCGGCGAGGACGTGATCACCTACCGCTGGACCGCGGGCCGGTTCGCCAAGAAGTACAGCACGCGCAACGAGTACAGCAACGCCGTCGGGGGTGGCGCGTCCACGGCACCGGACAACTGACGGGGGAGATCTCCGCCGGCTGACCGGCTGCGAAAGAATGCCGACCGGCTGCGAAAGAATTCAGGCGGCGTGAACCGATCGGGTCCATCAAAACGATTCCCTGGTGAAGGCGTCGCAAGTGAACGTATCGCGCGGCTTGCGCGTCCACACAGTGAGCGCGTCGCACGGGCGGCGCGTCCGTGCGGTGACCGCACCACACATGCGGTGACCGCACCACAGCAGAACGCACCACGAGAAGCACACGAGGACTGAGAGCACCGGGATGGCAGAGCAGACCCACGTCCTGTTCGTCGAGGACGACGACGTCATCCGCGAGGCCACGCAGCTCGCCCTGGAGCGGGACGGCTTCGCGGTCACCGCCATGCCCGACGGCCTGTCGGGCCTGGAGGCGTTCCGGGCGAACCGGCCCGACATCGCGCTCCTGGACGTGATGGTCCCCGGCCTCGACGGCGTCAGCCTGTGTCGGCGCATCCGCGACGAGTCGTCGGTACCGGTGATCATGCTGTCGGCGCGCGCGGACTCGATCGACGTCGTCCTGGGCCTCGAGGCGGGCGCCGACGACTACGTGACCAAGCCGTTCGACGGCGCCGTCCTGGTCGCCCGCATCCGCGCGGTGCTGCGCCGCTTCGGGCACGCGAACGGCGCCCAGGCGGACTCCGGCTCCTCCGGGGGGGACAGCGGCGTGCTGACCTTCGGCGACCTGGAGGTCGACACCGAGGGCATGGAGGTGCGCCGGGCCGGGCAGCCGGTGGCGCTCACGCCGACCGAGATGCGGCTGCTGCTGGAGTTCTCCTCCGCGCCGGGCACGGTCCTGTCCCGCGACAAGCTCCTGGAACGTGTGTGGGACTACGGCTGGGGCGGCGACACGCGCGTCGTCGACGTCCATGTGCAGCGGCTGCGGACCAAGATCGGCCAGGACCGTATCGAGACGGTCCGCGGCTTCGGCTACAAGTTGAAGGCCTGAGCGGAGCAGGGGTATGCGGGGGATCACGCGGCACCTGGTCCCGGAGCGCCTGGAGCGCCCGGGCATCCGTACGGGGCTGAGGTGGAAGCTCAGCGCGGCCATCGCGCTGGTCGGCGCGCTGGTGGCGATCGCGCTCAGCCTGGTCGTGCACAACGCCGCCCGGGTGTCGATGCTGGACAACGCGCGCGACCTCGCGGACGAGCGCGTCCAGATCGCCCAGCGCAACTACGAGCTCTCGGGGCGCCCGAACTTCCCCAACATCAAGATCGACGACCCGGAGCTGCCGCCGTCGCTGCGGGAGAAGGTCGAGGAGGGCCGCCGGGCGACGTACGTGACCGACCACGCGGGCGGCGTACCGGACATCTGGGCCGCCGTCCCGGTCAAGGACGGGCACGTGCTGTCCCTGCACACGCACTTCACCGACCGCAGCACGGACATCCTCAAGGACCTCGACCAGGCCCTGGTGATCGGCTCCATCGCGGTCGTCCTCGGCGGTAGCGCGCTCGGCGTGCTCATAGGCGGCCAGCTCTCGCGGCGGCTGCGCAAGGCGGCGACCGCGGCGAACCAGGTCGCCAAGGGCGAGACGGACGTGCGGGTGCGGGACGCCATCGGTGGTGTCGTACGGGACGAGACCGACGACCTCGCGCGCGCGGTGGACGCGATGGCGGACACGCTGCAGCAGCGCCTGGAGGCGGAGCGCCGGGTCACGGCGGACATCGCGCACGAGCTGCGCACGCCGGTGACCGGGCTGCTGACGGCGGCGGAGCTGCTGCCGCCCGGTCGCCCCACGGAACTGGTCCTGGACCGCGCGAAGGCCATGCGCACGCTCGTCGAGGACGTACTGGAGGTCGCCCGGCTGGACGGCGCCTCGGAGCGTGCCGAGCTGCAGGACATCATGCTGGGCGACTTCGTCACCCGGCGGGTGGCGGCCAAGGACCCGGACGTCGACGTGCGCGTGGTGCACGAGTCGGAGGTCACCACGGACCCGCGGCGCCTGGAGCGGGTGCTGTTCAACCTGCTCGCCAACGCCGCCCGGCACGGCAAACCGCCGATCGAGGTCACCGTCGAGGGCCGGGTCATCCGGGTGCGGGACCACGGCCCCGGCTTCCCCGAGGACCTGCTCGCCGAGGGCCCGAGCCGCTTCCGCACCGGCAGCAAGGACCGCGCCGGGCACGGCCACGGCCTCGGCCTGACCATCGCGGCCGGTCAGGCCCGCGTCCTGGGCGCCCGTCTGACCTTCCGCAACGTGCGCCCCGCGGGTGCCCCGGAACATGTCCCGGCGGAGGGCGCCGTCGCCGTCCTGTGGCTGCCGGAACACGCACCGACGAACACGGGCAGCTACCCGATGCTGCCGCTGCCGGGGAAGTGAGCCGGGGGCGGCTTCCTCACCGGCCAGCAGGAAGTCGGTGAGGCGGTCCGCAGTGGCGGGGCGAGCGGGGTGTCTGCCTCTGTCGAGCCACACCGCGCGGGTGTCGGCCGGCGGCGGCACGCTATCAGTGAGCCAGCCCGAAGGCGGCAAGGAGCACTGCGGGCCCGTGCCGACCGACACCCTGGACGCTACGGCTGCAGACCGAGCATCTGGGCTCAATTCAACAAGTCAGGAGCCTGGCGAGAGGTCCCATCACTGTCTTGTCCGTCTGCCCGACCGGCGCGTGACGAAGGCCCCCGGGGCGGATACCAGCCGGGGGCCTTCAGCTCACCGCGTGGGTCAGACTGCTTCCGCCATGCCCTCACGCGCGGGGTGGTCGTCCGCTGCGTCCTGGCCGGGCTTGGGCGCGGCCGGGCCCGCACCCTTCAGCGGAACCTCCTTCACGAACACCGCCGCCACCAGCGCGACCACCGCCACCACGGCACCCAGCAGGAACGCCGAGTGCGTACCGGCGGCCACCGCGTGCTGATACGCCTCCCGCGCCACCGCCGGCAGCTTGGCCAGGCTCGCCGCGTCCAGCTGCGCGGACTGCTCGGTCACCCTGGAACCCAGCGCACCGGCCCGCTCGGTCATGACGTCCTGGACCCGGTTGTTGAACAGCGCGCCCATGATGGCGACGCCGAAGGACGAGCCGAGCGTACGGAAGAGGGTGGTGGACGAGGAGGCGACGCCCATGTCCTTCATCTGCACGCTGTTCTGCGCGACCAGCATGGTGATCTGCATCAGGCAGCCCATGCCGGCGCCGAGGACGGCCATGTAGAGGCCCGACGTGAGCCGAGTCGTCTCCGTGTCCATCAGGGACAGCAGATACAGAGCGACGATCACCAGGACGCTGCCCACTACGGGGAAGACCTTGTATCGGCCGCTGTTGGTGGTCACTCGGCCCGCGACCATCGACACGACCAGCATCGCGCCGAGCATGGGCAGGAGCAGCAGACCGGAGTTGGTCGCGGAGGCGCCCTGCACCGACTGCTGGTACAGCGGCAGGAAGAGCACCGCGCCGAACATCACGAAGCCGGTGAAGAAGCCGATGATCGACATCAGGGTGAAGTTGCGGCTGCGGAAGATGTGCAGCGGCACGATCGGCTCGGCCGCTTTGGTCTGCCAGAACACGAACCCGACGAGCGCGGCGACACCGATCCCGACGAGCTCCATGATCCGCGCGGAGGTCCAGGCGTACTCCGTGCCGCCCCAGGTGGTGACGAGCACGATGGAGCTGATGCCGAGCGTCAGCAGCGCGGCGCCCAGGTAGTCGACGCGCGCCTGCGCCCGCTTCTTCGGCAGGTGCAGGACGGCGCTGATCGCGACGAGCGCCACCGCGCCGAGCGGCAGGTTGATGTAGAAGGCCCAGCGCCAGCCCCAGTTGTCGGTGATGGTGCCGCCGACCAGCGGACCGCCGATCATCGCGAGCGCCATGACGCCGGCCATCATGCCCTGGTACTTGCCGCGCTCCCGCGGCGGAATCAGGTCACCGATGATCGCCATCACGCCGACCATCAGACCGCCCGCGCCGAGGCCCTGAATGGCGCGGAACCCGATCAGCTCCCCCATGTTCTGGGCCATGCCGCTCAGCGCGGACCCGGCCAGGAAGATCACGATCGAGGTCATGAAGGCGCCCTTGCGCCCGTACATGTCGCCGAGCTTGCCCCACAGCGGGGTGGCCGCGGCGGTCGCGAGGGTGTACCCGGTCACCACCCACGACAGGTGCTGAAGGCCTCCGAGTTCTCCCACGATCGTCGGCATCGCGGTGCCCACGATCATGTTGTCGAGCATCGCGAGCATCATCGCGATCATGAGCGCGAGCAGGACGACCCGCACGCTCTTCGGCTGTTTACCGGCCTCTCCGGTGTCCGTCTCGACTTTCGCCGTGTCCGCCATCGGTTCCCACTCCCCCAGCCGCGCTGCTACTTACTTGCCGACCGGCAAGTTACTACACTCGGGAAGGTAGACCTCTTACTAGCCGGGCGTCAAGTAAGTTTTGCTGGCCGGTCGGCCGGTAAGTTTTCCGGGAGCGCAACGAGAACGAGGATGGGCGGCACCATGGACGGCACCAAGCAGCAGCGCCGGGGAAACACCCGCCAGCGCATCCAGGACGTGGCGCTCGAGCTCTTCGCCGAGCAGGGCTACGAGAAGACCTCTTTGCGCGAGATCGCCGAGCGCCTGGACGTCACCAAGGCGGCGCTCTACTACCACTTCAAGACCAAGGAAGAGATCCTGGTCAGCCTTTTCGAGGACCTGACGCAGCCGATCGAGGACCTGATCGAGTGGGGCAGGCAGCAGCCGCACACGCTGGAGACCAAGCAGGAGATCGTCCGCCGCTACAGCGAGACACTCGCCGGCGCGGCACCGCTGTTCCGCTTCATGCAGGAGAACCAGGCGACGGTGCGGGAACTGCGCATCGGGGACACGTTCAGGGACCGGATGCGCGGCCTGCGGGACATCATCATCAACCCGGACGCGAGCCTGGCCGACCAGGTCCGCTGCGTCAGCGCCATCTTCACGCTGCACGCCGGCATCTTCGTCATGCAGGACCTGGAGGGCGACCCCGAGTTGAAGCGCAAGGCCGTCCTCGAGGTCGCGATCGATCTGGTGACCCAGGCGCACGGGGGCGCGCAGGGCTCCTGACCGGGCCGCCGCCCGCCGATCCGGCCGGGCGGCACGGTGGACCGATCAGCCGGTCAGACGGTCACGCCGTGGGCGCGCAGGAAGGCGACCGGGTCGATGGCGGAGCCGTAGTTCGGGGTCTTACGGATCTCGAAGTGCAGGTGCGGACCGGTGGTGTTGCCGGTGTTGCCGGACAGCGCGATGTGCTGACCGGTGGCGACGACCTGGCCGACCTTCACATCGATCCGCGACAGGTGGGCGCACTGGGAGTACGTCCCGTTGCCGTGCTTGATGACGATGGCGTTGCCGTAGGCGGGGCCGTCACCGCCGCCGTTGGGACCGGCCTTGACGACCGTGCCGCCGTGCGCGGCGACGACCTCGGTGCCGACCGGCACGGCGAAGTCCTGACCGCTGTGCTTGGCCCGCCAGTGACTGCCGGACTGGTTGAAGCTCGCGCTGAGCGTGTACTTCTTCACCGGGTCGACCCAGGAGGCGGCGGCCTTGGCGGTGGCAGTGGTGGCCGCCGTGGTGCCGACGGCGGACGCGACCCCGGCCCCCAGCGCCACCGAGACTCCCAGGCCCGCGGCCAGGACGGCCGCGCGGGCACGGAGCTGGAACGCACGGGAAGAACGGAACCTGACGCGCTGGGACATCGAAACCTCTGGAGGGTGGGGGACATGAAAACCACCCGGCGCAGGCGTTCGCCGGATGGGCAATCCCTTGGTAACTCCGAGGGTCATCAGCCCTCAAACCCCTTGTCTACGATGAAAACTAGTACTTCATCGCAAATATCCCCGCTTCTTGACAGCACGCTCATCTGGGACAAATCACTACAAGACGCTGGCCGTCGGCCGTAATTCCGGGGCGAAAAGTCCCTCTTTGAGGGATCAGGTCGTCACTATTCCGCCTAGTAACGGACAAAACGACTGTGCCCCATGTCACCGACAGGCGGGGGCTGCGCTCTCTCTGGCGTGACCTGCCTCATGTGGCCTGCATCTCCCCATAGTTACCGTCCAGTAATCATCTGGTTCCCCTTCCGCCACCCTGCGGGACGAGCATGCCCACAACAACCCGCAGCGTTACGGACGCGAGAGGACCCCCCACCCATGACCAGAGGCACCTGGACGGGCCGCATCGGCATGACCGCCGTCGCCACGGCCGCCGTCACCGCGCTGGCCGCCCCCGTCGGCGCGCAGGCCGCGACCGACACGTCGGCCTCCGCCACGACGAGCGCCACGGCCACCTCCACGGCCACCGCCACCGCGTCCGGGAACGTCGACTACGCGACCTGGCAGAAGGACTGCCAGGCCGTGATGGACCAGGCCCTGCCCTACCTGGAACAGCGCATCGCGAACACCAGGCCGGGCGAGAAGCAGGCCATCGTGTTCGACATCGACAACACCACCCTGCAGACCGACTTCGGCTTCAGCTACCCGCAGCCCGCCAACAGGCCCGTGCTGAAGGTCGCCCAGTACGCCCAGGAGCACGGCGTCTCACTGTTCTTCGTCACCGCCCGCCCCGGAATCATCAAGGCTCCGACGAAGTACAACCTCGAACACGACGGCTACGACGTCGACGGCCTCTATGTCCGCGGCCTGTTCGACCTGTTCAAGGACGTCGCCGACTACAAGACCGCCCAGCGCGCCGACATCGAGTCCAAGGGCTACACGATCATCGCGAACATCGGCAACAGCGCCACCGACCTCTCCGGCGGCCACGCCGAGAAGACGTTCAAACTGCCGGACTACGACGGTCAGTTGTCCTGACCGGCCGACCGTCCGCCGACTCCCCGACAGGCTCCCTCCGTCGCCCGGCCCTGGGGGTGGGGAAGGGCACCGACGGTACTCGGCGGGAAGTTGGCGTCCAGCCTGGTCGCCGCGCTGGTGAAAAAGCTGTTCGTGACGGACGGCCCCGGCGCCGGGCTGGTCGACAAGCCGGTACGGCTGACGGACCTCGTGTCGTTCCGGGGTGAGAAGTGCGCCCTGGGCGAGAAGGAGGTGCGCAGGCTCGCCGGGCGGCTGGTCGGGGAGTCGTCGGATTCACCCGGCGAGCCGCCCCCCCTCGCGACGAGGAGATCGCCGTCGCCGGCGCCCTGGCCGCCAGGCTGCTCGCCCTACTCGCCCTCGGTGACCTGGACATGGACGACCTCCAGGCCGTCCGTCTGGGCCACCGCGAGTCAGCCGAACAGCGGCACCACCACGCCCCCACGGCCGCCGACGGCCTGTCCGCCGACGCCTGCTACTTCCTCGACTCCACGACGGAGTGGGCCTGTCTGCAGGTCCTGGAGTCCGTCACGCGCCGTCCACCTTCGTCGCCCGCACCCTCGTCGAACAGACCCGCGCCCAGTCCGAACTGATCGCCAAAGTCGACGAGTTGATCACTCGCAGCCCGCACCCCGACGCCTGGGACGCCGCGTTCGAGCGCCGCTACCTGCCGTACGTCGCCGACCGTGGACCGGCGCTGAAAGCCGAAAGGGGCCACCCGGGACCGAAGTCCCAGGGCAGCCCCTTTCTCGGCGTGGCCCCCGGAGGGCTACGCATCCTTGCTCAGGTTCGGCCCGGCTCCGCCGGCCGCCTGCTCGATCGGCGGGACGTCCGGCAGGGCGGCCTTCTCCTCACCCCGGAAGGTGAAGGTCTTGGTGTCGCCCTCGCCCTCGGTGTCCACGACCACGATGTGACCGGGGCGCAGCTCGCCGAAGAGGATCTTCTCCGAGAGGCTGTCCTCGATCTCGCGCTGGATCGTCCGGCGCAGCGGCCGGGCGCCCAGGACGGGGTCGTAGCCCTTCGTGGCCAGCAGCTCCTTGGCGGACTGGGAGAGCTCGATGCCCATGTCCCGGTCCTTCAGGCGCTCGTCCACCTTGTCGATCATCAGGTCGACGATCCGCAGGATGTCCTGCTGGGTCAGCTGCGGGAAGACGACCACGTCGTCGACGCGGTTGAGGAACTCGGGCCGGAAGTGCTGCTTGAGCTCGTCCGACACCTTGTTCTTCATGCGCTCGTAGTTGGTCTTCGTGTCACCCGAGGCCGCGAAGCCCAGGTTGAAGCCCTTGGAGATGTCCCGGGTGCCGAGGTTGGTCGTCATGATGATGACCGTGTTCTTGAAGTCCACGACCCGGCCCTGGGAGTCGGTCAGGCGACCGTCCTCCAGGATCTGCAGCAGCGAGTTGAAGATGTCCGGATGGGCCTTCTCGACCTCGTCGAAGAGGACGACCGAGAACGGCTTGCGGCGCACCTTCTCCGTCAGCTGACCGCCCTCCTCGTAGCCCACGTAGCCGGGGGGCGAACCGAAGAGACGGGAGACCGTGTGCTTCTCGCTGAACTCCGACATGTCGAGGGAGATCAGCGCGTCCTCGTCGCCGAAGAGGAACTCCGCGAGCGCCTTGGACAGCTCGGTCTTACCGACACCGGACGGGCCGGCGAAGATGAACGAACCACCCGGACGCTTCGGGTCCTTCAGACCGGCGCGCGTACGGCGGATCGCCTTCGACAGCGCCTTGACGGCGTCCTCCTGGCCGATGACCCGCTTGTGCAGCTCCTCCTCCATGCGGAGCAGGCGGCTGGACTCCTCCTCGGTCAGCTTGAAGACCGGGATGCCGGTGGCCGTGGCGAGGACCTCGGCGATCAGCTCGCCGTCGACCTCGGCGACGACGTCCATGTCGCCGGCCTTCCACTCCTTCTCCCGCTTGGCCTTGGCGGCCAGGAGCTGCTTCTCCTTGTCGCGCAGGGAGGCGGCCTTCTCGAAGTCCTGCGAGTCGATCGCGGACTCCTTGTCCCGGCGGACGCCGGCGATCTTCTCGTCGAACTCGCGCAGGTCCGGCGGAGCGGTCATCCGGCGGATGCGCATCCTCGAGCCGGCCTCGTCGATCAGGTCGATCGCCTTGTCCGGCAGGAAGCGGTCCGAGATGTACCGGTCGGCCAGGGTGGCGGCCTGGACCAGCGCCTCGTCCGTGATGGAGACGCGGTGGTGCGCCTCGTAGCGGTCGCGCAGGCCCTTGAGGATTTCGATGGTGTGCGGCAGGGACGGCTCCGCGACCTGGATGGGCTGGAAGCGGCGCTCCAGGGCCGCGTCCTTCTCCAGGTGCTTGCGGTACTCGTCCAGCGTCGTCGCACCGATGGTCTGCAGCTCACCGCGGGCCAGCATCGGCTTCAGGATGGAAGCCGCGTCGATGGCGCCCTCGGCGGCACCCGCACCGACCAGCGTGTGCAGCTCGTCGATGAACAGGATGATGTCGCCGCGGGTGCGGATCTCCTTGAGCACCTTCTTCAGGCGCTCCTCGAAGTCACCGCGGTAGCGGGAGCCGGCGACCAGCGCGCCGAGGTCCAGGGTGTAGAGGTGCTTGTCCTTGAGGGTCTCGGGCACCTCGCCCTTGACGATGGCCTGGGCGAGGCCCTCGACGACGGCGGTCTTGCCGACGCCGGGCTCACCGATCAGGACCGGGTTGTTCTTGGTACGGCGGGACAGCACCTGCATGACCCGCTCGATCTCCTTCTCGCGCCCGATGACCGGGTCGAGCTTGGACTCACGAGCGGCCTGGGTGAGGTTCCGGCCGAACTGGTCGAGGACCAGGGACGTCGAGGGGGTGCCCTCGGCAGGGCCGCCGGCGGTGGCGGTCTCCTTGCCCTGGTAACCGGAGAGCAGCTGGATGACCTGCTGCCGCACCCGGTTGAGATCTGCGCCCAGCTTGACCAGGACCTGGGCGGCGACGCCCTCGCCCTCGCGGATCAGGCCGAGCAGGATGTGCTCCGTGCCGATGTAGTTGTGGCCCAGCTGAAGGGCCTCGCGGAGCGACAGCTCCAGGACCTTCTTGGCACGGGGAGTGAAGGGAATGTGGCCCGACGGGGCCTGCTGGCCCTGGCCGATGATCTCCTCCACCTGCTGGCGGACCGCCTCGAGCGAAATCCCGAGGCTCTCAAGGGCCTTGGCGGCGACACCCTCACCCTCGTGGATCAGGCCCAGGAGGATGTGCTCGGTGCCGATGTAGTTGTGGTTGAGCATCCGGGCTTCTTCCTGAGCCAGGACGACAACCCGCCGCGCGCGGTCGGTGAACCTCTCGAACATCGTTAATCGCTCCTCAGAGCGGTCAGGCAGTGGGGGGAACTTCCCCTCCCTGTCCTTCCGCAGCTTAGTCCCGCAAGCGGGGACCGCTCATTCCAACTGCCGACACCGTCCTTGGCCTCCTGACCCCGAACGCCGACATCTGCTCCAACCCGATGGTGCGAGACGATGTTCCCGCAGGCCAGGCAGTTACCCCAGTCGCCAGTACGCCGATGGCGAACGTGAGACGCCCTTTCCTGCGTGTCGCCCCCTCCCACTAGGGATGTCTTACCCGCACCGGCTGACACTCCATGCCGCGCGCACCGGTTCCCTCCGCTATGGGCGAACAACCTTGCGCCGCCACGCACCCACGCAAGCCCCCAGTTTCGCCACTCTGTGTACATAAAAGAGCACACAGCGTTACTCGCAGGGTCTTCGGGCTGTTGCACGTGGCATGGCCGGCACCCTTCCCATCGTCCCTCTGCCCCGTCAGGCGCTCGACCCGAACGGTCGGGTGCGGCACTGGTACGAGAACGAACTGGGCTGGGCGACGGTGCCCGGAGAACCGGTACGGCTTGTCGTGGGCCGCCGCTTCGACGTCCTGGACGTGCCCGCGGAGGCGGGACGTGCGGCGCTGCGCCACCTGGGGCCGGGCTCTCCGGTGGCCGCGCAGGGCGACCGGATGCGGCTGCTGGTGGCCGCGGGCAGCGCTGAGGAGCTGTCCGGGCTGCTGGACTGGCTGGAGTGGGGCGCGCTGACGCTGGACCTGGTGGCCCTGGGCGCTGACACGCTGATGGACGCGCCGCCGCCCCCTCGGGCAGGGTCGGCCGGGGCGCGGCCGCTTCCCCTGGGCCGCTTCGGTTCGCAGGGGGCCGCCGTGTGGGTGCGACCCCCCGAGCCGGGGTGCGAGGTCGAGGCCTCGCTGCCGACGCTGTCGGCCGTGGGGGGCGGTGGCGGCGCCCCCGATCTCGTACGACTCGTGGACACGGTGGCGACGCAGTGCCACCGGGTCCGGCTGCGGCGCGCGAGCGCTCAGCCGTTGGCCTTCTCGTAGGCCTCGCGGATGGACGCGGGAACACGGCCGCGGTCGTTGACCTCGTAGCCGTTCTCCTTTGCCCAGGCGCGGATCTGCGCGGTGTCCTGGCTGCCGCCGGAAGAAGCGCGCGCCTTTCCGCGCCCGCCCGAAGCGCGGCCTCCGGTACGACGACCACTCTTGACGTACGGCTCGAGAAGGCTACGGAGCTTGTCCGCATTAGCGGTGGTGAGATCGATCTCGTACGTCTTGCCGTCCAACGCGAACGTCACGGTCTCGTCCGCCTCGCCGCCGTCGAGGTCGTCGACAAGAAGGACCTGAACCTTCTGTGCCACCGGATTTCCTTTCATCGATAACGTGAGGGCCAGGGGTGTCCGGCGTCCGCCGTTTCGCCGTCCCCTGTTATATGCAGTACTGCAGTACGTCGGAAAGCAAACCGCTTTTGCTGGAAAAACACAAACCCCAGGGAGAGACCGACCGGCTGCCCCGACCGGAAACATGCGCGTTTCGGACATAGGGAACGTGGACATGATCGGTCGGGCGGAATACGGCTTCCGTCGCGCGGGGATCCTTGGCGATCACAGATGCAGAAGCATCCGACTGTTGCCCAAGGTGTTCGGTTTCACTCGTTCGAGTCCCAGGAACTCCGCGACGCCCTCGTCATAGGAACGCAGCAGCTCCGCGTAGACATCGGCGTCGACGGGCGTCTCGCCGATCTCCACGAAGCCGTGCTTCCCGAAGAAGTCCACTTCGAAGGTCAGGCAGAAAACGCGGCGAACGCCGAGCCAGCGCGCGGTCTGCAGCAACTTCTCCAGCAACTGGTGGCCGACGCCGGCGCCCTTCAGGCCCGGCTTCACGGCGAGCGTGCGCACTTCCGCGAGGTCTTCCCACATCACGTGCAGCGCGCCGCAGCCGACGACCTCGGCGTTGTCGTCCCGTTCGGCGACCCAGAACTCCTGGATGTCCTCGTAAAGCGTCACCGTCGCTTTGTCCAGCAGGATGCCCTCGCGGACGTAGGTGTCCAGGAGTCGGCGCACGGCCGGGACGTCGCTGGTCCGGGCCCGCCGGACGGTGATGGCTTTTGCGGTGACTTCGGGTCGCTCTGCGGACATGAGCGGACGCTATCGCCCGCGGCCGCCCTGTGCCGAGCCGGGGCTCTCGTCGCCGGTTTCGGGGGCTTGGACGCTATCCGGGACTCGCCCCGTGACTTCGGTTCCGCCTTCGGCCGCCTCTTCGACCTGCTCTTCGACAGGCTCTTCGGCCGCGTCTTCAGCCGCGCCTTGAGTCGCGCCTTCGGTGGTCTCTTCGGCGGTCTCTTGGGTGGTGCCTTCGATGGTGCCTTCGACGATCCGTACGGCGTCCCGCAGGGCCTGCCGCTGTTCGTCGCTCATCATCCCGAAGAAGGCGACGAGAGCGGCGGCGGCGTTGTCGCTCTGGGACCAGGCGTCGTTCATCAGCGCGGCGGCGTAGGCGGCCCGGGTGGAGACCGCCTCATATCGATAGGCCCGGCCCTCCGCCTCACGCCGTACCCAGCCCTTCTGATGGAGATTGTCCAAAACGGTCATCACCGTGGTGTAGGCGATGGACCGTTCCCGCTGAAGGTCTTCCAGGACTTCTCGAACGGTCACCGGGCGGTTCCACTTCCACACCCGCGTCATGACCGCGTCTTCGAGTTCTCCCAATGGGCGAGGCACAACTCAGAACAATAGTGGGAGATCTCGACAATGGCATGCCGGACGTGCACTTTCAGCAACAAACACGAACAAAAGGGGCGTACGACTCCGCAGTGCGGGATGCCCACGTGTGGGCCGTACGCCGCTTCAGGCGTCGGTCTGCGCGGTGTTCGCGGAGGTCTGCCGGGCGCTCTCCGCGCGCGCGATGGCGGCGTCGACAGCCGCGTCCTCCTTGGTCTTGGCGGTACCGCCCTGGGTCTTCACGATCACCCTGATCAGACCGATGAAGAACACGGCCATGACGACCGGGGGCAGGAGCGCGGAGACGTAGTCCATGGATCCAGAGTAGCCACGACGGGAGGACAAACAGGGGCGGGGTGGCCCGGAGCGCTACACCGCCGCGAGGTGCTGCTGCGGCTTCTCGGACGGCGGGGCGGGTTTGCGGCGCGGGAAGACCTCGCCCGGCGTGGGGATGGGACGGCGGGTGGGCTTCGGGGCCGCGGGGGTGGGCGCCGGGCCGGGCTGGGCGGGAGCGGGGGGCTCCACGGGCTTCTGTGCGGGTTTCCCGGCAGAGTCGTTGCCGGGGTCTCCCTGGCCCGCTACGGCGCCCGACAGGCCGCCGGGGAGCGTCTGGAGGGGGCTCCCGGAAGCCGGAGAGGCCGGAGCGGCCGGGTGAACGGCCCCACGGACGAGGCGCGCGCGCACGTCCTGCTCGGCGAGCGCCTGGCAGCGCTCCAGGAGGGCGGCCGCGGCCGGGTTGCCACGCAGGGCGCGGAGCGCCGCTAGGTCGTCGGGGTCGGGCCGGTACCCGGCGCCCAGCGCCTCCCTCAGGAGCGCGAGGTAGCCGACGGCGGCGCCAGGGAGGGCATCGCGGTACCGGGCGAGATCGGCCACCAGGAAAGCGCGCAGCCGGGCACCCTCACGCATCGCCTCGTCGAGCGACTCGGCGAGCCGAAGACAGTCCTGCACGTCCTCGGCGGAGGCGGGACGGGGATGAAGGGCGAGGGCGAGAGCGCGGCGGAGCACACGCAGCTCCTCCACGCCGAACGCCATGCCGCCGCGGGTTCCGTATGGCGTGGGCATAGGCTGACGATACGCGCTAATCAGACAAATTCGACATACGGACAGGGCGTGGCGCAGCCGATTCCGCAAGCTGCGCTCAACCCACGGCAATCCCCGTCCCGGGCACCCACTCAGATACGCGACACGTTCCGCTCGTACACCAACCGCAATCCGATGAGCGTCAGCCACGGCTCATGCTCATCAATCACCGACGACTCCCCCAGAACCATCGGCGCCAAGCCACCCGTCGCGATCACCGTCACGTCGTCCGGGTCGTCGGCCAGCTCCCGCGCCATCCGGTTAACGACCCCGTCGACCTGCCCGGCGAACCCGTAGATGATGCCCGCCTGCATCGCCTCGACCGTGTTCTTGCCGATCACGCTCCGCGGCCGCGCCACCTCGATCTTCCGCAGCTGCGCCCCCTTGACGCCCAGGGCGTCGACGGAGATCTCGATCCCGGGTGCGATGACGCCACCGATGTACTCCCCGCGCGCGGACACCGCGTCGAACGTCGTCGCCGTACCGAAGTCCACGACGATTGCCGGACCGCCGTACAGCTCGACCGCCGCAACCGCGTTGATGATCCGGTCCGCGCCGACCTCCTTGGGGTTGTCGGTGAGGATCGGCACGCCCGTCTTGACCCCAGGCTCGACGAGTACGGCCGGCACGTCGCCGTAGTAGCGCCGCGTCACCTCGCGCAGCTCGTGCAGCACCGACGGCACGGTCGCGCAGATCGCGATCCCGTCGATGCCGTCGCCCAGCTCGTCGCCGAGCAGCGGGTGCATGCCCATCAGCCCCTGGAGGAGCACCGCCAGCTCGTCGGCGGTGCGGCGCGCGTCCGTGGAGATGCGCCAGTGTTCGACGATGTCCTCCCCGTCGAACAGGCCCAGGACCGTCTGTGTGTTGCCTACGTCGATCGTCAGGAGCATGGCCGGTTCCTACTCCGCCTCGCGCAGGTCCAGGCCGATGTCGAGGATCGGCGAGGAGTGGGTCAGGGCCCCGACAGCCAGGTAGTCGACGCCGGTCTGCGCGTACGCCCTGGCGTTCTCCAGGGCCAGCCGGCCCGACGCCTCCAGCAGCGCCCGTCCCTCCACGATGGCCACCGCCTCCTCGCACTCGCCGGGCGTGAAGTTGTCCAGCAGGATCAGGTCGGCGCCCGCGTCCACGACCTCGCGCAGCTGGTGCAGCGTGTCGACCTCGACCTCGATCGGCACCTCCGGGAAGGCCTCCCGTACGGCCTTGAAGGCCTGCGCCACGCCGCCGGCGGCCACCACGTGGTTGTCCTTGACCAGGGCCGCGTCGGACAGCGACATGCGGTGGTTCACGCCGCCGCCGCAGCGGACGGCGAACTTCTCCAGGGAGCGCAGTCCCGGCGTCGTCTTGCGGGTGTCGCGCACCCTGGCCTTGGTGCCCTCCAGGGCGTCCACCCACGCGCGCGTGGCCGTCGCGATGCCGGACAGGCGGCACAGCAGGTTGAGGGCACTGCGCTCGGCAATCAGCAGGTCACGCGTGCGCGTGGTGACCGACAGCAGCTTCTGCCCGGCCTCCACACGGTCGCCGTCGTCGACGTGGCGCTCGACCTCGAACTCGTCCGTGCAGACGACCGAGATCACCGCTTCGGCGACCCGCAGGCCCGCCACGACGCCCGCCTCGCGGGCGGTGAAGTCGCCGGTGGCGACGGCGTCCTCCGGGATGGTCGCGACCGTCGTCACGTCCACGCCGTGGTCGAGGTCCTCCTGGATGGCGACGTTGGCGATGTCCTCGACCTCCACGGGGTCGAGTCCGGCGTCGGCCAGGAGCTGGGCGAGCGCGGGGTCGAGCCCGCACTCCAGGTATTCCTCGTCGGCGTCCGCGCCGCAGGCACAGCCGTCGCCGCAGCCACCGGTCGAGGCGAGGGGAAGGTCGGGGGTGCTCACTTGTGTCACTGCTCCTGGGGACGCTGGGGCGCGAGGGCCTCGGGGCGGGTCGGGGGGAAGTCTGCGGTGTCCGTGGTGCGCACGGCCAGCGTCCGGTCCGGATTCAGCCGTACGACGATGTGGCGGCGCCAGTTCGTGTCGTCCCGCTCGGCGCGGTCCTCGCGCCAGTGGCAGCCGCGGGTCTCCTCGCGCAGCTGCGCGGCGGCGACCAGGACGCGGGCCACGCACAGGAGGTTGGTGGCCTCCCAGGTGTCGACGCCGGGCTCGGCCGTCTTGCCGTTCTCGTGGAGGGCGTCGCGGGCCTCGGCGTGCAGCCGCTGGAGCTGGTCGGCGGCCTTGGCGAGGGACTCGGCGGAGCGCAGGACGCCCGCGCCCTCGGTCATGATCCGCTGGATCGCGAACCGGGCTTCGGGCGCGAGCAGGGGGTGCGCGGGCTTCTCGGGGTGCCGGACCGGCTCCGGCACGCGCGCGTGGAGGCCATTGTCCGCGTGGCTCGCCGCGATGTCGGCGGCGATGCGCTCGGCATAGACCAGGCCCTCCAGGAGGGAGTTGGAGGCGAGCCGGTTGGCGCCGTGCACGCCGGTGCAGGCGACCTCGCCGCACGCGTACAGGCCCGGGACGGTCGTCCGGCCGTGGGAGTCCGTGCGGACGCCCCCGGAGGCGTAATGGGCGGCCGGGGCGATCGGGATCGGCTCGGTGACCGGGTCGATGCCGTGGGCGCGGCAGGCGGCGAGGATCGTCGGGAAGCGGTGCTCCCACATGTCGGCGCCGAAGTGCCGGGCGTCGAGGAACATGTGCTCGGCGTCCTGCTCCTGCATGCGGCGCATGATGCCCTTGGCGACGATGTCCCGGGGCGCGAGCTCGGCCAGTTCGTGCTGCCCGGCCATGAAGCGCACCCCGTCGGCGTCGACCAGGTGGGCGCCCTCGCCGCGGACCGCCTCGGAGACGAGGGGCTGCTGGCCCTCGGCGTCCGGGCCGAGGAACAGCACCGTCGGGTGGAACTGCACGAACTCGAGGTCGGAGACCTCCGCGCCCGCGCGCAGGGCGAGCGCCACGCCGTCGCCGGTGGACACCGACGGGTTGGTGGTCGCGGAGAAGACCTGTCCCATGCCGCCGGTCGCGAGGACCACGGCGGGCGCGTGCACGGCGCCCACGCCATCGTGCTGGCCCTCGCCCATGACGTGCAGGGTCACGCCCGCGGTGCGGCCGTCGGCGTCGGTGAGCAGGTCCAGGACCAGCGCGTTCTCGATCGTCCGCACGCCACGCGCGCGTACCGCCTCGACCAGGGCCCGGGAGATCTCCGCGCCGGTCGCGTCGCCGCCGGCGTGCGCGATGCGGCGGCGGTGGTGGCCGCCCTCGCGGGTGAGCTGGATGCCGCCCTCGTCGTCGGTGTCGAAGTGCGCGCCGGTGGACATGAGCCGCCGTACCGCGTCGGGCCCCTCGGTGACGAGGATCCGTACGGCCACCTCGTCACACAGGCCCGCGCCCGCCACCAGGGTGTCGTCCAGGTGCTGTTCGGGGGTGTCGCCCTCGCCCAGAGCCGCGGCGATGCCGCCCTGCGCCCAACGGGTCGAGCCGTCGTCGAGGCGGGCCTTGGTGACGACGACCGTCGTCAGGCCGGCGGCCTCGCAGCGCAGGGCCGCGGTCAGGCCGGCGACGCCGGAGCCGACGACCACCACGTCCGCGGAGATGGACCACCCGGGCGCGGGCGCGTGCAGTCGTATGCCTGTGCTGGTCACGAGGCGGCTCCGAAGGTGAGGGGGATGTTGTCGATCAGCCGGGTCGTCCCGATGCGGGCGGCGACGGCGAGGACGGCCTCGCCAGTGAAGTCGTCCCCGATCTCGGTGAAGTCGGACGGGTCGACGAGGGCGAGGTAGTCCAGCTCGAGCGGCGGGTCCAGGCGCGCGGCCTCGTCGAGGACCATGCGGGCGGCCGCGCGGACGGCGGCCGGGCCGCCCGGCGCGGCCTTCGCGACGGCGGCGGCGTCCGCCGCCGCGCGGGACTCACCCAGGGCGCTGAGCGCCTCGGCACGCGCGCGCGTGGAGGGCACTTCGCGGGCCCGCGCGCGCAACGCCTCCTGCGCGGCGTGCCGGTCGCGGCCCGCGAACAGGGCCTGCGACAGGGCGAGGGCCGTGCGCCGCTCCTGGGGGGAGAGGTAGCGGTTGCGGCTGGAGAGGGCCAGGCCGTCGGGCTCGCGCACGGTCGGCACGGCGACGATCTCGACGCCGAAGTTCAGGTCCCGCACCATGCGGCGGATCAGGGCGAGCTGCTGGGCGTCCTTCTGGCCGAACAGGGCCACGTCGGGGCGGGTGAGGTGCAGCAGCTTGGCGACGACGGTGAGCACGCCGTCGAAGTGGCCGGGGCGCGAGGCGCCCTCCAGGCGCTCACCCATGGGGCCCGCGGTGATGCGGACCTGGGGCTCGCCGCCCGGGTAGACCTCGTCCACGGAGGGCGCGAACACGGCGTCGGCACCCGACTGCTCGGCGACCTTGAGGTCGGCCTCCAGGGTGCGCGGGTAGCGGTCGAGGTCCTCGCCCGCGCCGAACTGCAGCGGGTTCACGAAGACAGTGACGACGACCTCGCCGTCGCTGCCCGCGATCTCGCGCGCGGTGCGGATCAGGGTGGCGTGGCCCTCGTGCAGCGCGCCCATGGTCATCACGACGGCACGGCGGCCGTTGCGCACGCGCCCGTGCAACTCATCGGCGGTGCGCAGCAGGGCGGTGGTCATCGTACGTCTCCGTTCTCGGGCACGCACGTCACCGGGCGGCCCTCCTCTGCGGTCTCGAGCCCTCCCCGGCTGTCCGGGTGCCCCGCGCGCGTCATCGGGCGTTCCCTTCGCTCCCGTCGGCAAGGACCCCCAGCAGGTCCTCGGCCGGCTCCGGCTTCAGCAGACCGTGGGCCAGGGCGCGGTCGGCGGTCGCGCGGGCCATCGCCAGGTAGCCGGCGACGGTCTGCGGGGCGTGTCGGCGCAGCTCGGCGATGTGCGCGGCGACCGTGCCCGCGTCCCCGCGTGCGACGGGGCCGGTGAGGGCCGCGTCGCCGGAGCGCAGGGCGTTGTCGAGGGCGGCGCCGAGCAGTGGGCCGAGCATCCGGTCGGGCGCCTCGACGCCGGCCTGGCGCAGCACTTCCATGGACTGGGCGACCAGCGTCACCAGGTGGTTGGCGCCCAGCGCGAGCGCCGCGTGGTACAGCGGCCGCATCTCCTCGGCGATCCACTCCGGCTCGCCGCCCATCTCGATGACCAGGGCCTCGGCGGCCAGCCGCAGCTCCTCGGGCGCGGTGACCCCGAAGGAGCAGCCGGCCAGCCGCTGCACGTCCACGGGGGTGCCGGTGAAGGTCATCGCCGGGTGCAGGGCCAGCGGCAACGCGCCCGCGCGCAGGGCGGGGTCCAGCACCTTCGCGCCGTACCGCCCGGAGGTGTGCACGAGCAGCTGCCCCGGCCGCACGGCGCCAGTCTCGGCGAGGCCCTCGACGAGCCCGGGCAGGGTGTCGTCCGGGACGGTAAGGAGCACCAGGTCGGCCCGCTCGAGGACTTCGGCGGGCGGCACGAGGGGCACGTCGGGGAGCATCAGCGCGGCCCGCCGTCTGGAGGCGTCGGAGACCCCGGAGACGGCCACCGGGCGGTGCCCGGCGAGCTGGAGGGACGCGGCCAGCGCGGGGCCCACGCGGCCGGCGCCGACGACGCCGACGGTGAGCCGCGCGGGGCGGTCCTTGGGGTCTGGCTGTTGGCTTGTACTCACGCGACGGCGGCCTTCCCGTTCCAGTCCGCTCTGGGTACCGGACGATTTCTCGTCATGTTAACGCGATCGGTTCGAGAGGCGTTCGGTTGTCCACAGGCTGTGGGTTTTTGTGCGGCTCCGGGGACAGAAATGCGGGTGCCCATCCGGGCCGGCGCGCGACATGATCCCGGGCATGAGCGATGCCACGGAGCAGGGTGAGGAACAGACGACGCAACAGCGGTTGCGGGAGCGGCGGGCGACCGCCAACCGGGAAGCCCGGCGCATCCTGTCGCGCCCCGGCTTCACGGGCACGATCCGCGAACGCCTCGCGCTCCTGCGGGACGAGGCGCCCCGGGTGTACGACCTCGACGAACCGGCCGACATGTACGGCAACCGGATCGTCGAGACCCTTGAGGACCGGGTCGCCGGACTGCTGGGCATGGAGGCCGCCGCGTTCTTTCCCACGGGAACCATGGCCCAGCAGGTGGCCCTGCGCTGCTGGGCGGGCCGCACCGGCAACCCCACGGTCGCCCTGCACGCGCTCGCTCACCCCGAAGTGCACGAGCGAAACGCGTTCAGCCAGGTCAGCGGGTTGCGCCCGGTCCAGGTCACCAGGGAGCCACGGCTGCCCTCGGCCGAAGAGGTGCGCGGCTTCGAGGAGCCCTTCGGGGCACTGATGCTGGAACTGCCGCTGAGAGACGCCGGTTACGTGCTGCCGTCCTGGGAGGAGCTCGTCGACACCGTGGAGGCGGCCCGCGAACGTGACGCGGTGGTGCACTTCGACGGGGCCCGCCTGTGGGAGTGCACCGTCCACTTCGGCCGTCCCCTGGACGAGATCGCCGGGCTCGCGGACAGCGTCTACGTGTCGTTGTACAAGTCCCTCGACGGCTTCAGCGGCGCGGTGCTCGCCGGTCCCGGGGCGCTCGTCGAGGAGGCGAAGGCCTGGCGGCACCGGTACGGCGGCATGGTCTTCCAGCAGTTCCCCACGGTGCTGTCGGCGCTCGTGGGCCTGGAGCGGGAGCTGCCCCGGCTGCCGGGGTACGTGGCCCACGCGCGCGTGGTCGCCGCCGCATTGCGGGAGGGGTTCGCCGGGTCGGGGGTGCCGTGGACGCGCGTGCACCCGGAGGTACCGCACACCTACGAGTTCCAGGTGTGGCTGCCGTACGACGCCGAGGTGCTCGCGAACGCTGCGGTCCGGCAGGCGGAGGAGACGGGGACCTTCCTGTTCGCCAGGCCCTGGGCCCCGGCCGGCCCGGGCCTCGCCGTCACCGAGGTCACCGTTCGCTCCGCCGGCCTGGAGTGGACGGCGGACGACGTGAAGGCGGCGGTCGCGGACTTCGTCTCCCGGCTGACCGAGTAGACCCGCGGGCAGACCGCGGCACAGGTCAGCGGGTAGACCGCGGCGCGGGTCGGCCAGACCGAGCGCGACGACAGGTCCACAGGCCGAGCCCGACCACAGGTCCCCAGACCGAACGC
>NZ_JBEXHW010000014.1:74009-105415 GCF_040608235.1 Streptomyces sp. NPDC005202 | reverse complement strand
CGAACGCGACCGCAGGCCAGCAGGTGGACCGCGACCCAAGTCAGCAGGCCAGCAGGTCAGCAGGTCAAGCCCGACCACAGGTCCCCAGACCGAACGCGACCGCAGGCCAGCAGGTGGACCGCGACCCAAGTCAGCAGGCCAGCAGGTCAGCAGGTCAAGCCCGACCACAGGTCCCCAGACCGAACGCGGCCGCAGGTCAGCAGGTGGACCGCGGCCGCAGGTGCAGCCACCGGCCCAGGGCCGACCGTATCCGCCCGCGGGCCGGGCGCCCGGCCAGGACGGCGCGGAACTGCCAGTAGTCACGCAGCTCGCGCACCGCCTGCCCGTCGTGGGTGCCGGGCGCGGGCGGGGCGGGCTCGCCGTGCTGCCGGGCGCGGTGGGTGTCGAGCAGGTACTGCTGGGCGATGCTCATGGCGTCTCGCCTCTTCGGGACGTGGTGAACGGGATCCGGAAGGCTCCGCGGCTGCCCCGGTCCTCCCAGGTTGCGCCGGTACGCCACCGGCGTCGCGTCGATTGACGGCCGCTGTCAATCGAGGGCTGCGTTGTCAGTGGCGCGGTGCACCATGAGGGCATGAGCGTGCGCATCGACATCGCGGGGCTGCGGCCGGAGAGGGTCGCCGTCGTGCCCTCCCCCCTGGCCGAACTCGGCATGGCGCTGCACGCCCTGTCCGAGCCGGGCCACCATCCGGGCCTGCAGGGCTGGGTGACGGGCGTGACCGCCCGGCTCGACTCGCACCTGGCCGACCGGATGTGCGAGGCCGACTTTCTGTGGCGGACGACGTTCTCGGACCTCTTCCTGCCCTTCGCGGGCGTTCCCGGCGGTGCCGCGCTGCCGGGCGAGACGCTCGCCGAAGAACTCGACCTCCTGGACAAGCTGTCGGACGAGCAGTTCGTGGACGCGGCGCTGGAGTTCACCTGCGCCCTTCCGTACGGCACACCGGGCCCCGGCCCGCTCGCCGACGCCGACCTGCGTCGCCGCGCCCTGGAGCTGGCCGCCGCGCGCGGGCCGCAGCAGGTGCGCTTCAGTGAGCGGCTGCTGGCCGACCCGCCCCGGATCCGGGCCTGGCTGCGGCAGTTCCTCCAGGACTGCGACGACGCGTTCTTCGCGGAGACCTGGTCCCGGCTGCGCCACCAGCTCGCGGCGGACGCCCGCCACAAGACGGAGCTGCTGCGCCGCAAAGGGCTGGCCGAGGCGCTGGCCGCGGTGTCGCCGGCGGTGGCGCTGGACGAGGCGGCCGGGCGGATCACCGTCGACAAGCTGGGCGAGGGCCGCACGGCCACGGCGGGCGGCGGCCTGCTGCTCGTACCGACGAGCCTGGGCTGGCCGCACCTGATGGTGCTGCACCGGTACGGCTGGCAGCCGGTGCTGCACTACCCGGTCGGCTCGCCGGAGCCCGCAACCCCGCCCTCGGTCGAACAGTTGACCCTGCGGATGACCGCGCTGTCCCACCCGGTGCGGATCCGGCTGTGCCGCAGCCTGGCCCGCAGCGCGTTCACCACGAGCGAGCTGACCCAGGTGCACGGCATGACGGCCCCCGAGATATCCCGGCACCTGAGCGTGCTGAAGAAGGCGGGCCTGGTCACCACCCGGCGCCGGGGACGGTACGTCTTCCACCAGCTGGACGTCGCGGTGGTGGCCCGGCTGGGCAGCGACTTTCTCGAGGCGATACTCCGGTAGCCGGTCAGTCGAACCGGATGTGCCTGATGCCGACCTTCGCCTGCCTGAGCCGTGTCCGCAGCGCGCCCTCGCGGTTGGGTCGCAGCGTCAGCCCGGCCAGGACGGCGATCCGGTCCGCGGTCTTCGGCACGGTCGAGTGGTCCGTCCACAGATGCTCGGCGAACTCCGGCTCGCGCAGCCGCTCCAGACAGTGGTCGAGCTGCCGCGCCGCCCAAGTCTCCCGGCCCCGCCCGGCGTTCTTCCCGGCGACGTACTGCAGGACGTGCCCGAAGCCGCGCTCCCGCAGCCGCTTCAGGACGGTTTCGCGCTCGGCGAGGAGCGTGAAGTGGCGGACGTCGTGGCCCAGTTCACGCAGCCTACCGACGGTCTCGGCGAAGTAGCCGGAGTCGGTGACCGTCATGGGGGCGATCACGACGCCGTCGTGCTTGGTGAGGGCCAGGTCGAGGACCTCGACCACGCCCTGCCGCCAGGACGCCAAGTCCTGGAAGTCGGAACGCAGTTCGGGCGGCAGCATGCGGCGCAGGCCGAAGCCGGCGTGCTCGGGGTCGCAGATGACGCTGCCGGGCAGTCGGCGCTGGATCTCGTGCGCGGTCTGTGTCTTGCCGCCCCCGAAGGGGCCGTTGATCCACAGGAGCATGCGCCGACCCTACCGACGGCCGCGGGCGCCGGTCAGCCGTGTCCGCCGGCCCGGACGAGCCCCGTCTCGTAGGCCAGGACCACCACCTGCACCCGGTCCCTGAGGCCCAGCTTGGTCAGGATGCGGCCCACGTGGGTCTTCACGGTCGCCTCGGACAGCACCAGCCGGGCCGCGATCTCGCCGTTCGACAGGCCCTGCGCGACCAGGACCATGACCTCGCGCTCGCGGTCGGTGAGCCGCTCCAGCTCCTTGTGCTGGGGCTCCTTGCCTCCGGTGGGCAGCATCGGCGCGAAGCGGTCGAGGAGGCGGCGGGTCGTGGAGGGCGCGACGACGGCGTCGCCGCTGTGCACGGCGCGGATGGCGGCGAGCAGCTCGCCGGGCGGCACGTCCTTGAGCATGAAGCCGGAGGCGCCCGCCTTCAGCCCCGAGAAGGCGTACTCGTCGAGGTCGAAGGTGGTCAGGATCAGCACCTTCGGCGGGTTGGGCTCCGAGCAGATGCGGCGGGTGGCCTCCACACCGTCCAGCTTCGGCATGCGCACGTCCATCAGCACCACGTCGACCGCGGTCGACCGCAGCACCTGGAGGGCCTCGACGCCGTCGCCCGCCTCCGCGACGACCTCCATGTCCGGCTGGGCGGCGAGCACCATCCGGAACCCGGTGCGCAGCAACACCTGGTCGTCGACGAGCATCACGCGGATCGTCATCGGGGTCCTCTTCCGTTGGTCGTCGGCAGGTTGCCAGGGTCGTTACAGGTGTCAGCAGCGGGCGTGCGTCGGCGTCAGTGTGCCGGTTTCAGCGGCAGCAGGGCGCTGATGCGGAAGCCTCCGCCCGGGCGCGGGCCCGCGTCCAGGGTGCCGCCGACCATGCCGACGCGTTCGCGCATGCCGATCAGGCCGTGGCCCTGACCGTCGGCACCGCCCTCTTCGTACAGTTCGTGGGGGGCGCCCTTGCCGTCGTCCTCGACGAGCAGTCCGAGGCCGTCGTCGAAGTAGACCAGGCGGACGCTGGCACCCGCGTTCGGCCCGCCGTGCTTACGGGTGTTGGTGAGGGCCTCCTGCACGATGCGGTACGCGGTGAGCTCGACGCCGCTGGGCAGCGGGCGCGGGGTGCCCTCGATCTTGAAGTCGACGGGCAGTCCGGCGCCCCGGCATTGCTCGATAAGCTCCTTGATCTGCTCGACGTCGGGCTGCGGGACGTACTCGCCTACCTCCTGGTGCTCGCCGGTGCGCAGCACGCCCAGCAGGCGGCGCATCTCGGCGAGGGCCTGGCGGCCGGTGGAGGAGATCGTCTCCAGGGCCTTCTTCGCCTGGTCGGGCGCGGAGTCGAGGACGTAGGCGGCGCCGTCGGCCTGCACCACCATCACCGACACGTTGTGCGCGACCACGTCGTGCAGTTCGCGCGCGATGCGAGCGCGCTCGGCGGCGACCGCGACCTTGGCCTGTGCCTCGCGCTCCTTCTCCAGGCGGCCGGCGCGCTCCTCCAGCTGCGCGAAGTAGGCGCGGCGGGTGCGCATGGAGTCGCCGAGCACCCATGCGAGGGCGAACGGCACCGTCTGGAAGACGGCTATCGCGACATTGCCGACGACGCTCGTGTGCGGCTGCGGCCAGCGGATCTGGGCCAACGTCGCCGCGCACAGCCCGCCGGCCAGCGCGAACCGGGAGGCCCAGCGCGCGCCGATCGCGGCGACCGTGTAGATGATCACCAGCATGGCGAAGTTCGCGACCGTCGTCTCGACGTCCAGGGCCAGCTGCGCCGCACCCGTCGCCGCCGCCAGCAGCAGCATCTTCTCCGGCATGCGGCGGCGCAGCGCGACGACCACGCTCATGACGACGGACACCGCCAGTGCCTCGGCGAGAGATCCGTGGTGGTCCGGCGCCCCGTTGACGCTCGATACGCTCACGCCGGAGATCCCGAGCAGGGCGAGGGCCCAGAAGCCGTCGACCCACATCGGGTGCCTGCGGAGGAAGTCATAGAGGCGCTGCACGTAACCCAGCGTAGGGAAACGTGATAGGTGCAGGGGTCAACCGGAGGATCGATCCGCACACGAGCCTCGTAGTCCCCAAGGTGGAGGCCGTGATCACCTGTGCGAGTCTGGCGGGGTGGCGGAGGACACAGCGGACGAGTGGCGCGGCTGGCGGGCGGCGACGGCGGCCGCCCTGTACGGGCCGGGGGGCTTCTACCGGCGGCCCGAGGGACCGGCGGGGCACTTCCGCACGTCCGTGCACGCCTCGCCGCTGTTCGCGGCGGCCGTGGCACGGCTGCTGTGCCGGGTCGACGAGGCGCTGGGCCGGCCCGCCGTGCTCGACTTCGTGGACATGGCCGCCGGGCGCGGTGAGCTGGTCGGCGAGGTGCTCAACGCCCTGCCCGCCGACGTGGCGTCCCGCACGCGCGCGTACGCCGTCGAGATCGCCGACCGCCCGGCGGACCTCGATCGCCGGATCGCGTGGCTGACCGAGCCCCCGAAGGGGATCACCGGGCTGCTGTTCGCCAACGAGTGGCTGGACAACGTGCCGCTGGAGGTGGCGGAGGTGGACTCGGCGGGCGTACCGCGGCGGGTTCTCGTACGCCGCGACGGGGCCGAGCGGCTCGGGGAGCCGGTCTCGGGGGCGGAGGCGGAGTGGCTGGCGCGGTGGTGGCCGCTGCCGGCCGAGGAGGGCTTCCGCGCGGAGATCGGCCTGTCCAGGGACGCTGCCTGGGCCGCCGCGGTCTCCTGCGTCGACAGCGGCCTCGCCGTCGCCGTCGACTATGCGCACGCCGCGGGCGCGCGGCCGCCCTTCGGGACGCTCACCGGCTTCCGGGAGGGGCGCGAGACGGCGCCCGTACCGGACGGGTCGTGCGACATCACGGCGCACGTCGCACTGGACGCGTGCGCCGCGTGCGCGCCCCACAGCGCGCGCCTGCTCACGCAGCGCGACGCATTGCGCGCCCTGGGCGTAACCGGGGCACGCCCCGCACTCACGCTCGCCTCCACGCGCCCCGCGGACTACGTACGCGCCCTCGCGCGCGCCGGGGAGGCCGCCGAGCTCACCGCGGCAGGCGGACTCGGCGACTTCGGGTGGCTGCTGCAGTCGGTGGGCATCCCGGACCCGCTCCTCGGCTGACCGCTCGGCCGGTTCGGGTTGCGGACCCGCTCGCCCTATTTGTCGATGTCGCCGACCACGAAGAACATCGACCCCAGGATCGCCACCATGTCCGCCACCAGCGTGCCGGGCAGCAGCTCGGTGAGGGCCTGGATGTTGTTGTACGAGGCCGAGCGCAGCTTCAGCCGGTACGGGGTCTTGTCGCCCTTGCTGACCAGGTAGTAGCCGTTGATGCCGAGCGGGTTCTCGGTCCACGCGTACGTGTGCCCCTCGGGCGCCTTGAGCACCTTCGGGAGCCGCTGGTTGATCGGGCCGGGCGGCAGCTCGGCGAGCCGGTCGAGGCAGGCGTCGGCGAGGTCGAGGGCGTTGTGGGTCTGCTCCAGGAGGCACTCGAAGCGGGCGAGGCAGTCGCCCTCCTGCCGGGTGACGACCTTGAGGGTGTCCTGCAGCTCTCCGTAGGCGAGGTACGGCTCGTCGCGCCGCAGGTCGAAGTCGACGCCCGAGGCGCGCGCGATCGGCCCGCTCACGCCGTACGCGTGCACGGCCTGAGGCGTGAGCGCGCCCACGCCCCGCGTCCGCCCCCGGAAGATCTCGTTGCCGAGCACCAGGTCGTCGAAGACGTCCAAGCGCGAGCGCACGGCGGCGACGGCGGCACGCGCGCGCGTGGCCCAGCCGGCCGGCAGGTCCTCCTTCAGGCCGCCGACCCGGTTGAACATGTAGTGCATACGGCCGCCGGAGACCTCCTCCATGACGTTCTGGAGCACTTCACGCTCCCGGAACGCGTAGAAGACCGGCGTGATGCCGCCGAGCTCCAGCGGGTACGAGCCGAGGAACATCAGGTGGTTGAGCACCCGGTTGAGCTCCGCGAGCAGCGTGCGCGTCCACACCGCGCGCTCGGGGACCTCCAGGCCGAGCATCCGCTCCACGGCGAGGACCACGCCGAGTTCGTTCGAGAAGGCCGACAGCCAGTCGTGGCGGTTGGCGAGCATGATGATCTGGCGGTAGTCGCGCGCCTCGAAGAGCTTCTCCGCGCCGCGGTGCATGTAGCCGATCACCGGCTCCGCGCGCAGGATGCGCTCACCGTCCAGCACGAGCCGCAGCCGCAGCACGCCGTGCGTGGACGGATGCTGGGGCCCGATGTTGAGCACCATGTCGGTGCTCTCCGCGGCGCCGCCGATCCCGACCATGGTCTCCGTCGTAGGAGTCATGGACACAGTCTCTCCTACGTACGCTTGGCCCATGGAAACGGGGAGCCAGGAGAACACGCGGGCGGCGGGTGGCGAGCCGGTGTGGACCGGGCTGCCTCCGGGCCTGCTGCGGATGCGACGGCTGTTGCTGGTGGTGTGGCTGGGGCTGCTGACCCTGGCCCTGGGGCTGCTGCTCGGCCTGCTGGCCGGGCCCGCCTGGGCCGCCTTCGCGCTGCTGCCGCTGGCACTGATGGCTTGGGGCTGGGTGCTGCTCGGCCGCAACTGGCGTTCCTGGCGGTACGCCGAGCGCGCCGACGACCTGCTGATCAGCCGGGGCGTGCTGTGGCGCGAGGAGACCGTCGTGCCGTACGGGCGGATGCAACTGGTCGAGGTCACCTCCGGACCCGTCGAGCGGCACTTCGGGCTGGCCAGCGTGCAGTTGCACACGGCGGCCGCCGCGACCGACGCGACGATCCCCGGCCTCGACCCGGCCGAGGCGGAACGGCTGCGCGACCGGCTCACCGAGCTGGGCGAGGCACGATCGGCGGGGCTGTGACGGCGGCGGGGGGCGAGGGGGCCGTACCGAAGGACCTCGCAGGCGACGGGCACGCCGGCGAGGAGGCCGCACGGATCGAGCGGCCAGTGACCGAGCGGCGGCTGCATCCCGTGACCCCGCTCAGGCGGGCGTGGGCGCCGGTCGCGGTACTCGCGGGGTGGGCCGTGCACGACTCCAACCAGGCGCAGGAGCAGCTGACGAGGCTGACGACGACCGCGCTGCTGATCGGGCTCGCCGTGCTCGTGCCCGCGGCCGCCCTCTACGGCTTCCTGTCCTGGTGGTTCACGCACTTCGCGGTGACCGACACCGAACTGCGCATACGCACGGGCCTGTTGTTCCGCCGCACCGCGCACATCCGGCTCGAACGGATCCAGGCCGTCGACGTCACCCAGCCGCTGCTCGCGCGGGTCGCGGGCGTGGCGAAGCTCAAGCTCGACGTCGTCGGGACGGGCAAGAAGGACGAGCTCGCCTTCCTGGGCCAGGACGAGGCCCGCGCGCTGCGCGCCGAACTGCTCGCGCGGGCGGCCGGTTTCGCGCCGGAGACGGCGCACGAGGTCGGTGAGGCGCCCGCGCGGGAGCTCGTGCGCGTGGCGCCGCGGGGCCTCGCCGTGTCGCTGCTGCTGACCGGCGCGACCTGGGGCTCGCTGGTCGCCGCCGTCGTCGTACCGCCGGTGCTGTGGCTGGCCACCCACAGCGTGTGGACCGTGCTCGCGGCCGGGGTGCCGCTGCTCGGTACGGCCGGGGCGAGCAGCGTGGGGCGGTTCGTCGGCGAGTACGACTGGACGGTGAGCGAGTCCCCGGACGGGCTGCGGATCGACCGGGGGCTGCTGGACCGTACGCACGAGACGGTGCCGCCTGGGCGGGTGCAGACCGTGCGGATCGTGGAGCCGCTGCTGTGGCGGCGGCGCGGCTGGGTGAGGGTGGAGCTGGACGTGGCCGGGTCGTCGAACTCCGTGCTGCTGCCGGTCGCTCCGCGAGAGGTCGCCGAGTCGGTGATCGCGCGGGTACTGCCGGGGGTGACGGAGCCGGGGGCGGCCTCGGTGGTGCGGCCGCCGCGGCGGGCGGGGTGGTGTGCGCCGGTGTGGTGGCGGGGGTACGGGATCGTCGTCACGGATGCCGTGTTCGCCGCGCGGCATGGGCTGCTGCGGCGGCGGCTCGCGCTGGTGCCGCATGCGAAGGTGCAGAGCGTGCGGCTGACGCAGGGGCCGTGGAAGCGGGTCCTGGGGGTTGCCGATGTGCATGTGGACACCGGGGCGAACAAGACGGTGACGGCGCGGCTGCGGGACGCCGGGGAGGCGGCGGAGCTGCTGCGGGGGCAGGCGGAGAGGTCGCGGACGGGGCGGAGGGAAGCTCGGCCGGATCGGTGGATGGGCTGAACAGAGCTGCCTGCAGCTACATGTGCGACAGGCGCGGCTCCTCGTGGGAGCCGCGCCTGTGTTGTGTCACGTCTTCAGGACGCCGCGCTGCGCAGGCCCTGCACGTCGATCTGTTCCGTTTCGTCGTGGGCCGTCAGGTCGATGACCTGGCCCACGACTCGGGCGTCCTCGTCGGCCGGTTTGAACTGCGACTCGGACTCGGCCTTGTGAAGGGCGAGGGCCTCCTGGCCCACGACGTCGGCGAGGTCCTCGTTCTGGACCGCCTCCAGCGCGGCGGACGGCGAACCCTTCTTCGTACCGAAGAAGTCAAATCCGCCCTCGACCACCGGACGCCGCACGGGCGCAGGCGGTACGACGGCCACCGCGGTCGGCACGGTGAAGTGCCCGGAGGGCTGCTGCACGTGCTTGGCCGGCTTGGCCGTGGAGGTGGCGGCCGCGTGCTCGTGCGCGTCGGCCGCCCCGGGCTGCCCCTGCGGTTCGTCCTCCCGCGCGGGACCCGCCCCGGCGGCACCGTCCGTCCCTGCGGCCACCTCCTTCGAGGGCTCGGCGTCCGAAGACGTGTCGGCCTTCGCGGCGGCGGACGCGTCCGTCTTAGCGGCCCCGTCGCCGCCGTCCGCGTCGAACCGCGACAGCGCCGCCTTGGCCCGCAGGAACAGCTTGGAACCCTCGGGCGAGAACACCGCGGGAGCCGAATCCACCGGAACCGGCTTCTCCTCAACAGCCTCGCCACCAGCGGCCTCGGCACCGGCACCCTCGGCACGGGCCCCCTCCGCGCCACCGAACTCCGCGCCACCGGCCTCGGCGTCACCGGCCTCCGCGCCGACAGCGGGCGGCAGTTCGCGAACGTCGGACGCGGCCTCCATCTCGAGCAGGCGGCGCCCCTCCAGGGCGCTCGCGCGCTCGGTCTCCGCCGTGGCGTACCGCCGCAGCAGCGCCGCGTGCTCGTTGCGCAGCCCCGCCAGCTCCGCGCGCTTCGCCCGCAGCTTGTGCTCGAGGCGGACGCGCAGCTCGCGCGACTCCTCGAGGTCGGTCTCGAGTTCGGCGACCCGTTCCTCGTAGCGCCACTCGTCACTGGCACGCGCGCGTGCGAGATCCGCGACCTGCTTGCCCGCCTGTGCGTCCCAACGGCGCATGACGACCGCGCCGATGACCGCCGTCGCCGCGGCGGCCGCGGCGAGGGACCGCAGCACCATCGGTTGGGTGAAGACCCAGGGGCCGAGGGCGCAGACGAGGGAGACGCCGGCGATCGCCGAAGGAGGCAGCAGCCTGTGCAAAGGCGGGGAATGGCGGTGACGTCCTCGTGGCATGGCCAGAAACTTACCGCGCGTAGGCGAATCGTGGTGGCCCGCCCCGTAAAAAGACAGCCATACCGAAACTTTCAACCGAAGCTTTCACACGCCATCAGGAGTCCCGGTCCCTTTCCCCCTCAGCAAGATCGCTTCAGCGGTCGCTCAGCCGCCCGCTGATCCACTGCAGCGTCCCGGGGATCTCCCGCCGCCAGGTGTTGAAGTTGTGGCCGCCGCTGTCGAGGATGATCGACGCGATCCGGGTCCGGTTCGTCCCCTTCACCTGCTCTATGAACTTGAGCGTGTCCTTGTAGTTGGTCTCGCCGATCCTGCTGCTGGTGACGAGCAGCGAAGTGTCGGGCGCGGGCAGGTGTTTGATGCTCCACAACAGGTCGGCACGATTCTTCAGATCCTTGTTCCCATGGAAGAGGTCACCCGTCGTGGGATCGATCGGCGCCTTGTAGTACGGAGAGAGACCCGCCCCGGCGGCGTACACCTCGGGGTGGTGCATGGCGAGTTTGAGCGCGCAGTAACCGCCCGTGGAGTCGCCTATGACGCCCCAGCTGCCCGGCTTCTTGCCGACCCGGTAGTGCGCGAGTACGGCGTCGGGCAGGTCCTTGGCGAAGAACGACTCGGTCTGCGGGCCACCCGGAATGTCCACGCACTCCGTGTCGCGCGGCGGAGCCACCGTCGGCCGCAGCATCACCAGGATCATCGGCTGCATCCGCCCGTCCTTGGCGAGGTTCTGGGCCGTGCGCGGGTACTGCAGCTTGGTCACGAGCGCCTGGGCCGTGCCCGGGTAGCCGGTGAGGACGACGGCCGCGGGGAACGTGCGCGTGCGGTACTGGGGCTGGAAGTACTCCGGCGGCAGGTAGACGAACGCCGGCGTGGCGATGTGGGTCGTACGGCCCACAATGTCGACCTTCTGGACCTGGCCGGCGATCTGCGGCCGTGAGGCCCCGCCGCCCGTCGGCATCCGCTGGATGCCGATCACCTGGAGCGGGCCGCCGATGCCGCCGCCCGTCGAGTGGTCGACGACGACCCCCTGGTCGGTCTCCTGCCCGAACAGGTCCGACCAGCTGGCGTAGAACCCGAAGGCCTGGTTGGCGGCGAGCCCGACGCAGGCGAAGAGCGCCACCTGTGTGGCCAGCAGCATGCCGACGCGTCCGCTGACGGCCCGCCAACTGCGGGGCGCCAGACGTGGCCACAGCCACACCGTGCCGACGAACAGCAGCACGGCGAACATGACCGCCAGAAGCAGCACTTTTTTACTCGTGAGACCCATGGGCTCTTTCCTGCCTGCGCTTTCCGCCCGGGCCCGCCGACGCTTTCTTGGTGAGGGCTTGCCCCAGGCTTTCCTTGGCCTTTGTCCCGACTTTCCGGCGGGGAGTGAACCTCTCTCCCCGAGACACCGTCCTAGAGGGCGCAATGTCGCCGGATGCCCGATCGGCACCGGATTCAAGGTCTCTCGCAGAACTACGGGATGCGATGTCTGTCAGGATAGATGGGGAAATGTCGGACGGGGTTCCGGGCCGATCAAGCCGGATGCGGCGCATACTCCGTGGCCCGCGCCCCGAGGCCGTCCCCGCTCTGGTCGGCAGGGCCTGCACCGTCGTGGGCCTCCTCGACATTGCCGCGGGCGTCTTCCCGCGCTTCCGGCACAGCCGGATGCACGCCATGGCCGAGGTGCTGCCGGGCTCGTTCGGCCCGTTCGCCGCGGCCCTCTCGCTCAGCGCGGGCGTGCTGTTGCTGCTCCTCGCGCACGGCCTGAAGCGGCGCAAACGCCGCGCGTGGCGCGCGGCCGTGGCGCTGCTGCCGGCCGGCGCGGCGGCGGAGTTCGTCTACCGGCACTCCGTCGTGGGCGTCATCATCTCGCTCGCGCTGCTCGCGCCCCTGCTGATCCACCGCAGCGAGTTCGCGGCGCTGCCGGACCCGCGCAGCCGCTGGTGGGCGCTCGCCAACTTCATCCTGATGAGCGCGGGTTCGCTCGCCCTCGGGCTGGTCATCGTCAGCGTCCACCCGCACCGCATGGTCGGCAACCCGAGCCTGGCCGACCGTCTGACCCACGTGGTCTACGGCCTGTTCGGCTTCGAGGGCCCCGTCGACTACCAGGGCAACACATCCTGGACGGTCGCCTTCTCCCTCGGCGCCCTCGGCTGGCTGACCGCGGTCACCACGATCTACCTGGCCTTCCGCCCCGAGCACCCCACCGCGCAGCTGACCGAGGAGGACGAGGCGCGGCTGCGCACCCTGCTGGAGAAGCACGGCCGCCGCGACTCCCTCGGCCACTTCGCGCTGCGCCGCGACAAGGCGGTCGTCTTCTCCCCCAGCGGCAAGGCGGCGGTGACGTACCGCGTCGTCTCCGGCGTGATGCTCGCCAGCGGTGACCCGATCGGCGACGTCGAGGCCTGGCCGGGAGCGATCGAGCGCTTCATGGACGAGGCCAAGGCCCACTCCTGGACGCCCGCGGTCATGGGCTGCTCCGAGACCGGCGGCGAGGTGTGGACCCGGGAAACCGGCCTGGACGCTTTGGAACTGGGCGACGAGGCGGTGGTGGACGTCGCGGATTTCTCGCTCGCCGGGCGCGCGATGCGCAACGTCCGCCAGATGGTCAAGCGCATCGAGCGGGCCGGCTACGAAACCCGGGTGCGGCGCATCCGTGACCTCGGCGAGGCCGAGCTGGAGCGCATCCGGCGGGCCGCCGAGGACTGGCGCGGCACCGACACCGAGCGCGGCTTCTCCATGGCGCTCGGCCGCATCGGCGACCCGGCCGACGGCGACTGTCTGATAGCAACCGCGCACAAGGCGGACGACGAGCCGGGTCCCTACGGCGACCTGAAGGCGATCCTGCACTTCGTGCCGTGGGGCAACGACGGCGCGTCCCTGGACCTGATGCGGCGCGACCGCTCGGCCGACCCCGGCATGAACGAGCTGCTGATCGTCGCCGCGCTCAAGGCCGCGCCGAAGTTCGGCATCGAGCGCATCTCGCTGAACTTCGCGATGTTCCGCTCGGCGCTGGCGCGCGGCGAGAAGATCGGCGCGGGCCCGGTGCTGCGCGCCTGGCGCGGACTGCTGGTGTTCCTCTCCCGCTGGTTCCAGATCGAGTCGCTGTACAAGTTCAACGCCAAGTTCCAGCCCCGCTGGGAACCGCGCTTCGTCGTCTACCGTGCCTCCGCCGACCTGCCGCGCATAGGCTTCGCCGCCATGCAGGCAGAGGGCTTCGTCAACCTCGCGCTGCCGCTGCCGCGCTTCCTGCGCCGCCGCACGGCCGCCCCGCGCCCCTGCGCGCACAGGATGGCGGAACGGGACGTCCGCGCGGCGTGAACCCGGACAGGCCCGAGCGGAAGCCCCGCCCCTCCAGCCCGGGGGCTTCCGCTCGGGCCGCATGGTGAGTGGGCGGGCGGGCAAGGACATCTCGCCACGACCGACCCGCAGCCGCCCCACGAGCGAAGCACCCTCCCGCCGTAGGCCTACGCTGAACGTATGAGCAACCAGACCAGCCGCCGCCTCGTGGCAGGCCTCCCCGCGTGGGACCGCTGCGCAGTCATGGGAGTCGTGAACGTGACCCCCGATTCCTTCTCCGACGGCGGCCGCTGGTTCGACACGACCGCCGCCGTCAAGCGCGGCCTCGACCTGGTCACCGAGGGCGCGGACCTGGTCGACGTCGGTGGCGAGTCCACCCGCCCCGGCGCCACCCGCGTCGACGAGGCCGAGGAGCTCAGGCGGGTCATCCCCGTCGTCCGGGGCCTGGCCTCCGAGGGCGTCACGGTCTCCGTCGACACCATGCGCGCCTCCGTCGCCGAGCAGGCGCTCGCGGCCGGCGCCGCCCTCGTCAACGACGTCAGCGGCGGCCTCGCCGACCCCGCCATGATCCCCGTGGTGGCGGACGCCGGGGCCCCCTTCGTCGTCATGCACTGGCGCGGCTTCCTGGAGGGCGGCAACGTCAAGGGCGTGTACGCCGACGTCGTCACCGAGGTCGTCGACGAGCTGCACGCGCGCGTGGAGGCCGTTCTGGAGGGCGGCATCGCCCCCGACCGCATCGTCGTCGACCCCGGCCTCGGCTTCTCCAAGGAGGCCGAGCACGACCTGGCGCTCCTCGCCCACCTCGACCGGCTGCTGGGCCTCGGCCGCCCCGTGCTCGTCGCTGCCTCGCGCAAGCGGTTCCTCGGCCGGGTCCTGGCCGGGCCGGAGGGCGCGCCGCCGCCCGCGCGGGAGCGCGACGCCGCCACGGCCGCCGTCTCCGCGCTCGCAGCGCACGCCGGGGCGTGGGCGGTCCGGGTGCACGAGGTGCGCGCGACGGCGGACGCGGTACGGGTCGCACGCGCTGTGGAGGAGGCGCGCGCCGCCGGAAACACGCCGATGGGCGCCACGCGCACCGCCGGGACCACGCCAGTGGCAGAGACGGCCCCCGCCGGGAGCACGCCGGACGCGGACTCCCCCGAAGGAGCCCGGTGAGCGCCCCGCACACCGACGTCGAGCAGGTCGAGGCCGCCAACACCGCCTTCTACGAGGCGATGGAGCGGGGTGACTTCGAGGAGCTGTCCTCGCTCTGGCTCACACCGTCCGACCTGGGAGTCGACGACGAGTTCCACGACCCGGCGGACGCCGGAGTGGTCTCCTGTGTGCACCCCGGCTGGCCGGTGCTCACCGGCCGCGGCGACGTCCTCAGGTCGTACGCGGTGATCATGGCGAACACCGACTACATCCAGTTCTTCCTCACCGACGTGCACGTCTCGGTCACCGGCGACACCGCCCTGGTGACCTGCACCGAGAACATCCTCAGCGGCGGCCCCGCCCCCGAGGACGGCGACGAGCTCGGCCCGCTCGTCGGGCAGCTCGTGGTCGCCACGAACGTGTTCCGGCGCACCCCCCTCGGCTGGAAAATCTGGTCGCACCACGCTTCCCCCGTGCTGGCCGAAACCGACGAGGACGAGGACGGCGACACACCCGCCTGAGTGGGTAGGCGGCTCCGCAAGGGCCAAGAAGTGGTAGGAATCACGAACCCGGGGGTAGGGGCGGCTACCGACGCGTGAGCACCCGGGTTCCCCAGGGGAAACACACGATGAAACCTCCTGGCCCCGGCCAGGTCCCACGCCCCCGTGGCCCGGCTCTGTCCATGCCCGCAGGTAGATTCGTTCGAGGCCGGTGTGCCGCCCGTACGCGGCACGGACCGGCCGTCACCGACGATTGCAGGAGTGATTCGCGTGGATCGTGTCGCGCTGCGCGGCCTGAAGGCCCGCGGGCACCACGGCGTGTTCCCCAAGGAGCGCGAGGAGGGCCAGACCTTCATCGTGGACCTCGTCCTGGGACTGGACACCCGGCCGGCCGCGGCCGACGACGACCTGGCGAAGACCGTGCACTACGGCATCGTGGCCGAAGAGGTCGTGGCCGTGGTCGAGGGCGAACCCGTCAACCTCATCGAGACTCTCGCCGAGCGCATCGCCCAGGCCTGTCTGAAGCATGAGGGGGTCCAGGAGGTCGAGGTCTGCGTGCACAAGCCGGACGCACCGATCACCGTCCCCTTCGACGACGTGACCGTCACCATCACCCGGAACCGAGTATGACTGCACCCTTCACCAAAGGTCACAGCGACCCGACCGTACAGCCGGTACCCGCCTCCGTCGTCGAGAAGGTCGACGCCGCCGACACGACCCTGCAGAACCCGCAACGGGCCGTGATCTCCCTCGGCTCGAACCTCGGCAACCGCCTGGAGACCCTCCAGGGAGCCGTCGACGCCCTCGAAGACACGCCCGGTGTGCGCATCAAGGGGGTCTCCCCGGTCTACGAGACGGAGCCGTGGGGCGTGGAGCCCGGCACCCAGCCGTCGTACTTCAACGCGGTGGTGGTCCTGAAGACGACCCTTCTCCCGTCCTCCCTACTGGAGCGGGCGCACGCCATCGAGGAGGCCTTCAACCGGGTACGGGACGAGCGTTGGGGCCCGCGCACCATCGACGTCGACATCGTCGCCTACGCCGACGCCGTCTCCGACGACCCGCACCTCACGCTCCCTCACCCGCGCGCCCACGAACGGGCCTTCGTCCTCGCGCCCTGGTACGACGTGGACCCGCAGGCGCAGCTTCCCGGCCGCGGCTCCGTGGCCGAGCTCCTGGCCGCCGTCACCCGAGAGGGTGTCGAGCCGCGCCAGGACCTGGAACTCCGACTGCCCGAATAGTCGTTAAGGTCAAGACGACTCAAGGCACGGCCAGGCTGACGACCAGACTCGGACGAGCCGCCCACGACCACAGTCCGGGGGAGCTGAAGGGACACCGTGAAAGAGCTGCGCATCCGGGTGCTGGCCGGCGTGTTCGTCGTGGCCGGAGTGCTGTCCTGGGCGGGCGCCCGCCTGTGGAACGCGGTGGGGACCCTCCCCAGCGTCCCCCTGGCCGCCCCCATCGTCCTCGCCCTGATCGCCGTGGTCCTGCTGTCCACGGCGCTGTCGCTGCGCGCCCGTCTGAAGGCCCAGCGCGAGCGCCGCCCCGGCGCCAAGGGCGTCGACCCTCTGATGGCCGCGCGCGCGGTCGTCTTCGGCCAGGCCAGCGCCCTGGTCGCCGCCCTCGTCGCCGGCATGTACGGAGGCACGGGTGTCTTCCTCCTGGAGCTCCTCGACATCCCCGCCCGCCGCGACCAGGCCATCTACGCCGGCTCCTCGGTCCTCGCAGGCATCGCCGTCATAGCGGCGGCCCTGTTCCTGGAACGGGTGTGCAAACTCCCGGAGGACGACGACCACGACACCACGGGAGCGGAACCGGTGGCGTGAGCCACCGACCGCGTCAGCGCGCCATGATGAGGCTCATCGCCTCGTTCCGCGTCGCCGCGTCGCGCAGCTGACCGCGCACCGCCGACGTGATGGTCTTCGCGCCCGGCTTGCGGATGCCGCGCATGGACATGCACATGTGCTCGCACTCCACGACGACGATGACGCCGCGCGGCTCCAGGATCTCCATCAGGGAGTCGGCGATCTGCGTGGTGAGTCGTTCCTGCACCTGCGGTCGGCGGGCGTAGACGTCCACGAGCCGGGCCAGCTTGGACAGACCGGTGATCTTCCCGCTCGTCGACGGGATGTAGCCAACGTGAGCAACTCCCCTGAATGGGACAAGATGGTGTTCACAGGTGGAAAACACCTCAATGTCCTTGACGAGCACCATCTCGTCGTGCCCCAGGTCGAACGTCGTCGTCAGCACGTCCTCGGGCTTCTGCCACAGCCCCGCGAATATCTCCTTGTACGCCCGTGCCACCCGCGCCGGCGTCTCCCGAAGGCCCTCGCGGTCCGGGTCCTCGCCGACCGCGATCAGGAGCTCGCGTACGGCGTTCTCGGCGCGCTTCTCGTCGAACTCGCCGATGGAGCCCTCGCCGTCCAGCGTCACGGGGTCGGTCATCTGGTGCCTCGTTCCTGTGCGTGTCACGCGTGTGGACCACGCGTCTCATCTGCGGACATACGAATGCCGCGCCCCCAGGCTAGAACCTGGGGGGCGCGGCATCCATTCCGGTCCTGGTGGGGTCAACGGGGCTGGGAGCGTCAGCTCTCCGGGCGGTCCTCCGGGGTCTGCTCCGTCACCGGGGCGGACTCGGTCGCCGTGGACTTCATGGTGCTGATCGCCGCCGTCGCGCCGTTCGCGCCGTTCGTCAGGGCCAGCTCCTTCGGGGAGAGCACCGGCGGGCGGGTGGACGGGGTACGGCGCGAGGAGCCGGTCCAGGCGGGCCGCGGCGGGCGCTTGACGACCGGGGCGAAGATCTCGGCGATCTCCTCCTTGCCCAGGGTCTCCTTCTCCAGGAGGGCCAGGACGAGGTTGTCGAGGACGTCGCGGTTCTCGACCAGGATCTCCCAGGCCTCGTTGTGCGCGTTCTCGATGAGCTTCTTGACTTCCTCGTCCACCAGCGCGGCGACCTCTTCCGAGTAGTCGCGCTGGTGAGCCATCTCACGTCCGAGGAACGGCTCGGTGTTGTCGCCGCCGAACTTGATGGCGCCGAGGCGCTCGGTCATGCCGTACTGCGTGACCATGGCGCGGGCCGTGGCGGTGGCCTTCTCGATGTCGTTCGCCGCGCCCGTGGTCGGGTCGTGGAAGACGAGCTCCTCGGCCGCGCGGCCGCCCAGCATGTAGGCCAGCTGGTCCAGCATCTCGTTGCGCGTGGTCGAGTACTTGTCCTCCTCCGGCAGGACCATCGTGTAGCCGAGGGCCCGTCCGCGCGACAGGATCGTGATCTTGTGGACCGGGTCGGAATTCGGCGAGGCCGCCGCGACCAGGGCGTGGCCGCCCTCGTGGTACGCGGTGATCTTCTTCTCCTTTTCCGACATGATCCGGGTCCGCTTCTGCGGGCCGGCGACCACGCGGTCGATCGCCTCGTCCAGCATCTGGTTGTCGATCAGCTTCCTGTCGCTGCGGGCCGTCAGCAGCGCCGCCTCGTTGAGCACGTTCGACAGGTCGGCACCCGTGAAGCCCGGGGTGCGGCGGGCGACCGCCGCGAGGTCGACGTCGGGAGCGACCGGCTTGCCCTTCTGGTGAACCTTGAGGATCTCCAGGCGGCCCTGCATGTCGGGGCGGTCGACCGCGATCTGGCGGTCGAAGCGGCCGGGACGCAGCAGTGCCGGGTCGAGGATGTCGGGCCGGTTCGTGGCGGCGATGAGGATCACACCGCCCTTGACGTCGAAGCCGTCCATCTCGACGAGCAGCTGGTTCAGGGTCTGCTCGCGCTCGTCGTGACCGCCGCCGAGGCCGGCGCCGCGGTGGCGGCCGACCGCGTCGATCTCGTCGACGAAGACGATCGCCGGGGCGTTCGCCTTGGCCTGCTCGAACAGGTCACGGACTCGGGAGGCACCGACACCGACGAACATCTCGACGAAGTCGGAACCGGAGATCGAGTAGAAGGGGACGCCTGCCTCGCCGGCGACGGCGCGCGCGAGCAGGGTCTTGCCGGTGCCGGGCGGGCCGTAGAGCAGGACGCCCTTGGGGATCTTCGCGCCGACGGCCTGGAACTTGGCCGGCTCCTGGAGGAACTCCTTGATCTCCTGGAGCTCCTCGACGGCCTCGTCCGCGCCCGCGACGTCCGAGAACGTCGTCTTGGGCGTGTCCTTGGTGATGAGCTTGGCCTTGGACTTGCCGAAGTTCATGACCCGGGAGCCGCCGCCCTGCATCTGGTTCATCAGGAACAGGAAGACGACGACGATGAGGACGAAGGGCAGCAGGGAGAGCAGGACGCCGAGGAACGGGTTCTGCTTGGACGGCGCGACCGTGTAGCCGTCCGGGATCTGCTTGTCCTGGTACTTGGTCTGCAGCGTGTTGGCGATGGTCACGCCCTGGTCGCCGATGTAGCTCGCCTGGATCTTCGAGCTGCCGTCGACCTTCTGCCCGTCCTTGAGCTCGACCTTGATGGTCTGCTCGTCGCCGGTGGTCAGCTTGGCCGACTGGACCCTGTTGTCATTGATCGCTGCTACGACCTGGCCGGTGTCCACCGTCTTGTAGCCGCCGGACGAGCCGACGACCTGCATCAACACGACCACGGCAAGGACGGCCAGCACGATCCACATGACCGGCCCACGGAAGTATCGCTTCACGTCCATCCATACGGAGCGGTGCCGCCCCGTCCCTCCTGCCATAGTGAGTTTGATAAGACAGTTCTTCTGACGGTACCCCAGCATTGTCGCGCGAAGCCGCACGGGAGGACTGGCATTCCCGTCTGCATGCTCCAACGGCGCGAGGTCCGCCGGGGTTCCCGATCATCGTCCGGGGCTTGGGCCCTTCAGGGTTCAGCCGCCGTAGACGTGGGGCGCGAGCGTACCGACGAACGGGAGGTTGCGGTACCTCTCGGCGTAGTCGAGGCCGTAGCCGACGACGAACTCGTTGGGGATGTCGAAGCCCACCCACTCCACGTCGATGGCGACCTTGGCGGCCTCCGGCTTGCGCAGCAGCGTGCACACCTTGAGGGAGGCCGGCTCACGGGAGCCGAGGTTGGAGATCAGCCAGGACAGGGTCAGGCCGGAGTCGATGATGTCCTCGACGATCAGGACATGCTTGCCCTTGATGTCGGTGTCGAGGTCCTTCAGGATCCGTACGACACCGGAGGACTGGGTGCCCGCGCCGTAGGAGGACACGGCCATCCAGTCCATGGTGACGGGGGTGGACAGCGCCCGGGCGAGATCTGCCATGACCATGACCGCGCCCTTGAGGACGCCGACGATCAGTAGGTCCTTGCCCGCGTACTCCGCGTCGATCTTCGCGGCCAGTTCGGCCAGCTTCGCGTCGATCTCTTCCTTGGTGATGAGCACCTGCTTGAGGTCGGTGCCCATGTCTTTCGCGTCCACCCGCATCACTTTCGGTCGTCCCACCGGCCACCCGGCCCCTCCCGGAGGGGAGACCGGCCACCTCCCCGAGGGGGAGGGATTTCAGCCTTGCCGAATCACCAGTCTGCCACCCTGCCGCTGGGCGACGACTTTGCCGGGGAGATTGATGGCTCCCTGACCGCGCCAGCCGGTGATCAGTCGGTCGACTTCCTCGATGTGGCGGGCGAACAGGGATCCGGCCGGGGCGCCGGCCTCGATGGCGGCGCGGCGCAGAATGCGGCGGCGCACGGCGGGGGGCAGGGCGTAGAGCTTGGCGCACTCCAGGCGGCCGGTGGCGTCGCGGACGGTGGTCTCGGCCTGGCTGGCCCAGGCGTCGAGGGCGTCGGCGTCGTCGCGGGAGAGCCGGGCGGTGCGGGCGAGGGCCTCGACGACGCCCTTGCCGAGGGCCTTCTCCAGGGCGGGCAGGCCCTCCTGGCGGAGCCGGGAGCGGGTGTAGGCGGGGTCGGCGTTGTGAGGATCGTCCCAGACGGGGAGGGACTGGACCATGCAGGCCTTGCGGGCGGTCTGCCGGTCGATGTGCAGGAAGGGGCGGCGGTAACGGCCGCCGGCCCCCGAGACCGCGGCCATTCCCGACAGGGAGCGGATGCCGGAGCCGCGGGCGAGGCCGAGCAGGACGGTTTCGGCCTGGTCGTCGCGGGTGTGGCCGAGGAGGATCGCGGCGGCGCCGTGGCGTTCGGCGGCGGCGTCGAGGGCGGCGTAGCGGGCGTCGCGGGCGGCCGCTTCGGGTCCGCCGTCGCGACCGACGGTCACGGCGACGGCCTCCACCGGGTCCAGGCCGAGTCCGCGCATCCGCAGGGCGACCTCCTCGGCGCGCAGGTCGGAGCCGGGCTGCAGGCCGTGGTCGACGGTGATGCCGCCCGCGCGGATGCCGAGTTTGGGGGCCTCGAAGGCGAGGGCGGAGGCGAGCGCCATGGAGTCGGCGCCGCCGGAGCAGGCCACGAGCACGAGCGGCGACGGCGGGCGCTCGTGCGGGGTCTGCGGACCACTGCCCGGGGCCTGCGCGCCGCTGCCCGGGATCTGCGCGCCGTGCGGGGCCTGCGCGGGCGGCGAGCCGTGCAGGCCCGGCGAGGCGTGCGCGGCCTGCGGCTCGGGGTGCCGCGAGGTCTGTTCGATGAGGATGTCGTGGAGGACGCGGCGAACCGCCAGGCGTATCGCCGCGACCGCAGGATGGGGACCCATGTCCGGTTCCCTTCACGGAGTTTTCGGGGGGTGAGCCCGAGTTCGGTCACTCAGAGTGTGTAGATGGTGACAGAAACGGGCGGCTCCCCGAGCATTGCACGCCTACCCATGGCTCACGGTCCCTCGGACGGGTGATTGGAGGGGCGTTCGCCTGCCGTCGGCCGGATTCGGTTCACGTCTTCCCCACGATGTTCACGACTCGGCCTTGCGGTGCACCCGTGCGACCCAGTCCGCCGGTTTGGCGATCTCCGCCTTGGTGGGGAGGGTGTTGGGGGAGGTCCACACGCGGTTGAAGCCGTCCATGCCGACCTGCTCGACGACCCCGCGGACGAAGCGCTCGCCGTCCCGGTACTGCCGCAGCTTGGCGTCCAGGCCCAGCAGCTTGCGCAGGGCCATGTCCAGGCGCGAGGCGCCCTTGGCCCGGCGCTGCTGGAACTTCTCGCGGATCTCCGAGACGGTCGGTACGACGTCCGGGCCGACCCCGTCCATCACGAAGTCGGCGTGGCCCTCCAGGAGGGACATCACGGCGGTGAGGCGGCCGAGGATCTCCCGCTGGGCCGGGGTCTGCACCAGCTCGACCAGGGACCGGCCGCCGTCGTCCTCCTCGCCCTCGGGGCGGCCGCCCGCAAGCGACTGGGCGGCCTCCCGGATGCGCTCCAGGACGGTCATGGGGTCGACGTCGGTCTCCGCCAAAAAAGACTGGATTTCGCCCTCGAGATGGTCACGCAGCCAGGGAACGGCGGTGAACTGCGTGCGGTGCGTCTCCTCGTGCAGGCACACCCACAGGCGGAAGTCGTGGGGCTCTACGTCGAGTTCGCGCTCCACGTGGACGATGTTCGGCGCGACCAGCAGCAGCCGGCCGCCGCCGTTCTCGCCGGCCGGCAGGTCGCGGGCGGCCGGGGCGAAGGTCTCGTACTGGCCGAGGACGCGGGAGGCGAGGAACGACAGCAGCATCCCGACTTCGACGCCGGTGACCTTGCCGCCGACGGCGCCGAGGACCGCGCCACCGGGGGTGTTGCTGCGCCGCTGCTCCATCTTGTCGAGCAGCGGCTTGAGGAGCTCCCGGAAACCGGCGACGTTCGCCCGGACCCAGCCGGGGCGGTCGACCACGAGCACCGGGGTGTCGTGGGCCTCGGCGCCCAGACGAGTGAAGCCCCGGACGTGTTCCTCCGAGGCTTTGGCATGCCGGCGCAGCTCCGCGACGACGGCCCGCGCCTCGTCGCGGGTCACCTCGGGGCCCGGCCGTACGAGCCGGGTCGCGGTCGCGACGGCGAGATTCCAGTCGACCATCCCAGAAGATGCGGCACCACCGATGCTCGTCATGCGTCAACGGTACGTGAGCGCTGCGGCTTGGGGCAGGCCGTGGAGGTCGGCTCGGGGCGCGTTTGTTCGTAGGGGGGTCGGTGCTGCTGCCGGGGTGCATGCGTTGACTGGGGTGGGCGTCCGTGGGCAGTAGGCGTACCCCGGCCGTGCCCGCGGCCATGTGCCTACCTGCAGCCGCAGGCCGCCAAAGCCGTCGCCGTCCTGTCCAGAGCCGCCTGGGCCGCCTCCGTGCTCGTCGTGTTCTCCGTCAGGAAGGCGAACGCCAGCAGGCGGCCGTCCTGGTCCACGACCGTTCCCGCGAGCGCGTTCACGCCCGTCAGCGTGCCCGTCTTGGCCCGTACGAGCCCTGCCGCGCCGTCCGTGTAGCGGCTCGTCAGGGTGCCGGTGAAGCCGGCCACCGGGAGGCCGGTCAGCACGGGGCGGAGTTCGGGGTGGGTCGGGTCGGCGGCCTTGGTCAGCAGCGCCGTGAGCAGGTCCGCCGTCAGTCTGTCGTCGCGGTTCAGGCCGCTGCCGTCATGGAAGGCGGCGCCCCTCAACGGCAGTTGGAGCTTCTGCAGCCGGCCGGCGATCGCCGCCGCGCCGCCCGCGAAGTCGGCCCGTGCGCCCGATGCGGCCGCGGTCTGGCGGGCCAGGGCCTCGGCGATGTCGTTGTCGCTGTTGGTCAGCATGCGTTCGACCAGGGTGGACAGCGGGGGCGAGGAGACGGTCGCGAGGGTCTCCGCACGGTTCGTCGCCTTGGACGGGCCGGGGGACGTGGTCTTGATGCCGTGGTCGCCCAGGAAGCGGGCGAACGTGCGGGCCGCGTCCGCCGCCGGGTCCGTCGCACGGGTGGCCGGGCCGCTCGTCGAGTCGTCGGTGCGTGCCTCGTCGGCCATCAGGGCACTGACCGGGGCGAGATTGTCGTTGACGCCGATGGGGTGGAGCTCGGGGCCGGCGTACAGGGTGGTGTCGTACGACAGCGTCACCTTGTTCACGCCACGCTTCGTCAGGGCGGCCGCCGTGTCGTCGGCGAGGGTGCGCAGGCTCGCCCAGCCCTGCGCGTCCTTGCGGGCGGTGAGCGTGGGGTCGCCGCCGCCGACCAGGACGAGCTCCCCGGTGTCGGGCTCGAGGGCGGCGCGGGTGGTGAGGCGGTGGTCGGCACCCAGGGCGGACAGGGCGGCGACGGCGGTGGCGATCTTCGTGGTGGACGCGGGGGTGAGCGCGTCGTCGGCGGCGTGGCCGTAGAGCCGCCTGCCGGTGGCGACGTCGACGACCGCCGCGGAGTGGCGGGTGCCGAGCGCCGGGTCCATCAGGAGCGGGCCCAGGACGTCGGCGAGGGCGGGTCCGGTGGGCGCCGACTTCACGTGGTTGCCGGCGCTGCCGAGACCCACCAGCACCGTGGCGGCGCTGGGCGCGGGCCGCGGCTCCTCGGCCGATGTATCGGACGTATCGGACTTACGGCCGTGATCTATGCCACCCCCGCGCTCCTGGACGGCGGCCCAGTCCCGCTCGGCCGTACGCTGACCGGAGGAGTCCCAGGGGCCGGCGGCGGTCACCACACCGGCGGCCAGAGCCAGCCCGGCGGTGGCGGCGCCCGCCGTGTACTGCCAGGTCTTCGGCCTCGCGATCCGCGGCCGCGCGGCCTGCGTGAGCCGCGTGACCCACGGTTTCACGGATTGCGCGGCCCGTACGAGATGCGGCCGTGCGGCCCGCGCGACCCGTGCCAGACGCGGCCTCGCGGCCCGCCAGGCCCTCAGCTCCGGCACGACCACCAGCCCCTTTCGCGATCACACACCTGCGTGAGGGACACTTAACCACCAGAACTATGTGCTGATCATGGAGGAGCCACCGGTGGAGTTCGACGTTACGATCGAGATCCCGAAGGGTTCGCGGAACAAGTACGAGGTCGACCACGAGACCGGTCGTATCCGCCTGGACCGTCGACTCTTCACTTCGACCAGCTACCCGGCCGACTACGGCTTCGTCGAGAACACCCTCGGCGAGGACGGCGACCCGCTGGACGCGCTGGTCATCCTGGACGAGCCGACGTTCCCCGGCTGCCTCATCAAGTGCCGCGCGATCGGCATGTTCCGGATGACGGACGAGGCCGGCGGCGACGACAAGGTGCTGTGCGTGCCGGCGTCCGACCCGCGTGTGGAGCACCTGCGGGACATCCACCACGTGTCGGAGTTCGACCGCCTGGAGATCCAGCACTTCTTCGAGGTCTACAAGGACCTGGAGCCCGGCAAGTCGGTCGAGGGCGCCGACTGGGTCGGCCGCGCCGACGCCGAGGCGGAGATCGAGCGTTCCCTCAAGCGTGCCAAGGAGCAGGGCGGTCACTGAGACCGCTGCCGCGTTGCCTGACGGGCCGCGTGACCCCTACGGGAGTGACGCGGCCCTTCCGCATACCGGTGCGCATACTGAGGCTTACGGAAGGCGTCGTTCAGGGAGCGTTGCTCAGTGACGGATGCGGAGGACCGCAAGCCGCAGTCGGACGAGGCGAGGAGCGCGTTCAGAGCTCCCGCACGGGCGTCGGTGTCTCCGGCGGTCGACGGCGAGTCGTCCACGACGTCCGAGTTCGCCGTCCCGGAGGGGCTGGCCGTCCCGCGGGCCGGGAGCGAGTCCGAGACCACCTCCGAGTTTGCGATCCCGGAAGGGTTGGGCGTCCCGGAGCCGCCGGCCGCGGAGCCCGAGGGGTCCGCGTTCAGCCCGCCGAGCACCTACAGCGCCCGGCAGGCCCCGCCCGCCTTCACGCCGCGGAGCGGCATTCCCGTGGTCAGCCTGCCCAAGGACGTCCCCTGGCAGGACCGGATGCGCACGATGCTGCGTATGCCGGTGACCGAGCGGCCGGCGCCCGAGCCGGTGCAGAAGGCGGATGAGGGCGGCCCGGCCGTCCCGCGCGTGCTCGACCTGACCCTGCGCATCGGCGAGCTGCTGCTCGCGGGCGGTGAGGGCGCCGAGGACGTGGAGGCGGCGATGTTCGCGGTCTGCCGGTCCTACGGCCTGGACCGCTGCGAGCCGAACGTCACCTTCACTCTGCTGTCGGTCTCGTACCAGCCGTCCCTGGTGGACGACCCCGTGTCGGCGTCGCGGACGGTACGGCGCCGGGGCACCGACTACACGCGCCTGGCGGCGGTCTACCGGCTCGTCGACGACCTCAGCGACCCGGAGACCCACGTCTCCCTGGAGGAGGCCTACCGGCGGCTCGCCGAGATCCGCCGCAACCGGCACCCGTACCCCGGCTGGGCGCTGACCGGGGCTGCCGGGCTGCTCGCGGGCGCGGCCTCCGTACTCGTCGGCGGCGACGTGATCGTCTTCGTGGCGGCCGCGCTCGGCGCGATGCTCGGCGACCGGCTGGCGTGGCTGTGCGCGGGGCGCGGGCTGCCGGAGTTCTACCAGTTCACGATCGCCGCGATGCCGCCGGCCGCGCTCGGCGTCGCGCTCACGGTGGCGCACGTCGACGTGAAGGCGTCCGCGGTCATCACCGGTGGGCTGTTCGCGCTGCTGCCCGGGCGGGCGCTGGTGGCGGGCGTGCAGGACGGGCTGACCGGCTTCTACATCACCGCCTCCGCGCGCCTGCTGGAGGTCATGTACTTCTTCGTCGGCATCGTCACCGGAGTGCTGGTGGTCCTGTACTTCGGCGTGAAGCTGGGCGCCCAGCTCAACCCCGACGCGGCGCTGGGCATCAGCGAGCGGCCGGTGCTGCAGATCGCCGCGTCGATGCTGCTGTCGCTGACCTTCGCGGTGCTGCTGCAGCAGGAGCGCGCCACGGTGCTGTGGGTGACGCTCAACGGCGGTGTCGCGTGGTCGGTGTACGGCGCGATGCACTACGTCGCCGACATCTCGCCGGTGGCCTCCACGGCGGTGGCGGCGGGCCTGGTGGGACTGTTCGGGCAGTTGCTGTCCCGGTACCGGTTCGCGTCCGCGCTGCCGTACACGACGGCCGCGATCGGGCCCCTGTTGCCAGGGTCCGCCACGTATTTCGGTCTGCTGTCGATCGCGCAGAACAACATCGACAAGGGGCTTGTGTCCCTGGCCAAGGCGGTGTCGCTCGCGATGGCGATCGCGATCGGAGTGAATCTGGGGTCGGAGATCTCGCGGTTGTTCCTGCGGATCGGCTCCGCCGACAAGCGCCGGGCCGCCAAGCGGACCCGGGGGTTCTGAGCGCCGGGCGCCTTGGAGCCCGGGTCGTTTCCGGCGGAGGGCGACCGCGGGTTGTTCGTGGTTGGTCGCGCAGTTCACCGCGCCCCTACGGGGCGCGGTAGTAGCCCTGGTTGTACGGGTACTGCTGCTGGTCCTGGTCGTAGGCGCCCTGCCGGCCGTCGTACTGCTGTTGCGGGTACTGCTGTTGCGGGTACTGCTGTTGCTCGGGGTACTGCTGTTGCTCGGGGTACTGCTGCTGGTCCGGGTACTGCTGCTGCGGGTACTGCTGGGCGTAGGGCTGCTGGGACTGGCCGTAGTACTGGTCGTAGCCCTGGCCGTAACCCTGGTCCGAGCCGTACGGCTGCTGCTGGGGCTGGTCCTCGTACGTCGGCTCCACGCGGCGCAGCCGGGTCGTCGCGTCGTCCATGACCGGCTGCTGGTGCTGGACCGGTGGCTCCTGCTGGGCCGGAGCCGGCTCCTGAGGGCTGTTCCTGGCCTTGGAGCGGGCCCGCAGGAACTCGATGATGATCGGGATCACCGAGACGAGGACGATCAGGATGAGGATCGCTTCGATGTTGTTCTTGACGAAGGCGATGTTGCCCAGCCAGGAGCCGAGCAGGGTGACGCTCGCGCCCCACAGGACGCCGCCGATGACGTTGAAGACGAGGAACGAGCGGTAGCGCATGCCGCTGACGCCCGCGATGATCGGCGTGAACGTGCGCACGACGGGGACGAAGCGGGCCAGGACCAGGGACTTGGGGCCGTACTTCTCGAAGAACTCGTGCGCCTTGGTGACGTTCTCCTGCTTGAACAGGCGGGAGTCCGGGCGGGTGAAGAGGGACGGGCCCACCTTCTTGCCGAACATGTAACCCGCTTGGTCGCCCAGGATCGCGGCGAGGCAGATGAGGACGATCGCCCCCCAGAGGGGGAAGTCCAGCTGGTGGGACGTGATCAGCAGGCCGCAGGTGAACAGCAGGGAGTCGCCCGGCAGGAAGAAGCCGATGAGCAGGCCGGACTCGGCGAATACGATGAGGAGCAGGCCCCAGATGCCGAACGTGTCGAGGAGATAGTTCGGATCCAGCCAGCTCGGGCCGAGGGCAAGCGTCGTCACGGTTCCGGGCTCCTGAGGGGGTGGGGAAGATACGGCTGCGGTACGGCCTCCGCGTACTGCCGCACAAAGCTATCAACGTAATGTGTCCGCCCCAGGTTCCGCGGGTGTCTCCGGGATGCACTGTGGGGCGGCTGGGACGAAGCTGTGGGTCATGGGCGTCGATGATTACGGCGGCGGCCAGGGTCCCCAGTCGGACGTGCCGGTCGTGACGACGAACGACCTACGACGAACGACCTACCCGACCACCACGTGCAGCAGGTCATCGGCGAGGTCTTCGGGCTGACCGTGCTTCCCCAAGCTCTCGACTGCGCTCGAGCAGGGGAGACCCCATCCGGCACCTGGGCAGCCAGATCGGCGCGGGCCTGAAGTCGATGATCGGCGGTGAGCTGAAGGGGCTCACCAAGACGCTGGTGCAGACCCGCAACCAGGCCGTGGAGCGGCTCGTCGGGCAGGCACGCGCGTTGTGTCTCGTCGGGCAGGCATGCGCGCGTGGTGCCAACGCGGTGCTGGCCTTCCGCTTCGACATGACCGAGGCGGCGGACGTCGGCACGGAGGTGGGCGCCTACGGGACGGCGATGGTCGTGGCCCGGGAGTAGGGCGCCCTGGCCCTGGCCCTGGTCGGGACCACGGGCGACGGGCCTCGACGTTCCTCCCTCCGGATGTTGCGCCCGTTTTGTCTGCTTGATCCGTTTATGGTGAGCGTGTGGCCCAGGACACCGCTCAGCAGGCGCCAGCCGCTCCGTCGGCCCCGGCACGCGCCCTGCTGCCGCTGATCCTGCCCGCACTCGCCGTCGGCGTCGGCGCGAGCCTGCTCCTGCTCCTGGTGAGCGGGCTGGCCGAGCGGCTGCAGCACGTGCTGTGGACGAACCTGCCCGACGCGCTGGGCGTCGGCCGGTACTCCGTGGCATGGATGCTCATCATGCTCACCGCGACCGGCGTCCTGGTGGGGCTCGTGGTGTGGAAGGTGCCCGGGCACGCGGGACCCGACCCGGCCACCATGGGGCTGCAGGCCGTACCGCTGCCGCCGGCCGTGCTACCGAGTCTGCTGCTGGCGACGGCGCTGATGCTGGCGGGCGGTCCGAGCCTCGGCCCCGAGAACCCGATCATCGCGGTGAACGTGGGGCTCGCGCTCTGGCTGGGCCGCAGGCTGGTTCCCCGGTTACCGGGCGGGGTGTGGCCGGCGCTGGCGGAGGCGGCGACGATCGGCGCCCTGTTCGGCACTCCGGTGGCCGCCGCGCTGGTCATCTCCGAGGCGCTGGCCGGGCGGCCGGCGAAGGGGGCGTTGTGGGACAACGTCTTCGCGCCGCTGGTCGCCGGGGCCGCGGGCGCCATCACGACCACCCTGGTGGCCCGTCCGGCCTTCGAACTGCACCTGCCCCGCGTCGACCGGATCCACTGGGGCGATGTGCTGACCGCGCTGGTGATCGCCTCCGCGGCCGCGCTGCTCGGCATGTGCGCCGTCTACGCCTTCCCGTACGTCCACGCCGCCTTCTCCCGGCTCGGCCACCCGATGCTGGCGCTTCCGGCCGGCGGGCTCGTCCTGGGCCTTCTGGCGGCCCTGGGTGGGCACTTGACGCTCTTCAAGGGACTGGGCGAGATGGAAGAGCTGGCGCAGAACCCGGACGGCTGGTCGGCGGGGCAGTTCGCGACGATGGCGGTGGTGAAGCTGGCCGCGCTGCTCGTCGCAGCATCCTGCGGATTCCGCGGCGGGCGGATCTTCCCGGCCGTCTTCGTCGGCGTCGCCCTCGGCCTCACCGCCCACGCTTCCGTGCCCGCGGTGAATCCCGCGGTGGGCGTGTCGTGCGGCGTGCTCGGCATGCTCCTCGCGGTCACCCGGCAGGGCTGGGTGAGCCTGTTCACGGCCGCGGTCCTCGTGGCCTCGCCGGCGATCCTCACCCTGCTGTGCATCGCCTCGCTGCCGGCCTGGCTGCTGGTGACCGGGCGGCCGCAGATGCAGTTGCGGGAGGACGGGACGGCGATCCGGTGACCGCCCCGACTCTCTTGATCCCCTAGGAGACCGTCCATGCCGCTCCACCAAGGCCACGAGAAGCCCGACGAGCGCCCCATGTCCGTGAACCCCCTCTACGGGGAGGCGAACCCGGTCGGCGGCATGATCGAGGCCCCGCCCAAGCACCGGCTCCCGGACGCGCCGCTGCCGCCCACGACGGCGTACCAGTTGGTGCACGACGAGCTGATGCTGGACGGCAACTCCCGGCTGAATCTCGCCACGTTCGTCACGACGTGGATGGAGCCGCAGGCCGGGGTCCTGATGAGCGAGTGCCAGGACAAGAACATGATCGACAAGGACGAGTACCCCCGCACCGCCGAGCTGGAGCGGCGCTGCGTGGCCATGCTCGCCGACCTGTGGAACGCGCCCGACCCGGCGGCCGCCGTGGGCTGTTCGACGACCGGGTCGAGCGAGGCGTGCATGCTCGCCGGGATGGCGCTCAAGCGGCGGTGGGCCACGGCTTCCCCCAGGCCGTCCAGGAACTCGGGAAGCAACGCCGACCGGTATCCCGCGAAGGACGTCCGCCCGAACCTCGTCATGGGGGTCAACGTCCAGGTCTGCTGGGAGAAGTTCTGCAACTTCTGGGAGGTGGAGGCCCGCCAGGTCCCGATGGAGGGCGACCGCTTCCATCTCGACCCGCAGGCGGCCGCCGACCTGTGCGACGAGAACACCATCGGGGTCGTCGGCATCCTCGGCTCCACCTTCGACGGGTCGTACGAGCCGATCGCCGACCTGTGTGCGGCCCTGGACGACCTCCAGGAGCGGACCGGACTCGACATTTCGGTGCACGTGGACGGCGCGTCCGGCGCGATGGTCGCGCCCTTCCTCGACGAGGACCTGGTGTGGGACTTCCGCCTCCCGCGCGTGGCCTCGATCAACACTTCGGGACACAAGTACGGCCTGGTCTACCCGGGCGTCGGCTGGGCGCTGTGGCGCGACAAGGAGGCGCTGCCCGAGGAGCTCGTCTTTCGCGTCAACTACCTGGGCGGCGACATGCCGACCTTCGCGCTCAACTTCTCCCGGCCGGGCGCACAGGTCGTCGCGCAGTACTACACGTTCCTGCGGCTGGGCCGCGAGGGCTACCGCCTGGTGCAGCAGTCCACCCGGGACGTGGCGCGCGGGCTCGCCGAGCGGATCGAGGCGCTGGGCGACTTCCGGCTGCTGACCCGCGGCGACGAACTGCCGGTGTTCGCCTTCACGACGGCGCCCGAGGTGCAGGCGTACGACGTCTTCGACGTCTCCCGGCGGCTGCGCGAGAACGGCTGGCTGGTGCCCGCCTACACCTTCCCGCCGAACCGGGAGGACCTGTCCGTCCTGCGCGTGGTCTGCCGCAACGGCTTCTCGGTCGACCTCGCCGAGCTGTTCGTGGAGGACCTCGGCCGGCTGCTGCCGGAGCTGCGCCGGCAGCAGCATCCGCTGACCCGGGACAGGCAGGCGGCCACCAGCTTCCACCACTAGGCACGCGCGCTGCCGACCCCGGCTTCCACCACTAGGCACGCGCGCTGCCGACCTCCGGCTTCCACCACG
>NZ_JBEXHW010000014.1:4704-73913 GCF_040608235.1 Streptomyces sp. NPDC005202 | reverse complement strand
TACTAGGCACGCGCGCTGCCGACCTCCGGCTTCCACCACTAGGCACGCGCACTGCCGACCTCCGGCTTCCACCACTAGGCACGCGCACTGCCGACCTCCGGCTTCCACCACTAGGCACGCGCACTGCCGACCCCGGCTTCCACCACTAGGCACGCGCACTGCCGACCTCCGGCTTCCACCACTGACCCCGCCTTACCGGTCCAGGCGGGCGAACCGCCGTACTCCCAGCGGGAAGAACACCGCGAGCAGGGCCGGCGGCCGGACCGCAGCCGCCCACACGTGCCCCGCCCAACGCAGGACCCACGGGGTCAGCCCCAGGACGTGCCCCGCTCCATCGCGACCAGCTCGAACGCCGTCCTCCCGTCCAGCGACTCCCGGATGATGTCGGCGTGGCCGGCGTGCCGGGCGGTCTCGCGGATCAGGTGCAGGCACAGCCAGCGCAGGGTGACACGCTCGTCCGGCGGGAACCAGGGCTCGTCGGGGAGCGGGAAGGTGTCGTCGAGGCTGGGCATGGACCGGATGAACGCCTCCGTCTCGGCGGCGACCTTCTCCCAGTACGCCAGCTGCGACTCGAGCGTCTCGTCGCCCACCAGCTGGAAGCTTTCGTGCCAGTTCGCCTCGGTCCGCCGGACCGCCGGCGGCTCCTGCCTGGCCCGGGCGACCCAGCCCTGCTCGGTCTCGGCGACGTGCTTGATCAACCCGGCCAGGGACAGCTCGCTGACGCTGGGGCGGGAGCGGGCCTGCTCGTCCGTCAGACCGAGCACCGCCCGCCGGATCCCGCCACGCTGTTCCTCCAGGAACGACAGCAGCGCTCCGCGCTCGTCGCCCTGCGCCTCGGCTCGCACGTGAGTGACCATGACCGGCCGCCTTTCGTCGGGTTCATCGGCTTGCCCTGCCTGACACCGACGACGCTACGGGCCCTTGCGGTCAGCTTCTGTCCGCAAAGGCCCGGTACCGGAGAAAACTAGAAGGGGAACCCGCTCCGCCCGTGCTGCACCGAGATCCACTTCACCGTGGTGAAGGCCTCCAGGGTCGTCTCGCCGTTCAGACGGCCGATGCCGGAGTGCTTCTCGCCGCCGAAGGGGACGAGCGGCTCGTCGTGGACGGTGCCGTCGTTCACGTGGAACATGCCGGTGTCGATCTGCTTGGCGAAGTTCACGCCGCGCTCGATGTCGCCGGTGTGGACGGCGCCGCTGAGGCCGTACGGGGTGTTGTTGACGATCCGGACCGCCTCCTCCTCCCCGTCGAACGGGATGAGGAAGGCGACCGGGCCGAAGACCTCCTGCTGGAGCAGCGCCGAGTCGGCGGGGACGTCCGTCAGAACGGACGGCTCGACCAGGTTGTCGGTGGTCGTGCCGCGCACCAGGGCCGTGGCGCCCTCGGCGAGTGCCTGCTCGACGGCGGCCGAAATCGCGTCCGCCTGCGAGGAGTTGATCACAGGGCCGATGACCGTCTGCGGGTCGCGCGGATCGCCGACCTTGAGGGATTTGACCTTGGCGACGAACTTCTCGGTGAACTCGTCGGCGATCGAGCGGTCCACCAGGACCCTGTTCGCGGCCATACAGACCTGGCCCTGGTGGACGTAGCGGCTGAAGACCGCCGCGTCCACCGCGTAGTCGATGTCGGCGTCGTCGAGGACCACCAGCGCGCTGTTGCCGCCCAGTTCGAGCACCGAGCGCTTGAAGTGCGAGGCGCAGACGGTGGCGACGTGCCGGCCGACCTTGTCGGAACCGGTGAAGGAGATGACCTTGGGGATCGGGTGCTCGATGAAGGCGTCGCCGATCTCGGCTATGTCCGTGATGACGACGTTCAGCAGGCCGCCCGGGAGCCCCGCGTCCTCGAAGATCTTCGCGATGAGCGAACCGCCGGTGATCGGAGTGTTCTGGTGCGGCTTGAGCACCACGCCGTTGCCGAGAGCGAGGGCCGGGGCGACCGACTTGATCGACAGCAGGAAGGGGAAGTTGAACGGGCTGATCACGCCCACGACGCCGACCGGGACCCGGTAGACGCGGTTCTCCTTGCCGTCGATCGGGGACGGGATGATCCTCCCCTCGGGGCGCAGCGCCAGGTGGATCGACTCGCGCAGGAACTCCTTGGCGAGGTGCAGCTCGAAGCCGGCCTTCACGCGCGTGCCGCCGAGCTCGGCGATGATCGCCTCGGCGATCTCCTGCTCGCGCTCCTCGATCAGGCGCAGCGCCTTCTCGAAGACCGCACGGCGGGCGTAGGCGTTGGTCGCGGCCCACTTCTTCTGGGCGCGGGCGGCCGCCCGGTAGGCCTCATCCACCTCGTCGACCGTGGCTATGGTGATCGAGGCCAGCTTCACTTCGTCGTACGGGTTGAAGTCGATGATGTCCCAGGAGCCGGTGCCCGGGCGCCACTCACCGTCGATGTACTGCTGGGCCAGGTCGGTGAAGTAGGACGACATGTGATCCCTCAATCCCCTGCTGCCGAGGCGGTCGAAGCAGTCGGAGCCCGATCAACTTCCGATCACTTCTTCACGGTCTGATCGCACGTCATCGTACTTACGGATCAAGGTACTTGCGGATCAAGCGAGTTGGACGACCACTTCGGGGCTCTGGACGAACGCTTCGGCGTTCTAGGGGATTCCCCAGGAAAGCTGAAGGAGCCCGCGCAGCAGGTCGCGGCTCTCGTCCGGCCCCGGGCTGTCCTGCTGCAGCTCCTTCAGCGCCTTCTCGTACTGGGCGACGTCCTCGTGCTTGTCCAGGTAGAGGGCGCTGGTGAGCTGCTCCAGGTAGACCACGTCCGACAGGTCGGACTCCGGGAAGCTGAGGATGGTGAACGCGCCGGACTCACCGGAGTGCCCGCCGAAGCTGAACGGCATGACCTGCAGCCTTACGTTGGGCCGCTCGGAGATCTCGATCAGGTGCTGAAGCTGGCCGCGCATCACCTCGCGGTCGCCGTAGGGGCGGCGCAGGGCGGCCTCGTCCAGGACGATGTGGAACTCGGGGGCGTTCTCGGAGAAGAGGTACTTCTGCCGCTCCAGGCGCAGCGCCACACGCCGCTCCACATCGGCCTCGCTCGCGCCCTGCATGCCGCGCCGGACCACCGCGCGGGCGTACGCCTCGGTCTGCAGCAGCCCGTGCACGAACTGCACCTCGTACGCACGGATCAGGGTCGCCGCGCCCTCCAGCCCCACATAGGTGGGGAACCAGCTGGGCAGGACGTCGGAGTAACTGTGCCACCAGCCCGCGACGTTGGCCTCCTTGGCAAGAGAGAGGAGGGAGGTGCGCTCCGCCTCGTCCGTGATGCCGTACAGGGTCAACAGGTCTTCGACATCCCTGGTCTTGAAGCTCACCCGGCCCAGCTCCATCCGGCTGATCTTCGATTCCGAGGCACGGATCGAGTACCCCGCCGCCTCGCGCGTGATCCCCCGTGCTTCACGCAGTCGCCTGAGTTGCGAGCCGAGCAGCATGCGCCGCACCACCGATCCTGGCTCTCCTGCGCTCACGTTCGCCAGCCTCCCCAACCGTCTTCAGGGGCCGCAGTCTGCCACTAAAACACTTCGAGCAGTACTCGTCCGATTACGGAGACGGAGAGAGATCAAAGAAACCGCTCAGTCAGAAGCAAGAAGGAGGCAAGCGGAGGACGAGAAGATGGCGGAAAAATGGCCAGTAAGCGGTACGGGATGGTCCAATTCGGTCGCGTGCACGTGCATCTGCCCTTGCATCTGCTGTACGCATCCGAAACCATGGTCCCGCGCCACCGCTGCATCGCAACGACCGCGAATTCCCGGGAGTGCCTCGCATGGGGACGAATGGATCGACCATGCTCGAGCCGTTACGGCAGGGCCTTCCGCCGCTGGATCCCGCGGCCGTGTCCAGCGCCGCCTCCTGTGCCCTGCCCGCCCGCTACGAAGCCGTCCGCGAGGCCAGGCAGTTCACCCGCAGAACGCTCGACCAGTGGGACACGGGCGACCGCTTCGACGACGCCTGTCTGGTGGTCTCCGAGCTGGTGACCAACGCGCTGCGGCATGCGCTGCCGGCATCCGCCACGCGCGCCTGCGAGCAGAACCCGCCCGTGCGGCTGCACCTGATGCACTGGACCGAGCGACTGGTGTGCGCGGTGCGCGACCCCAGCCAGGACAGCCCGGTCGCCCGCAACGACACGGACGACTGCTCGGCGGAGTCGGGCCGCGGCCTGTTCCTCGTCGACTCCTTCAGCGACAGCTGGGGCTGGCACCCGCTCGCCGGCACCCTGGGCGGCAAGGTCGTCTGGGCCCTGTTCCGGCTCCAGCCCGCCGAGTAGGAACCGCGGCGTTTTCTGACGCCGCGGTTCTACGCGCGTCACGGCGCGTCGTGCGCCGATCGCCCTGCGTTGCCCGACCTCCGAGGGTCCATCAGCCCGCTATCAGGTGGTCGAACTCGCCGTCCTTGATGCCCAGCAGCATCGCCTCGATCTCCGCGCGCGTGTAGACGAGCGCCGGACCGTCGGGGAAACGCGAGTTGCGCACGGCCACGTCTCCGCCCGGCAGCCGCGCGAACTCCACGCAGGAGCCCTGCGAGTTGCTGTGCCTGCTCTTCTGCCAGGACACCCCGCGCAGCTGCGTGGCCGCCATGCCGTTGTACACGTCGTACCCCCCGTACACGCCCTCAACGTCGCGGTCCACAGGTCGCTCCCCGGTGGTGCACTGGCTGGTGTGGCCATTGATGCATCGGTCAACTGACCCGGATCATAACCCTGTTCATGTGCAGATGCAGACACATATGCAGATGCAGATGCACGTGCACGCAAGGTGTTCCTGCGGTTACAGCTTTGACGTCCGCTTTACTGAAGCCGTTCCAGCGTCTGCCCCAGAGCCCGCAGAACATGCGTCCGCCAGCCCCCGTCCATGATCTTCCGCGCCATCAGCTGAGCCGGGTCGTCCGGATCGAATCCCTCGTGCACCAGGAACAAACGCGTACCGCGGCCCTCGTGTTCCAACGTCCATGTGATGGTCCAGTCCGCAGGGTTGGCCGGATCGGCGTCGGCCCAGCGGACGGACAGCATCCGCTCGACGTCGTAGGCGAGGACCTCCACGTCGACGACACCGGAGAAGTTCGAGTTGGGCCGCGGGACGGAGGTCATGCGGTACCGGTGCCCGACCTCGAGCCGGAAGTTCTCGGCACCCGGCATCTGCCACTGCACGAGCAGCTCCGGCTCGGTCAGCGCGCGCCAGACCTTGGCGGGCGGGTGGGGGAAGAACTGGTCGACGCAGATGGTGGTGAGGTCCGTGTCGTTGTCGTTGTCGGGCGTGGTGCGGTCATTGTCGGGCGTGGTGCTGCCGTCGTCAGGCGTGGTGCTGCCGTCGTCAGGCGTGGTGCTGCCGTCGTCAGCCGTGGTGCTGCCGTCGTCAGGCGTGGTGCCGTCGTTGTCAGGCGTGGTGCTCATGTCCGGTCATCGTCGGGCATACGGTCCAGGAGCTCGCCCAGGTCCTTCATCCGGCCGCGCCAGAACCGCTCGTACGGGTGGAGCCAGTCCTGCACCTCGGCGAGCGGGGCCGCCTGGAGGCGGTAGATGCGCTGCCGGCCGGAGCGCTGCTCAGAAACCAGGCCGGCCTCCCGGAGCACCTTGAGGTGTTCCGAGAGGCTGGGGCGGCGCATGTCGAAGTGGTCGGCCAGGGCCTGCACGGGCTGGGGCCCCTCGTCGCGCAGCAGCCGCAGCACCTCGCGGCGGGTGGCGTTGGCGAGGGCGGCGAAGACGCGGTCCTCGGCGTGCCCCAAGCCCTCGGCTCCGCTCGAGCAGGGGGTACCCCCGTCGCGGTTCCCGGTCGTGGTCATGCCTGCCTTTCTCCTGCCGAGCCCTACTGCTGGGCCTCCGTGAGCAGCATCAGACCGTTGCCGTCCGGGTCCCGGAAGGACGCCATCCGGCCCCACGGGAGGGCGTCGGGCCCCTGCACGGAGACGCCCGCCTCCGCGAGCCGGGCGCAGTCGGCGTCGACATCGGTCGTGACCAACATGATCCCTCGCGCGGAGCCGGGTTCGAAACCGCCCATCCCCGGCCCGGAGAGCGTGAAGACGGTCTGCGCGCCCTTGGGCGCGACCTGGAGCCACCGCCCCGGCGGCATGTCCAGGTCGGCGGTGACCTCGAAGCCGAGTACGTCCGTGTAGAAGCGCAGGGCACGGTCCTGGTCGGTGACGGGGAGGGTGACGAAGGAGGCGTGGGTGATGTTCATGAGCCAGACCATAGGTAGGAGATTCCCTACGCGTCAAGCATAGGGAATCTCCTACCTATAGGCGGGCGCGGCGGCGGCGCGCGGCCCGGGAGATGGTCCCGCCGGTGTGAAGGTCTTAGGGAGTCGAGGGGTCGATATGGCGAAGAAGAGCAAGATCGCGAAGGACGAGCATCGGAAGGAGGACATCGCACGGTATGCCGCGCTGCGGGCCGAACTCAGGGAGATCGTCCGGCAGCCGTCCTCGACGGAGGCCGGACGGCTCGCCGCCCAGCGCGAGTTGCGCAGGCAGCCGCAGGTCGCCGTCGCCACGCGGGGGCGCAACCGCGACCAGGTGGACGGCCGGCCCCGCGGTTACGTCCGCGTCTTCGGGCTGTCGCGGGTGAGTCTGCGGGAGCAGGCGCACGCGGGATACCTGCCCGGCGTCCGGAAGGCCTCCTGGTAGGTCTGGTAGGTCCTGGTAGCTTGCTGCGGTCGTTTCGGCCAAAGCTTGGGAGCTTCCAGTGACTTCGGCGACCATCTTGCGCACCTCCCGTACGGTGTCGCGCCGGCAGCTGCGGGTCGCAGCCGCGACCGCGAGTCTGGTCGGCGCGCTCGCTCTGACCGCGTGCAGCAGCGGCGGCGGCTCCAAGGACGATGCCTCCGCTACGCCCAGCCCGTCGTCGACCGCGACCGCGGACACCGGCGGGGGCACCGGCGGCGCGACGGCCAAGGCCGACGGGCTGGAGGGCAGTTGGCTCGCCACCACCGGCGGCAAGGCCGTGGTGCTGATGATCACCGGCACCAAGGCGGGGCTCTTCGCGACCGGCGGGACCGTGTGCAGCGGGACCGCAGGCGAGGAGGCCGGGATGCGGATGATCCACCTCAAGTGCTCGGACAGAAGCAAGAACCGCACGACGGGCATAGTGGACTCCGTCAACAAGACCACGCTCGAGGTGACCTGGAAGGGTGGTCTCGGCAAGGAGACGTACACCAGGTCGGAGGGCGGGACGTTGCCGCCGGGCCTGCCCACGGCGAGCCTCGGCTCCTGACGTTCGCGCAGGCCAGCGGGGTGCGGGAGCCCTCGGCCGACGGAACCCGTCCCGCCGCGCCGCGCCGAACCCCGGCCCGGCGGCGTAGCGGGCAACCGCGCCGCACGCTCATACCCGATGATCCTTGAGCATCGTCACGACCCCAAGGAACCCCCTCATGCGCGCCATTCCGATCACCGTCACCGCCCTCGCCACGACTCTCCTCCTCACCGCCTGCGACAGCGGCGGCAGCGGCAGCCACAGCGACACCGACACCGGAAGCAAGAACACCGACAGCACGGCCTGCCGAATTGGCGACGTCGGAGTGCAGGTCGGCCCCGCGAACGCCGCGCCCGCCGCCGGGGACACGGGCGACGTCCCCGTCACGATCACCAACCGCGGTGCCCGGTGCACCCTGCAGGGCTTCCCCGGCATCGTCCTGTCCGCCGGGAGCACCTCGGCGACCGTACCGGCGGACAAGGCCGGCAAGCCGCAGAGACTGACCCTCGCGAAGGGCGACACGGCCTCCTTCACCCTCACGTACGTGCGGGGCAAGGAGAGCGACGCGAAGAGCCTGGAGGCGAAGACGCTCAAGCTCAGCCTGCCAGGGGGTACCGACAACCAGAGCTTCACGTGGTCGTACGGTCCGGTCCAGGGCAAGAAGGACGTCACCGACCCGGACGCGTCGGTCGGCGCCTTCCAGCAGGCCGGGGACTGACCAGCGCAGGCCGGGGACTGACCAGCGCAGGCCGGGGACCGACCAGCGAGGACTGAACCGGCGAGGAACTGACCGCGGGCGTCAGCGGAGCGGCGGGCGGGCCCTGACCTGTGCCCGGTCCGCCGCCTGCGTGCCCTCAGTCCAGCCCGCCGCGTCGCTCACCCCGCGCAGGCGGGTGGTGGTCGTCTCCGGGAACATGCGGTCCAGGCGGTCGGTGACCGCGACGTCCCGGCTCGCCAGGACCGGGAGCAGGTCCTCGGTGACCTGCGTCTCGGCGGCAGCGGCGAGGCGGGTGCCGATGCGGTGGGCGTAGGCGGCGAGGAAGGACTGCCGGAAGGTCTTGGTCCGCTTGCGCCCGCCGACACGCTGGGCGGCCTCGGCCCTGGTCATCGCGGTCGTGGCCTGGACGAGGAGAGAGGTGTAGAGCATCTCGACCGCCTCGAGGTCGGCCTCGAAGCCGACGACGGTCGAGAAACCGAGGGGTTCGTTCCACACGGCCCGGCAGTGGTTCGCGGTGGCGACGGCGTCCAGCAGCACGGCTTTGGCCTGCTCGTACGGCGGTTCGACACCGATGCGGCAGGCGCCGGGGGCGTCGGCGGACGGAGCGCGGGCGGCGAGCAGCGCCTCGTCGATGCTGTGCCGGGCCATCAGCTCCTGCGCCTTGGCGCTCAGCGCCTCCGCCTCCTCCGGGTACCCGGTCGCCTCCGCCTTGGCCAGCAGCGCACGTATCCGGGTGAGCAGCCGGGAGTCGGTCCGGGGCGCGTGCGCGGGCTCGTCGAGGACTTCCAGCGCGGGCAGCCGCAGCAGCAGGCGGTACAGCTCCAGGACGGCGGTGGCGTACGAGAACCGGTCGCTACGGGCGGGCGCCCCGGTGGTCAGTTCGTCGAGCTGGGCCCTCCAGCGCCGGCCACGCGGCCGGTCGTCCGACGCCTGCGCGCGGATAAGCGCCGACACGAGGCGTACGTGGACGTCGTCCAGCTCCCGCCGCACGATCCGTACGACATCGGCGGGCTGCCAGCCCCGCCGCCACGCCGCCGCCACGAACTCCTCTCCCCGCCGGGCGACTTCGGCGTCCACCGCCGGATCGGCCGCGAGCAGAGAGGCGCCGGTGTCGAGGGCGTCGTCGGTAGGGGTGTAGAGGGCGGCCTGGAAGGCACGGTCGACGGTGCTGGGCGTACTCACCCGTCGATCGTGTCATGGAGGCGGGAGCGATCCGTCCACAGGGTGTGGACAACCAGCCGGCCTCCCGGGAGCACAGCGCCCAAGAGGCGACACGTGACCCGTGCCGGAGGTGACACCCACGCCGGAGGTGACACCCACGCCGGAGGCGGCACCCACGCCGGAGGTGACAGCCGTGCCGGAGGCGGCACCCACGCCGGAGGCGGCACCCACGCCGGAGGCGGCACCCGTGCCGGAGGTGACACCCACGCCGGAGGCGGCACCCACGCCGGAGGTGACACCCACGCCGGAGGCGGCACCCACGCCGGAGGTGACAGCCGTGCCGGAGGCGGCACCCACGCCGGAGGCGGCACCCACGCCGGAGGTGACAGCCGTGCCGGAGGCGGCACCCGTGCCGGAGGCGGCACGCGCCCCGTCTCACCGAAATTCGGTCGCCCCGGAGCCACGGCACTCCAAAGGATGGCGGGCATGGTCGACACGTCTCTCTACGCGGCGTTCCTGGTAGCCGCTTTCGCCCTCTGCATCACTCCGGGCCCCGACATGATGTTCATCGTGGCGGTGGGCGGCCGAGGCGGCCCCGCCACCGGCGTGTTGGCCGCGTTCGGCGTGGCCTGCGCAATGTTCGTGCACACGGTGGCCGCGGCGCTCGGACTCTAGGCGCTGTTCACGACGCTGCCCACGCTGTACCACGTACTGCGCTGGGTGGGCGCGGCCTATCTGCTGTATCTGGCCGTCAAGGCGTTCCGGGACCGGGCGGTGCCGGCCGAGGAGTCCGACGGCAGCCCCGGCGCGGGGCGGCGGCGCGCCTTCTGGCAGGGGGCGGTCACCAACCTCTTCAACCCCAAGGTGATCCTCTTCAACGCCGCGTTCCTTCCCCAGTTCGTGAATCCCGACCTCGGCCATGTGCCGGAGCAGTTCCTCGTCCTCGGCATGACGATCACGGTGATGGGCTTCGCCGTCGACGGCTCGATCGGAGTGCTCTCCGGCAAGCTCTCCACGCTGCTGCGCCGCAGCCGGCGCATGGCGCGCGGGCTCAACATCTTCAGCGGCACGGTGTTCACGGGGCTGGCGCTGCGCCTCGCCGCCTCTCCGAACTAGAACAGTGTCAACCATCGGTTGACGACCGCTCCTCGTCAACCTACGGTTGACACATGACCACCAACCCCGGCATCACGTCAGCAGTCCGTCTCGACGACCTCATCTCGGCAATCAAGAAGGTCCACGAGGAGCCCCTCGAGCAACTCCAGGACGCGGTACTGGCCGCCGAGCACCTCCGGGAGGTGGCCGACCACCTCATCGGGCACTTCGTCGACCAGGCGCGGCGTTCGGGCGCCTCCTGGACCGACATCGGCAAGAGCATGGGCGTCACCCGGCAGGCCGCCCAGAAGCGGTTCGTGCCGAAGGAGTCGACCGATCTCGACCCCAGCCAGGGCTTCAGCCGCTACACGCCACGCGCCCGCAAGGTCGTCATGGCCTCCCACGAGCAGGCCAAGGCAGCCAAGAACTCCGAAGGACTCCCCGAACATCTCGTCCTCGGACTGCTCACCGAACCGGAGGCCCTCGCCGCGAAAGCGATCACCGAGCAGGGTGTATCCCTTGACGCGGTCCGCGAGGCCGCGACCGCCGCGCTGCCGCCGGCGTCCGCCGACGCTCCCGAGCTCGTCCCCTACGGGCCGGCCGCCAAGAAGACCCTGGAACTCACCTTCCGCGAGGCCCTGCGCCTCGGCCACAACTACATCGGCACCGAACACATCCTGCTGGCCCTGCTGGAGTACGAGAACGGCGAGGGCGTCCTGAGCCGCCTCGGCCTGGACAAGGCGCGCACTGAGGAGTACGTCGTGACGACCCTGGCGGAGCTGCTGAAGGCCCGTGAGCAGGAAGAGCGGGACCAGGAGGGGCAGGACAGCTGACCGACCGATGAATCCGCAGGTCGCAGCCATTGTCAGAGCTGCCTGCGACACTCGCAGACATGACCGACCGGTGGGCTCTGGCTCCGACCGAGGACGGTGGCGCTCAGGTCGCCCCACTCGGTCCGGACGGGCTGCCCGCCGGGCCGGTGCGCCGGGAGGCGGACCTCGCCGAGGCCGTCCGCAGCAGGCCGGGCGTCACGCGGTGGGTGTGGCGGTCCACCGCCGAGGTCTGTCCGCGCCTGCTCGCCGCGGGGGTGCGAGTGGAGCGGTGCTACGACATCGAGGACGCCGAGACGCTCCTCCTCCGCCACGAGGGGCGCTACGGCGAGCCCCGCTCGGCGGCCGCCGCCCTGGCCCGGCTGCGCGGCGGCCCCGTACCGCAGGATCCGCCGCAGCGGTCCGCCGAGCCCGGCGCGCAGTCCCCGCTCTTCGAGCCGCAGACCGTGCGCCTGCCGCTGGAGGACCTGATCGCGGTGTACGCCGACCAGCAGCGGCGGCACGACCGGGCCGAGCACCCCGACCGCATGCGCCTGCTGACGGCCGCCGAGTCGGCGGGGATGCTGGTGGCGGCCGAGATGAACCACGCGGGCCTGCCGTGGAGAGCGGACGTGCACCGCGAGGTGCTGCACGAGCTGCTCGGCGAGCGGTACGCGGGCGGCGGCGAGCCCCGCCGCCTGGCCGAGCTCGCCGACGAGGTGTCCGCGGCCTTCGGCCGCCGGGTGCGGCCCGATCTGCCCGCCGACGTCGTCAAGGCCTTCGCCCAGGCCGGGATCAAGGTCAGGTCCACCCGCCGCTGGGAGATCCAGGCCGTCGACCATCCGGCCGTCAAACCCCTGCTCGAGTACAAGAAGCTGTACCGGATCTGGGTCGCCCACGGCTGGTCCTGGCTGCAGGACTGGGTGCGCGACGGACGGTTCCGGCCGGAGTTCCTCGCGGGCGGCACCGTCACCGGGCGCTGGGTGACCAAGGGCGGGGGCGCGCTGCAGATCCCGAAGGTCATCCGGCGTGCCGTGGTCGCCGACCCGGGCTGGCGGCTCGTGGTCGCCGACGCCGACCAGATGGAGCCGCGCGTGCTCGCCGCGATCTCCCGGGACCCCGGCCTGATGGAGGTGGCGAGCCGGGAGACCGACCTGTACCAGTCGGTGTCCGACCGCGCCTTCTCCGGCGACCGCGCCCAGGCCAAGCTCGCCGTGCTCGGCGCGGTCTACGGCCAGACCTCCGGAGACGGGCTGAAGAACCTCGCCGCGCTCAGACGCCGCTTCCCCAAGGCGGTCGCGTACGTCGACGAGGCGGCGCGGGCCGGTGAGGAGGGGCGGCTCGTACGGACCTGGCTGGGGCGCACATGCCCGCCGGCGGCCGGGACGGGCGACGACGCCTCCGAGGAGGCCGGGATTCCGGTCGCGCAGGACGCGACCGGAGAGCAGCCCGCCGAGCAGCAGTGGATGCCGGGATACGCCTCGACCGACTCCCGTGCCCGGGGCCGCTTCGCCCGCAACTTCGTCGTCCAGGGCAGCGCCGCCGACTGGGCCCTGCTGCTGCTCGCCGCACAACGGCGGACCTGCCGGGACATGGCGGCCGAGCTGGTCTTCTTCCAGCACGACGAGGTGATCGTGCACTGCCCGAAGGAGGAGGCCGACACGGTCGTCGAGGCCATCCGGGAGGCGGCGGAGCTGGCGGGACGGCTGACGTTCGGAGAGACGCCGGTGCGGTTTCCGTTCACGACGGCGGTGGTGGAGTGCTATGCGGACGCCAAGTGAGCCGGAGAGGAAGCGGATGCCGGGTGGGCCGGTCACCGTACGTCCGGGGTTCCACGCCGAGTTCCTCGACCAGGCGGGCGCGCAGATCGCGGTGGACGGCCAGCGCCTCGGCCTGGCGGCCCGTGCGGTGCAGGGCGAGCATCAGCTGGCGGTGGTACGCCTCCCGCAACGGATGCTCGGCGGCGAGCGCCGTCAACTCCGGGACGAGACCGGACAGCCGGGTACCGCCGACGGCCAGCTCGGCGTCGTAGCGCCACTCCAGGAGCAGCAGCCGTGCCTCCTCCAGGCGCTGGACGACGGCGTAGCCGCCAAGGTCGGCGGGCAGGCCGCTCAGCGGCGTGCCCCGCCACAGCGCGAGCGCCGCCATGCTGGCGCGCACCACCCGCGCCCAGTCCTGGTCGGCGTGCGCGGCACGCACCTCGGTGAGCCGGGCTTCGAAGACGTGGAGGTCCAGTTCGCCCTGCTCGACCGGCAGCAGGTACCCGGGCGGTACGGCGCGCAGCCGCTCGGGATCGTCGAGGAGCCGGCGCAGCCGGGCCACGTGGTTGTGCAGCGAGGCCTGCGCGGAGGCCGGTGGAGCACCGCCCCACAGCGCGTCCTTCAGCGACTCGACGGAGACGACGCGGCCGGCTTCGAGCAGCAGGGCGGCGAACAGGGCGCGGACCTTGGGGCTGCCGATGGAGCGGACGGCGGGGCGGGACAGGTCCTTCGGGGCGTGCGGTCGAGGCCGGACGGGTCACCGGCGCCGCTCTCCGCGCCGTAACCGACGGGGTCGTACAGGACGGGCGGCCCCAGCAGTCCGAACCGCAGGTCGCACCGCTTCACGCCGCCCACTGCCTTCCCGAGCGGTCACGACCGACCGAGTTCCAGGGCGGACCCCCGCCGTCCTTGGCGGATTTCCGTCCTCGCCACAGCGGTTTCCCGCCACCTTCAGCACCACGGGCCCGGCCGGATTCCAGTACGGTTCGGGCCGTCTCCCGGTGTCCCCCGGCGACTTCGCGCCAACTGGCCCACGACGACCGGGAAAACCGTTGGCCACATGTTAGCGATCCGTTGGTGCGGCCTGATGCGATCGATTCATCGGATCTGGCCCGACGGTGCGCGCGTACGACGCGTAGCTCGGGGGAGTGTCGCCGCCGGCCGGATCCGGGGACGCGAGGGGTCCCGGTCGGCGGAGGTGAGTGACCGGGGCCCTCGTCCGCGTCTCGGAGGGTCTTCAGATGACCGGCGGCCGGCCCAGCCGGGTGAGCCGCCACACCGTCCGCCAGCGCATCGGCCGCCGTTCGCCCGCAGGTTCGCGCAGGCCCTCCAAGAACCCTCCGAACCACGCCCGCAGCCCGGCGAACGACCGGGTCCGTACGAGGGTGAGCAGCGTCCAGATCCCCAGGTGCACAGGGATGAGCGCGAGCGGCAGCCGCCGCCGGACCAGCCAGACCCGGTTGCGGGCGGTGACCCGGTAGTAGATCGCGTGCCGGGCAGGGGAGGTCTTCGGGTGCTGCAGGAGAAGTTCGGGCGCGTAGAGGATCTTCCAGTCCGCGTCGGCGGCCCGCCAGGCCAGGTCGGTCTCCTCGTGCGCGAAGAAGAACTCGGCGGGCCAGTCCCCGGTCTCCGCCAGCATCGCCATGCGCAGGGCGTGCCCGCCGCCGAGGAACCCGGTCACATACCCGCCCCGCATCGGGTCCGACGCGCCGACCCGGGGCACGTGCCGCTGCTGGGTCTCGCCGTGCTCGTCGGCGATGCGGAAGCCGACGATGCCGAGCCGGGGATCGGCGGCGTACAGGTCCCGTACGCGGCGCAGCACGTCCGCGTCGACCAGCAGCCCGTCGTCGTCCAACTCGACGACGACGTCGATGTCGCCGAACTCCCGCAGCCGGGCCAGGGCCACGTTCCGCCCGCCGGGGCACCCGAGGTTCTCCTCGACGTCGATCGTGGTGACCTCGCCGGGCAGGGAGAGCCGGTGGGCGAACTCGGGCAGCCGGCAGCCGTTGCCGACGATCACGATACGGGCAGGGGCGAGGTCCTGCTTGGCCACGGATTCCAGCAGGGCGTCGACCTCGGCGGGCCGGTTCCCCATGGTCACCACGGCGACGGCGATCCTCGGCTCCACCGGTTCCACCACGGTCCCCTCACCCCATCCGACGACGACGGCGACCGCGCTCCCGTCGCGCGGCGCTCCTCGTTCACCAAGATGTTGCCTCACATCCGCTGGTTGTCCTGACGTCGCATCACTTTACGTCCTCTTTGCACCGTTTTACTGCCGGTTTTCCCCGCGGTCCCTGCGCGGACGAACTTCAGCCCCGACCAGTCCTCGTCGAGCGCGGCGACCTTCACGTCGACGACACCGAGCGGGAGGAAGACGTCCCGCAGGGCGTTCTCGGTGATGTCACTGACGTGCCCGACGGCCTTGCGCGGCCACGCGATCCAGAGCATGGCGGCGTCGGCGAGGCCGGCGACGAGTGCGGGGGCCTCGGCGTCGAGTGTCTTCCGCTCGCGGAAGAAGGCGACGGCGACGTCCGCGCCGCGCGGCCCGCCGTCGGCGACGTCGCAGCCGGCCGGGAGCCCGGGATCTCCCACCCTTGCGGGGCATGCAGGAGCCGTACCCACTGCCCGGCCCTGATCCCGGCCTTCCGGGCCGGCGGGGTGCCGGAGTACCCCCCTGGGAGGCACCGAAGCCGCTCATCGCCCTACGGTAAACCCTGAAGATCCACGCAGGAGTGTGGACGGAAGATCCACGCAGGAGTGTGGACGAGTGGGACGACAGTCCCGTGGGGGGGGAGAACCGACATGCGATTCCGCTGCGCCGTGCTCGACGACTTCCAGAACGTCGCGACCACCGTCGCCGACTGGTCGCCGGTGAACGACCGGGTGGAGGTGGTGCCCTTCACGGAGCACTTCGCCACGGAGGACGAACTCGCCGCGGCGCTCGCCGACTTCGACATCGTGGTCACCCTGCGGGAACGGGTCCCCTTCCCCGCCTCGCTGCTGGACCGGCTCCCCCGTCTGAAGCTCCTGATCGCCTCCGGCATGCGCAACTCGGTGATCGACTACGCCGCCGCGCGCGCGAACGGCGTGACCGTGTGCGGCACAGAGAGCTCCTCCACCCCACCGGTGGAACTCACCTGGGCCCTCCTCCTCGGCCTCGCCCGGGGCATCGTGACGGAGAACAACGCCCTGCGCACCGGCGGCCCCTGGCAGTCCACCGTGGGCGCCGACCTGCACGGCCGCCGGCTCGGCCTGCTCGGGCTCGGCAAGATCGGCAGCAGGGTGGCGCAGGTCGGCCTCGCTTTCGGCATGGAGGTCGCCGCGTGGAGCCAGAACCTCACCAAGGAGCGCGCGGACGCGGTGGGCGTCGAGTTGGCCGCCTCCAAGGAGGACCTGCTCGCGTCCGCCGACTTCGTCTCCGTCCACCTGGCCCTGAGCGACCGCACCCGCGGCCTGATCGGCGCCCCCGAACTCGCCCTCTTGAAGCCGACCGCGTACCTGATCAACACCTCCCGCGCCGCGATCGTCGACCAGGACGCCCTGCTTACGGCCCTGCACGAGGGCCGCATCGCCGGCGCGGGCGTCGACGTCTTCGACATCGAGCCACTCCCCGCGGACCACCCGATGCGCAGCGCTCCCCGGCTGCTGGCCACACCGCACCTGGGTTACGTCTCCCGGGCGAACTACGGGCGGTACTACGGCCAGGCGGTGGAAGCCATCGAGGCGTACCTCGCGGGGAGGCCGGTACGAATCCTGGGCTGAGCCCCGACCGCGCTGCGCCAGGCAGGCAGGCAGACAGACAGGAAGGAAGACAGGCAGGAAGGCAAGCAGGAAGGCAGGCAGGAAGGCAGGAAACCAAGAAACCCCAGGCCAGCTGATATCTGACCTGGGGTTCCAGTGGAGCCGCTTTCGGGATTCGAACCCGAGACCTACGCATTACGAGTGCGTTGCTCTGGCCATCTGAGCTAAAGCGGCGCGCTGCCCGCACTATGGTGCGATCAGCAACGTCGGTAAGTCTACACAGTTTCCGGGGGTGCTTCGTACACGCCCCGGAGACGCCCCGGGGCCGGGGCCCCGGGACAGGTCTCGGTGGCTACGAGCAGCGTTTTCCCCGGGTCGGCGGGGTGCTGCGGAGCAGGTAGGCGTCGATCGTGGAGTCGATGCAGGCGCTGCCGCGGCCGTAGGCGGTGTGGCCGTCGCCCACGTACGTGAGCAGGCGGGCCGAGGAGAGCTGACGGGACAGGGCCTGGGCCCAGCGGTACGGGGTCGCCGGGTCGCGGGTGGTGCCGACGACCACGATGGGGGCCGCGCCCTTCGCCTCGATTCGGTGCGGCTCGCCGGTGGGCTTCACTGGCCAGTACGCACAGTTCAGGGACGCCCAGGCGAGGCCCTCACCGAAGACCGGGGACGCCTTCTCGAAGGCGGGGAGCGCCTTCTCCACCTGCTCGGGGGTGGAGAACGCCGCCGGGAGGTCCAGGCAGTTCACGGCGGCGTTGGCGAACATCAGGTTGCTGTAGCGGCCGTCGGCGTTCCGCTCGTAGTAGCTGTCGGAGAGGACGAGCAGCCCGGCGCCGTCGTTCTTGCGCATCGCCGAGGTCAGCGCCGCGCGCAGTTGCGGCCACGCCTCCTGGTCGTACATCGCCGCGATCACCCCCGTGGTGGCGAGCGCCTCGCCGAGCCTGCGGCCGTCCGCGTCGCCGGTGGGGATGGGGTGCGCGTCGAGCTTCCGGAAAAACGCCTTCAGTCTCTCGCCGGCCTGCTGGGGCGTCGTGCCCCGGCCGCCCAGCGGGCAGTCGCTGTGCCGTACGCAGTCCTTCGCGAATACCTGGAACGCCGTCTCAAAGCCCGCCGTCTGGTCCAGGTTCATCCGGCGCGCGGACAGCGAGGGGTCCATCGCGCCGTCCAGGACGAGCCGGCCCACCCGGTTCGGGAAGAGCCCGGCGTACGTGGCACCCAGGAACGTCCCGTACGACGCCCCGATGTAGTTCAGCCTCCGGTCGCCCAGCACGGCCCGCAGGATGTCCATGTCCCGCGCCGCCTCGACGGTGGAGAGGTGGCGCAGCAGGTTCGGCGCGTGGCCGCCGCAGCCCTCCGCGAACTTCCGGTACGCATCGGCGAGCGCGTCGGTCTCCTTGCGGTCGTCGGGCGTGATGTCGGTCTGCGTGAAGGTGTCCATGTCCCGGTCGTCGAGGCACTCGACGGGCTCGCTGCGGGCGACGCCGCGCGGGTCCATCGCGACCAAGTTGTAGCGGGCGCGGACCTCGGCCGGGTAGCCGACGCCGGCGTACTGCTGCAGGTAGCCGATCGCCGAGCCGCCCGGACCGCCCGGATTCACCAGGAGCGAGCCGAGGGGCTTGCCCGGGCCGGTGGCCTTCTTGCGGGCGACCGCCAGCTTGATGTCGCCCGCGGCCGGCCGGTTGTAGTCCAGCGGCGCCTTCATGGTGGCGCACTGGAAGCCGGGGACACCGCAGTTGCGCCAGGTCAGCTTCTGCCCGTAGTACGGCGACAGGCCGGACGGCGTGGACCGTGGCAGCGCGGCCAGTACCGCTTCCGCCGCGGGGGTGGCGTGGCTCGGCGCGCCCCCGGAGGAGCAGGCCGAGACGAGCAGGGCGGCGGCTGCGAGCAGGGAGCCGCCGGTATGGGCCGTGCGGGCGGTACGGGTCAGGGAACTCCGGTTGATCGGACGAAAGGCGCGCCTGATGTACATCAAGCGAGCGTAACGCTGCGCGACGGCTCGGATGCTCTTTGCGCATCTCGTGCCTCGTACGAGTGACGCCGCCAAACGGCTGCCGACGCCGGGGAGCGTGGCCACGGGGTCGCCGAGCATGGCCACGGGCCGCCGGGCGTGGCCACGTTCGCCAGGCGTGGCCACGGGTTCGCCAGGCGTGGCCACGGGTTCGCCAGGCGTGGCCACGGGTTCGCCGGACCCCGTGTCCGTCAGCCGGCTCTGAGGGCCATCGTCATCGCCTCCACCGCGAGGAGCGGGGCCACATTGCGGTCGAGGGCGTCGCGGCAGGCGGCGATCGCCTCGATACGGCGCAGGGTGGACTCCGGGGAGCTGCCGCGGGCGAGGCGACCCAGGGTGTCCTCGACGTCCGCGTTGGCGATCGCCACCCGGGAGCCGAGCTGGAGGGCGAGGACGTCGCGGTACAGGCCGGTGAGGTCGGTCAGGGCGAGGTCGAGGGTGTCGCGCTGCGTGCGCGTGCGGCGGCGCTTCTGCTTGTCCTCCAGATCCTTCATTACGCCCGCCGTACCCCGCGGCAGCCGGCCGCCCTGGGGCGCGCCCAGCGCCGCCTTCAGCTCCTCGGTCTCCTTGGCGTCCACCTCCTCGGCGAGCGCCTTGGCGTCCTCGGCTGCCGCGTCGACCAGCTCCTGGGCCGCCTTGAGGCAGCCGCCGATGTCGTCGAGGCGGAGGGGGAGCTTCAGGACGGCGGCACGGCGCTCGCGGGCGGCCGGGTCGGTGGCCAGGCGGCGGGCCCGGTCGACGTGGCCCTGGGTGGCGCGGGCCGCGGCGGCCGCCACGTCGGGCTCGACGCCCTCCCGGCGTACGAGCATGTCGGCGACGGCGTCCACCGAGGGCGTGCGCAGGTTCAGGTGGCGGCAGCGGGAGCGGATCGTGGGCAGGACGTCCACGATCGAGGGGGCGCACAGCAGCCAGACGGTGCGAGGCGCGGGTTCCTCGACGGCCTTCAGAACGGCGTTGGCGGACTTCTCGTTCAGCCGCTCGGCGTCCTCGACGAGGATCACCTGCCAGCGGCCGTTCGCCGGGGAGGTGAACGACTTGCGGACGGTGTCCCGCATGTCGTCGGCGAGGATCTGGGTGCCGACGGCGGCGACTGTGGTGACGTCGGCGTGGGTGCCGACCAGCGTCGTGTGGCAGCCGTCGCAGAAGCCGCAGCCGGGGGCTCCGCCGAGGGCGCGGTTGGGGCTCACGCACTGCAGTGCGGCGGCGAAGGCCCGCGCCGTCTGCGTGATGCCCGCGCCGGGCGGCCCCGTGAACAGCCAGGCGTGCGTCATCTTCGACGCCTCGGGCAGCGGGGCGTCGGCGGCGGCCGCGGTGACCAGGGCATCGGCGTCCCGGGCAGCGGCATCCAACTGCTCGCCGACCTTCTCCTGCCCGACGAGGTCATCCCACACGCTCATGGGTCACGCCGCCCTTTCGTCGTACTTCGCGTTGCGGGATCCATTGTGCGGGGGACCACTGACAACGCGGGTGGACGGCTTGCGCTGCCCATGCCTCAACGGCCTGCGCCGAATTGCGCCCCCCACCGGACGCCGACCGCAGCTCGGCGCGGCTCAGCAGCCGAGCTCAGCGCCGCCGACCCCGTCCCCGGCCACCGTCGCGGCCGCCACCCCGACCGTCGTCGAACTCCCCGTCGTCCTCGCGCGGGCCCAGCAGCTCGTCCGCCAGCGTCGGCAGATCGTCGAGCGGCGTCTCCTCGGCCCAGTCCGGTCGCGGTCGCCGCCGCGAGCCGCCCTCGGCCTCGACCTGTGGCAGCTCGCGCGTACGGTCGTCCGAACCGCCGGGCTGGGCAGCAGCCGACCGCTCGTCCCGGAAGAACCCCGGCGGAACCCGGTCCGCGGGATCCTCACCCCGGACAGGAGGCAGCACCGCGGTCTCGTCCGCCGCTCCGTCAGGGCTCACCGGCGGCAGCACGGCCGTCTCGTCGGCCGCCCCCTCAGGAGCCGCCTGCGGCGACACAGCCGACTGGTCGGTCGCCACTGGCGGAACCGGAGGCTGCGGGAGTTTCGCCGTCACCTCGGACTCGGCCTCCCGGGTCCTGCGGGAGGGCCCGTCCTCGGCCCGCTCCCCCCGCACCGGCGGCAGCACCGCCGTCTCCTCCGCCGGCCCGCCCGACGCGTTCGTCGGCGCCACCACCGGTGTCGGCACCGTCGCCGCATCCGGCCCAACCGCCGGGGCCGCGGGAGAGGCCGGCTGCCGGGGGCCCGCCTGCGCGGCGGCCGCGGCCTGCTCCGCCGCCCGCCGTGCTTCTTCGGCCCGCAGCAGGGCCTCCTCGGCCTTCTGCTGCTTCTCCAGGCGCCGTGCCTCGGCCTCGGCGCGCAGCCGGGCCTCCTCCTCGGCCTGCTGGCGCCGCCGCTCCTCCTCGGCCTTCCGCCGCGCCTCGGCCTCGGCCCGCGCCTGCTCCTCCGCAAGAAGCCGCGCCCGTTCCTCCTCGGCCCGCCGGCGCGCTTCTTCCGCCCGCTGCCGGGCCTCCTCGGCCTGCCGCTCGGCCTCGCGCCGCTGCGCCTCCTCCAGCTCGCGCCGCTTGCGTTCCTCCTCCTCGGCGCGCAGCCGCGCGAGCTGCTCCTGGCGCTCGCGCTCCAGGCGCTCCTCCTCGGCCTTGCGGGCGGCTTCTTCCTCGGCCTTGCGGCGGGCCTCCTCCTCGGCCTTCCTGCGCGCCTCCTCCCGGGCCTTCAGCTCGGCCTCGGACAGCGGCAGCATCTGGTCGAGCCGGTGCCGGATGACGGTCGTGACGGCCTCGGGCTCCTGACCAGCGTCGACGACGAGGTAGCGCCCGGGGTCGGCGGCGGCCAGCGTCAGGAAACCGGACCGCACGCGCGCGTGGAACTCGGCGGGCTCCGACTCCAGCCGGTCCGGCGCCTCCGTGAACCGTTCGCGGGCGGTCTCCGGCGAGACGTCCAGCAGGACCGTCAGATGCGGGACCAGCCCGTTCGTCGCCCAGCGGGAGATCCGGGCGATCTCCGTCGGGGACAGGTCGCGGCCCGCGCCCTGGTAGGCGACGGAGGAGTCGATGTACCGGTCGGAGATCACTACCGCGCCGCGCTCCAGTGCGGGTCGTACGACCGTGTCGACGTGTTCCGCGCGGTCAGCCGCGTACAGAAGCGCCTCCGCCCGGTGCGACAGGCCCTGCGACGACACGTCCAGCAGGATCGACCGCAGCCGCTTGCCCACAGGCGTGGCCCCCGGCTCGCGGGTGAGGACGACCTCGTGGCCCTTGGACCTGATCCACTCGGCGAGCGCCTCGGCCTGGGTCGATTTGCCGGCCCCGTCGCCGCCCTCCAGGGCGATGAAGAAACCGCTCGCGGCGGGCACCTGCGCCGGGTCGTCGCCGCCGCGCAGGGCGTCCAGCAGGTCGTGGCGCAGCGGCACGCCGGAGCGGTCGTCGACCTTGGCCAGCACCAGCGCGGCCACCGGCAGCAGCAGCGCGCCGACCAGCATCAGCGTGAAGGCGGCGCCGCCGTGCGCGAACACGAACCTGCCGTTCTCCAGCCGGTGCGGTCCGATCCCGGCCGCGACGACCGGGGCGATCACGGCACCGAGGGCCACGAAGACCCGTACCACCGCGTGGAGGTGCTCCGTCATGCGCGGCCGGCGGTAGTCCTCGGCCTCCTGTTCGAGCAGCGTGTGCCCGGTGTTGGCGGCCACGCCCGCGCCCACACCGGCCACCGCGAGGATCACCAGGACGGTGGTGACGTCCGGGACGAGCCCGGCGGCGAGAAGCGCGATGCCGGTGAACGCGATCGCCAGCGACAGCAGCCGGCGCCGCGACAGCGACACGAGCACCTTCGGTGCCGTACGGATGCCGACGACCGCTCCGCCGGTCAGGGCGAGCACCGCCAGCCCGTACAGCACCGGGCCGCCGCCCAGGTCCTTGGCGTGCAGTACGCACACGGCGACCGCGGAGGCGATCGCCCCGGCGACGGCCGCGGACGCGAGCACGAGCAGCGGAACGGCCCCCGTACGGCCCTTGTCGACGCCGGTGCCCGTCCTGGGGCGGCGCAGCCCCTCGAGCGGTGACCGCGCGCGCGGGGTGCGCGTGTCGGGCAGCTCAAGCGAGGTCAGCACGGACAGGGACGCGGCGAACAGCCCGGCCGCGACGTACGAGCCGAGGGCCGCCTGGTGCTGGGCAAACCAGTCGATCCCGGCGCCCAGGAGGTTGTTGAGCAGCGCCGCGACGACCAGGGCGGCGCCCGCGAGGGGGATCGCCACGAAGTTCGTCCGCAGCGACAGGCGGCGCAGGGCGTCCATGTGGTCCGGCAGCGGGCGCACCGTGGCGCCCTCCGGGGGCGGGGCGGGCAGCAGCGCGGGCGCCGCGCTCTCCCGGCACACCGTCCAGAAGCGCTCGGCGACACCGGTCACGAAGACGGTGACCAGGAGGAAGGCCGACGCGTCGTTCGGCGTCCAGTCGATCCACAGCGGCGCGACGATCAGCAGGGCGGCCCGCACGCCGTCCGCGCCGACCATCGTCCAGCGGCGGTCGAGCGGGCCCTCCTTGGAGGTGAGCGAGGTGAGCGGTCCGAGGAGGACCGCGCCGAAGAGCAGCGTCGCCAGGATGCGGGCCCCGAATACGGTCGCCACCGCGAACGCCACGCCCCGGTAGCCACCTCCGAACGAGCCCTCGGCGATCGCCGCCTGGAGGGTGAGGACGACCAGCACCAGGAGTGCGAGGGTGTCTCCGACGCCCCCCACGAGTTGCGCGCTCCACAGCCGCTTCAACTGCGGCTGGCGCAGCAGGGCGCGGACGGCGCGCTCGCGGGAATCCGCTACCAGGGCGTCGTCGGGGGCCGGGTTGTGGGCCGTTGGCTGCTCGGCTCGCGTCATGCTTTCAGCCTATCGGCACGCACCGACAAGCAGTGGCGACCGTCCGAACGTGCGCACGCCCCGACACCAAAGTGATGCCGGGGCGTTCGTTTCGCGAACCCGGTGTGAGGAACCGGGTCCTCGCAGGACCGTTTCCCGAGGGCGACTCAGTCCGCCGCGACCTCCGGGGACCAGCCCTCCACCGCCGTGGGCTCAGTCCTCGGCCGGCTCAGTCCTCGGCCGCCTTCGAGGCCGTCGCCTTCTTCGCGGCCGTCTTCTTGGCAGTCGTCTTCTTCGCCGTCGTCTTCTTCGCGGCCGTCTTCTTCGTCGCCGCGGTCTTCTTGGCAGCCGTCGTCGTGGACGTCGTCTTCGCCGTCGTCTTCTTGGCGGCCGCCTTCTTCGCGGTCTTCTTGGCCGGTCCCTTCGCGCGCTTCTCGGCGAGCAGCTCGAAGCCACGCTCCGGGGTGATCGTCTCGACGCTGTCGCCTGAGCGGAGGGTCGCATTGGTCTCGCCGTCGGTGACGTACGGACCGAAGCGGCCGTCCTTGACGACGACGGGCTTGCCGCTGACCGGGTCCTCGCCCAGCTCCTTCAGCGGCGGCTTGGCCGCCGCGCGACCGCGCTGCTTGGGCTGGGCGTAGATCGCCTGCGCCTCCTCCAGCGTGATCGTGAAGATCTGGTCCTCGGACTGCAGCGAACGCGAGTCCGTGCCCTTCTTCAGGTACGGGCCGTAGCGGCCGTTCTGCGCGGTGATCTCCTGCCCGTCGGTGTCGGTGCCGACGACGCGCGGCAGCGACATCAGCTTCAGCGCGTCCTCCAGGGTCACCGTGTCCAGCGACATCGACTTGAACAGCGACGCCGTACGCGGCTTGACGGCGTTCTTGCCCGTCTTCGGGGTGCCCTCGGGGAGCACCTCGGTGACGTACGGGCCGTAGCGGCCGTCCCTGGCGACGATCTGGCGGCCCGTCTCCGGGTCGTTGCCCAGCACCCGCTCGCCGCTCGGCTTGGCGAGCAGCTCTTCGGCCAGCTCGACGGTCAGCTCGTCCGGTGCCAGGTCGGCCGGGATGTCGGCGCGCTGGTGGTTCTCGGAGTCCTTCTCGCCACGCTCGATGTACGGGCCGTAGCGGCCGACCCGCAGCACGATGTCGTTGCCGACGGGGAACGACGACACCTCGCGCGCGTCGATCGCGCCCAGGTCGGTCACCAGCTCCTTGAGGCCGCCGAGGTGGTCCCCGTCGCCGTTGCCGGCCTCGGCCGCGCTGCCGCTGCCGCTGGTGGGGCCCTCGCCGAAGTAGAACCGCTTCAGCCACGGCACGGCCTGGGCCTCGCCGCGCGCGATCCGGTCGAGGTCGTCCTCCATCTTGGCGGTGAAGTCGTAGTCGACGAGCCGCCCGAAGTGCTTCTCCAGGAGGTTGACCACGGCGAAGGACAGGAAGGACGGCACGAGGGCCGTGCCCTTCTTGAACACGTAGCCGCGGTCGAGGATCGTGCCGATGATCGACGCGTACGTCGACGGGCGGCCGATCTCGCGCTCTTCCAGCTCCTTGACCAGGCTGGCCTCGGTGTAGCGGGCTGGGGGCTTGGTCGCGTGGCCGTCGACCGTGATCTCCTCGGCGGTCAGCGCGTCGCCCTCGCTCACGTGCGGCAGCCGGCGCTCGCGGTCGTCCAGCTCGGCGTTCGGGTCGTCGGCGCCCTCGACGTAGGCCTTCAGGAAACCGTGGAAGGTGATCGTCTTGCCGGACGCGCTGAACTCGACGTCCCGGCCGTCGGCCGTCGTGCCGCCGATCTTCACCGTGACGGAGTTCCCGGTCGCGTCCTTCATCTGGGAGGCGACCGTCCGCTTCCAGATCAGCTCGTAGAGCTTGAACTGGTCGCCGGTCAGGCCCGTCTCGGCGGGGGTGCGGAAACGATCACCCGAGGGACGGATCGCCTCGTGCGCCTCCTGGGCGTTCTTGACCTTCGCGGCGTACGTGCGCGGTGCGTCGGGCAGGTACTCGGCGCCGTACAGCTGCGTGACCTGGGCGCGGGCGGCCGCGATGGCGGTGTCGCTCAGGGTCGTGGAGTCCGTACGCATGTACGTGATGTAGCCGTTCTCGTACAGCTTCTGCGCGATCTGCATGGTCGCCTTCGCGCCGAAGCCGAGCTTGCGGCTGGCCTCCTGCTGCAGCGTCGTCGTACGGAACGGGGCGTACGGCGAGCGGCGGTACGGCTTGGACTCGACGGACCGCACGGAGAAGCGGGTGTTCTCCAGGGCGGCGGCCAGGGCGCGGGCGTTCGCCTCGTCGAGGTGGAGGGTGTTCGCGCTCTTGAGTTGTCCGAGGGAGTCGAAGTCGCGGCCCTGTGCGACGCGCCTGCCGTCGACGGTCTGCAGGCGGGCGACCAGCGACGACGGGTCCGACGGATCCCCCGCGCGGCCGGTCGTGAAGGTGCCCGTCAGGTCCCAGTACTCAGCAGAACGAAACGCCATGCGCTCACGTTCCCGCTCCACCACGAGCCGGGTCGCGACCGACTGGACACGGCCGGCCGACAGGCGCGGCATGACCTTCTTCCACAGCACCGGCGAGACCTCGTAGCCGTAGAGACGGTCGAGGATGCGGCGGGTCTCCTGGGCGTCGACCAGCCTCTGGTTGAGCTGGCGCGGGTTGGCGACGGCCTCGCGGATCGCGTCCTTGGTGATCTCGTGGAAGACCATCCGCTTGACGGGGATCTTCGGCTTGAGCACCTCCTGCAGGTGCCAGGCGATGGCCTCGCCCTCGCGGTCCTCGTCGGTGGCGAGGAAGAGCTCGTCCGAGTCCTTCAGCAGGTCCTTGAGCTTCTTGACCTGGGCCTTCTTGTCGGCGTTGATCACGTAGATCGGCTGGAAGTCGTGTTCGACGTCCACGCCGAGGCGACGGACCTCGCCGGTGTACTTCTCGGGCACCTCAGCGGCGCCGTTGGGGAGGTCGCGGATGTGCCCGACGCTCGCTTCGACGACGTAGCCGGGGCCGAGGTAGCCCTTGATCGTCTTCGCCTTGGCAGGCGACTCGACGATGACGAGTCGGCGGCCGCCCTGTGCGGTCTCGCTGGTCGGGGACAACTTCGCTCTTCTCTCCGGTCGACGCTGGGTCTCCCCAGGCCTTGGTTTCCCGGGGTGGGGTCGTGCTGACGCTGCGGAGTGTGACGGTACATCCCGCCCCCGTGTCAAACGGGAAAAGCCCGCAACGGCCACTCGAACGGTAACCCGACTACCGCCCTTCCTGCCGCCCGGAGTGCCCACCAGCCCTTTCGGACTTATGCGGAGGGTGATCCCTCAGTTACCGAAACCGGAGTGCTGCGGCGGTTGTCACAAGTGCGTGAAGCACCACGCCCCGAGGGTCAGGGCCGCCATGGCGGCCAGGCTCGCGACGGTCGCCGATGCGATCCGGTTCACACCGAGGGCGACGGGTTCCCGGTGCCGGACCCGCACCGCCGTCCACACCAGCAATGCCGCTCCGAACAGGGCGAACACCGTCCCCGTGAAAATCGCGGACCCGATCTCCATGTACGTTCCCTCTCGTCCCGGATGCCCCGGTCCGGGAGGCTGACACCTGCGGGCGACGGCCGGGCCAACCCGCGGTGAACACGAGGCGGACAGAGGTGCGGCGCCCGCGCGGGACGACAAGAATCTCGGCTTCCACTTTTTTTCCGTTCGGCCGTCCCTCTCGGCGGACGGATGGCCGAAAAGATGGTCGGACCCGGCGGGGTCGGATGCGCGAGCCGAAGTCGACGCGAACTCGTTGCCCGGCCCGGCGCCGCCTTCCGCGCCCGTCAGCACCTCGTGGGCACTCGCCGGGACCCCGGGGCACTCGTCGGCGCGCGTCAGCACCCCGTGCGCTTGCGGCACCCCGTGGGCACTCGCCGACACCCCACGGGCACCCGTCGGCACTCGTCAGCCCGCCGTGGGCACTCGCCGGCGCTCGCCGACGCGGTCGGCCTCAGCGCACCGGTTCGAGGAACCCCTGCTCCACCAGCAGCCGGATCTGTGCGGGCGTGCGGTCGCGCAGCAGCACGGGGTCCTCGCCCACCAGCTGGGCGATGGCGTCCAGGATGCGGCCGGCGCTCAGCGTGCCGTCGCAGACGCCGGCGAAGCCCGCGCCGACCGTGTCCACCGTGGTGGCCCGGCGCATCCCTCGGTTCTGGCGCAGCACGACGTGCTCCGGGTCCTCGGCGCCGGGCAGCCCGACCTGCTCCTGCACGATCTCGGGGGCGAGCCGGAAGTGCGCGTCGAGCAGGGCCGCGTCGTCGTGTTTGCGCAGGTAGTCGAGCCGCGCGAAGTGCGCCCGCACCGTGTCGCCGAGCGGCTGCTCGACCGGGTGCGGCCACTCCTCGACGGTGACCAAGGGCACGGCGGATCCCGTCCTTCGCAGGGTGATCCAGCCGAAGCCCACGGCCTTCACCTTGCGGGCCTCGAACTCCTCCAGCCAGGCGTCGTACCGCGCCTGGTACTCCGCCGGGTCGCCGCGGTGGTCGCCGGCGTCCCTGAGCCACAGCTCCGCGTACTGCGTGACGTCCTGCACCTCGCGCTGCACGATCCAGGCGTCGCACCCGCGGGGCACCCATGACCTGAGCCTGTCCTGCCAGTCCTCCCCTGCCACGTGCTGCCAGTTGGCGAGGAACTGCGCGAACCCGCCCTCGTTCAGCCGCTCCCCCGCCTGTTGAACGAGCGTGCGGCACAGATCGTCCCCGCCCATCCCGCCGTCGCGGTAGGTGAGCCGGGCGCGCGGTGAGATCACGAAGGGCGGGTTCGACACGATCAGGTCGTACGTCTCGTCGTCCCGGAGCGGCTCGAACAGTGAGCCCTGGCGCAAATCGGCGGCCGGGGCGCCGGACAGCGCGAGGGTGAGCGCGGCGATGTGCAGCGCGCGCGGATTGACGTCGGTGGCGGTCACGCGCGTGGCGTGCTGAGCGGCGTGCAGCGCCTGGATGCCGGAGCCGGTGCCGAGGTCGAGCGCGGAGGCGACGGGCGTCCGGACGGTGATGCCCGCGAGCGTCGTGGACGCGCCGCCGACGCCCAGGACCACGCCCTCCTCGCGGCTGCCGATCCCGCCGGCGCCGCCGACCGCGCAGCCCAGGTCGGACACGATGAACCAGTCCTCGCCGTCGAGCCCGCCGTACGGCCGGACGTCCACGGTGGCGGCAAGTTCGTCGCCGCCGACGCGCACCAGCCAGCCGGTCTCCAGGCAGGCCTCGACGGGCAGGACGTCCGCCACGCGCGCGTGCGGCACGGGCTGCTGCAGCAGGAACAGCCGTACGAGCATCTCCAGCGGCGTGTCCCCGCGCGTCGCCCTGAGCGCGGGCACGGTCTCGCTGCGCGCGAGTGCCGCGTACGCGGGGGCGCCGAGCAGTTCGAGCAGTCCGTCGGCGGTGAAGGAGGCACCGAGCAGGGCGTCCCGGAGCCGGGCGGCAACGTCGGGGCGGTCGGCGGCGGGCAGTGCGGGCAGGCGGGAGTCACTCACGTCCCCCATTGTGTCGGCTCGCACCGACATCGCACGCGTGCGTGCCGTGCCCTTTTTCGGCCGGCCGAATGACCGCCCTCTCCAGGTCAGCCCTGCGTCGCCGAAGCCGACCCGGCTGCGGACTTGCAGCTCGGCTGCTGGGCCATCGCCTTTCCGACGTCGCCCTCCTCGAGGTTCTTCAGGGCGTCGTTTCCGGTCTTGCTCAGCTTGTCCAGCTGGGTGGCGATGTTCTTGAGCCCGTCGGCGAACTTCGCCTGGTCCTTGGTGTCAAGCCCGTCCACCTGCTTCTTCAAGGAGGCGTACGACGCGCCGAGGTCGTTGAGCTCCTTGACCGCGTCCTGCTGCTTCTTCTGGCCGTTGTCGACGTTGGGCGCCCCGGCCTTGTTCACGGCGGCGCCGATCGCCTTGTAGGCGTCGGACATGTCCTGGAAGGCCTGCGCGTCGGTCTTCTGGACCTCTGCCGGCGTGCTGTTGTCCGATGTCTCCTTCTGGATCGCGGCGTTGGCGGCCGCGATCTTCTTCGCCTGCGGCTGCACCGCGTCGCAGACCTGCTTGGCCCAGGTGTTCAGCGCGTCGTTCTTGTCATCTGCGCTGCTGCTGGTGCATCCCGTCAGTGCCAGTACCAGTACCGCACCGCCGGACAGTGCGGCCGCGAGCTTCTTGTTCACCGGATTGGTCCCTTCCATGGCTCTCGGCCCGGAACATACACGGGGTGTGGGCGACAACCACGGGACGAACATCCCTTAAGACCCCTCTTGCAGTCATTTGTACCAAGCGAGAGAAGGCTCACGAGCGGGGGGCACACGCACGCAGCGGGCGGGCGGCGCATGGAAAGCGCCGCCCGCCCGCCTCATGAGCTGGGCCTCGGAGGGCCGCCTACGAAACCACCGCAGGATCGGCCGACTTCGACACCCGTTCGGAGTTGTCTTCGTCACCCACGGCGATTCCGCGCCGCTTGGAGACGTACACCGCGCCGACGATGACGATCAGCGCGAGGATCGCGATCGTGATCCGTACGCCGATGCTCTTGTCGTCGCCGTAGCTGAACTTGATGACCGCGGGCGCGATGAGCAGCGACACCAGGTTCATCACCTTCAGCAGCGGGTTGATCGCGGGACCGGCGGTGTCCTTGAAGGGGTCGCCGACCGTGTCGCCGATCACCGTGGCCGCGTGGGCCTCGCTGCCCTTGCCGCCGTGGTGGCCGTCCTCGACGAGCTTCTTGGCGTTGTCCCAGGCGCCGCCGGAGTTGGCGAGGAACACCGCCATCAGCGTGCCCGTGCCGATCGCGCCCGCGAGGTAGGCGCCGAGCGCGCCGACGCCGAGCGTGAACCCGACGAAGATGGGCGCCAGGACGGCGAGCAGACCGGGCGTGGCGAGTTCGCGCAGCGCGTCCTTGGTGCAGATGTCGACGACGCGCCCGTACTCGGGCTTCTCGGTGTAGTCCATGATCCCGGGGTGCTCGCGAAACTGCCGCCGCACCTCGAAGACCACGGCACCCGCCGACCGCGACACCGCGTTGATCGCCAGCCCCGAGAAGAGAAAGACGACCGCCGCGCCCGCGATGAGGCCGACGAGGTTGTTGGGCTGCGAGATGTCCATGATCAGGGTCATCGGCGCGCCCGCGCCGGACAGCTTCTCCCCGACGTCCTGCGCACCGGTGGTGATCGCGTCGCGGTACGAGCCGAAGAGCGCCGACGCCGCCAGGACCGCGGTGGCGATGGCGATGCCCTTGGTGATGGCCTTGGTGGTGTTGCCGACGGCGTCCAGGTTGGTGAGCACCTGCGCGCCCGCGCCCTCGACGTCGCCGGACATCTCGGCGATGCCCTGCGCGTTGTCGGAGACCGGACCGAAGGTGTCCATGGCGACGATCACGCCGACCGTGGTGAGCAGGCCGGTGCCGGCCAGCGCCACCGCGAACAGCGCCAGCATGATCGACGTACCGCCGAGCAGGAACGCCCCGTACACGCCGAGGCCGATCAGCAGGGCGGTGTAGACGGCCGATTCCAGACCGAGGGAGACACCGGCCAGGACGACGGTGGCCGGGCCGGTGAGCGAGGTCTTGCCGATGTCCCGTACCGGACGCCGGTTGGTCTCGGTGAAGTAGCCGGTCAACTGCTGGATCACGGCGGCGAGCAGGATGCCGATCGCCACCGCGACCAGGGCGACGATCCGCGGATCGCCGCCCTTGCCCTTGATCGCCGCGTCGGTGAGGCCGTCGAGGTCGGCGTACGACGACGGCAGATAGGTGTAGACGGCGGCCGCGACCAGCGCCAGCGAGATCACCGCGGAGATGAAGAAGCCGCGGTTGATCGCGCTCATGCCGCTGCGGTCGGCGCGCCGCGGCGCCACCGCGAAGATGCCGATCATCGCGGTGATCACGCCGATCGCGGGCACGAGCAACGGGAAGGCGAGCCCGTCGTTGCCGAAGGCCGCCTTGCCGAGGATCAGCGCGGCTACGAGCGTGACGGCGTACGACTCGAAGAGATCCGCCGCCATACCGGCACAGTCGCCGACGTTGTCGCCCACGTTGTCGGCGATGGTCGCGGCATTGCGCGGGTCGTCCTCCGGAATGCCCTGCTCGACCTTGCCGACAAGGTCGGCGCCGACGTCGGCGGCCTTGGTGAAGATGCCGCCGCCGACACGCATGAACATCGCGATCAGCGCGGCGCCGAGGCCGAAGCCCTCGAGCACCTTCGGCGCGTCGGCCGCGTACACCAGCACCACACAGGAGGCGCCCAGCAGGCCGAGCCCCACCGTGAACATGCCGACGACGCCGCCCGTGCGGAAAGCGATCTTCATAGCTTTGTGCGAGACGGTGGTGAGATCCTTTTCCGGCTCACCCTCCGCCGGAGTCGCTTCCCGAGCCGCCGCGGCAACGCGCACATTGCTGCGTACGGCGAGCCACATGCCGATATAGCCGGTGGCCGCCGAGAACGCCGCACCGATCAGGAAGAACACCGACCGTCCGGCGCGCTGATTCCAGTCGTCCGCGGGCAGCAGCATGAGCAGGAAGAACACGACGACGGCGAATACGCCGAGCGTGCGCAGTTGCCGGGCCAGGTAGGCCTTTGCGCCTTCCTGGACCGCCGCCGCGATCTGCTTCATGCTGTCGGTGCCTTCGCCTGCCGCGAGCACCTGGCGCACCAGGACGCCGGCGACCACGAGCGCGGCCAGCGCGACGGCCGCGATGACCGCCACGATGATCCGATTGTCGTCGGTCAACACTGCGGCTGCGAAGGTTGTGGGATGGCCCAACTGATGAGGGGTAGAAAGCCCCGCCATTCGTCCTCCTTGACGCTTGGGCTGAGCTCAAGATGTGGACGGATTGTAGGTACCGGAACCTGATCAAAACAGAGGGCGGCAAACGGAATTGGCCTTCACCTGCTCCTCAGCAAATGATCGCCGGGCGGCCACGGAACCCGAAAGAGGTAATGCCCCAAAAGCATTGACGCTTGATCCATTATCGCATTGATCGTGAACGAATTCACGAAATGCGCTGCACGGCTCCACTGTAGACGCGGGCACCGACACCCCGACATGCCGAAGGGCCCTACCTACTCGGTAGGGCCCTTCGGGACTGCGGTTGAGGGAAGCCGGGTCAGGGAAGCGCCGCGGCCGGCGGTGTGGTCGGCCAGGTCATCTTGATCAACCCGCCGTGCTCCCCAGCCGAGACCTCCACGTCGTCGACGAGGCCGCTGATGACCGCGAGGCCCATCTCGTCCTCCTCGGCCTCCACGTCGTCCGGGGTGCCCGAGGCACCCCCGGCGCCGTGAGTCGCGTGCGGGGCCTCGTCACCGACCTCGATGGAGAACTGCTTCTCCTCCTCGATCAGCATCACCTTCACCGGTGCCGAGATACCGCCGCTCTGGTGCAGTCCGACGGCACGGGTACAGGCCTCGCCGACGGCGAGTCTGACCTCGTCGAGGACGGCCTCGTCCACTCCGGCCCTGCGCGCCACCGCTGCCGCCACCAGTCGGGCGGTCCGGACGTGCTCGGGCAGCGCGCTGAAGCGGAGTTCGACGGTGGCCATGCATCCCCCTCGGAGCTACGGGCGTGCTGTCGGGGGGCCGGGCCGCCGAAAGCCCGGTCCCCCGCATGAACTTCTTCCGTCCCGGGCACCGGCCCAGGGCGGCGGTCAGTCGGTGGCCGCCACCGCTTCTTCGACCGAGGTGTGGATCGGGAACACCTTGGTGAGACCGGTGATGCGGAAGATCTTGAGAATGCGCTCCTGGTTACAGACCAGGCGCAGCGAGCCCTCGTGGGCACGCACTCGCTTCAGACCGCCGACCAGCACGCCGAGACCGGTGGAGTCGAGGAAGTCCACGCCCTCCATGTCGACGACGAGGTGGAAATTCCCGTCGTTCACCAGCTCGACCAGCTGCTCGCGCAGCTTGGGCGCGGTATATACGTCGATTTCGCCACCGACCTCGACGACCGTACGATCGCCGACGGTACGGGTCGACAGGGACAGGTCCACGGATCCTCCAGCACCTTGCTATCGAGCGGTCGCCCCTCGGGCACCTCGGCTTGAAGCCCCCAGGACGGTTCGCCAGCCGCTGGCATTCAATCACTTACCGGCAGCCGTGCACGACGCCTTGGCTCCATTGTCCGTCACGCCAGTGACACACTCGGTGCCGATGGCCAAGAATCACCGATCCGAACGATCCCCGACGGACCCCGCATCCCGCCTGGCGCCGGGCGCGGTTCTGGACCGGCTCGCCTCGGGGCCGAGCCGGGCTGCGCGCATCACTCATACGGAGCACTTGCCCCCGCGTGCCGGTCGCCATGCCGTCTGGCCAGACCGGATTCGCTCCGAAGTCATCGCCGCGGTGCAGGCGTGCGGCATCGAGCACCCCTGGGCCCACCAGGCGCGCGCGGCCGAGCACGCCCTGGACGGCGATTCGGTGGTCGTCGCCACGGGCACGGCGTCCGGCAAGTCCCTGGCGTACCTCGTCCCGGTGCTGTCGACGCTGCTGGGCGGCGCCGAGGCAGCGAACGGCCGCGGCGCGACCGCCCTGTACCTGGCCCCCACGAAGGCCCTCGCGGCCGATCAGTGCCGCGCGGTGAAGGAACTTTCACAACCGCTCGGCACCGCCGTGCGCGCCGCGGTGTACGACGGCGACACCCCGGTCGAGGAACGCGAGTGGATCCGCCAGTACGCCAACTACGTCCTCACCAACCCCGACATGCTGCATCGCGGCATCCTGCCCTCGCACCCGCGCTGGTCCTCCTTCCTGCGTGCCCTGAAGTACGTCGTCATCGACGAGTGTCACACCTACCGGGGCGTCTTCGGTTCCCACGTCGCCCAGGTCCTGCGCCGCCTGCGCCGCCTGTGCGCGCGCTACGGCGCCTCGCCCGTCTTCCTGCTGGCCTCGGCGACCGCGGCGGAGCCCTCGGTGGCCGCCCGCCGACTGACCGGCCTGCCGGTGGTGGAGATCGCCGACGACGCCTCGCCCCGCGGTGAACTGGTGTTCGCTCTCTGGGAGCCGCCGCTCACCGAGCTGCAGGGCGAGAAGGGCGCGCCGGTCCGCCGCACCGCCACCGCCGAGACGGCCGACCTGCTGACGGACCTCACCCTGCAGGGCGTGCGCTCGGTCGCCTTCGTACGCTCCCGGCGCGGCGCCGAACTGATCTCGGTGATCGCCCAGGAGCGCCTGGGGGAGTTCGACCGGTCGCTGGCCCGCCGCGTGGCGGCCTACCGCGGTGGCTACCTCCCCGAGGAGCGCCGTGCCCTGGAACGCGCCCTGCACTCCGGCGAGCTCCTGGGCCTCGCCGCGACGACCGCCCTCGAACTCGGCGTCGACGTGTCGGGCCTGGACGCCGTGGTGATCGCCGGTTATCCGGGGACGCGCGCGTCCCTGTGGCAGCAGGCAGGCCGGGCGGGCCGCGCAGGGCAGGGAGCCCTGGCGGTGCTGGTCGCCCGCGACGACCCGCTGGACACCTTCCTCGTCCACCACCCGGAGGCCCTGTTCGACCAGCCGGTGGAATCCACGGTCCTCGACCCGGACAACCCGTACGTCCTCGCCCCGCACCTGTGCGCGGCCGCCGCCGAGCTGCCACTGACCGACGAGGACGTCGAGCTGTTCGGCCCGGCGTGCGAGGAACTGCTCCCCCAACTGGAGGCCGCCAAGCTGCTGCGACGTCGTACGAAGGCCTGGCACTGGACGCGCCGGGAGCGGGCCGCGGATCTGACCGACATCCGCGGCGAGGGCGGACGGCCGGTCCAGATCGTCGAGGCCGGCACCGGGCGGCTGCTCGGCACGGTCGACGCGGGCGCCGCGCACACGACGGTGCACGAGGGCGCGGTCCACCTGCACCAGGGCCGGACGTACCTGGTGCGCTCCCTCGACCTGGACGACTCGGTCGCCCTGGTCGAGGAGGCCAACCCGCCGTACACGACGGTCGCCCGCGACACGACGTCGATCTCCGTCCTGGAGACGGACGTCGAGGTCCCCTGGGGCGACGGCCGCTTGTGCTACGGCTCCGTCGAGGTCACCAACCAGGTGGTCTCCTTCCTGCGTCGGCGTGTCATCACCGGTGAAGTGCTGGGCGAGACGAAACTCGACCTCCCTCCTCGTACGCTGCGGACGCGCGCGGTGTGGTGGACGGTCACCGAGGACCAGTTGGACGAGGCCCGGATCAACCCGGAGATCCTCGGCGGCGCCCTGCACGCCGCCGAGCACGCGTCGATCGGCATGCTGCCCCTGTTCGCCACCTGCGACCGCTGGGACATCGGCGGTGTGTCCATCCCGCTCCACCCCGATACGCTCCTGCCGACGGTCTTCGTCTATGACGGCCACCCGGGCGGCGCGGGCTTCGCGGAGCGCGCCTTCCACACCGCCCGCGCCTGGCTCACCGCCACCCTCCAAGCCATCGCCTCCTGCGAGTGCGACTCAGGCTGCCCGTCCTGCATCCAGTCCCCCAAGTGCGGCAACGGCAACGACCCGCTGCACAAGAGAGGGGCCGTCCGGCTGCTGACCGTGCTGCTGAAGGGGGCACCGGAGGAGAAGGAGTCAAAGGCGTCGAAGGCGTCGACGAAGGCGGAGGGTTAGCCGTCGAAGGGTAGGGCCGGCATCGCCCGGGGTGGGGCCGGCGCACCGGGCTGTCCCGGCCCCGTCGGCGCCGGCACCCCCCACCGACCAGGCCCCGCCGAACCCGCAGGCCCCGCCGAGCCCGCAGTCCCCGGCCCCGCCGAACCCGCAGGCCCCGCCGAACCCGCAGTCCCCGCCGAACCCGCAGTCCCCGCCGAACCCGCAGTCCCCGGCCCCGCCGAACCCGCAGGCCCCGCCGAGCCCGCAGTCCCCGGCCCCGCCGAACCCGCAGGCCCCGCCGAACCCGCAGTCCCCGGCCCCGCCGAACCCGCAGGCCCCGCCGAACCCGCAGTCCCCGGCCCCGCCGAACCCGCAGGCCCCGCAGGCCCCCCTGGTCCGGCCGGCCCCGGCGGGCCCGCCCTCGCCCTGACCTCCGCCGTGAACGGCCCCCGCTCAGACACCGCCGTGACGTCCGAGATCTCGCCCATGATCGCGCACCGGACCAGTCGGGTGCCCTGCGCCCGTGCCACCCGGTCCGCCCGGGCGCAGGCCGCGGCCCCGCCCTCCGCCCAGTGGTCCGCCGCGGCGAGCGCCGCGAGGTCGGCGGCCCCGGCGGCGCGATGCCGGGTCACCACGGCCTGCCCGAGGGCCAGCCCGACGCCGAACACCACGCACAGCACGGCGATCGCCCCGACGCTCCAGACGGTGGCGGAGCCACGGTCCGAGAAGCGGTGTCTCATGGCCCGGCCCACCCAGCTGCGGCGTGTCAGGGCCCCGTGCCCGCAGACGCGGCGTGTCAGGGCCCCGTGCCCGCAGACGCGGCATCCCATGGCGCCGTGCCCACCGGGGCCCCCGGGGAACCGGCACGTCATGACCCCACCCCCACCGTCTCCTCGGCGTCCGCCACGGCCTCCTCCCTCAGTTGGAAGGGCAGCGCGCCCATGCCGGGTGGGTCGGCCACGACGACCACGCGGACGTGTTCCGCGTCCCGGGTCACCATGACCTTTGCGCCGCGCGGGGCCGCCTCACGGGCTACCTCGGTGACCGCGCTGTCCGCGTCCTGGCGGGCGGCGGCCCGGGCGCCCGCCCGCGCCGCGTCCACGCACTGGATCTGGGCGACAACGACCAGCAGTCCCCAGACCAGCGTCGCCACGACCAGCACCAGCACGGGCAGGGCCATGGCCGCCTCCGCCGTCACGAACCCCCTGTCGGCGCCTCGTTCACATCCGCGCACTGAGGGCCCGCTTCACGATGGCCTGCAGTTCCGACTTGACCTGCCCGCTCGTCACCACCTCGTACAGCAGCACGGCGAACGCCACCGCCGCGATGATCCCCATCGCGTACTCGGACGTGACCATCCCCGCGTCGCGGCGCACCAGGGCACGCATCCGCGCCCGTACCTTCCCGTACATCTCAACCCCCGTAAGGTCTCGGTCTGTTGCTCACTCACTGCTCGAACTGCGTCCTTCACGCCCACCTGCCCGTCAGCCACCACCCCCTCGCACCACCCCACCCGCGAGGCCGATGACCACGGGCAGGACGCCGACCGCGACGAAGGCGGGCAGGAAGCACAACCCCACCGGTGCGGTGACCAGGACAGCCGCCCGGCGGGCCCGGGCCGTCGCGCTACGCGCCCGGTCGGCGCGGGCGTCCGCCGCGAGCCGCGCGACCGGCACGGCCGCGGGCAGCCCGGACTCGTCGGCCCGCTCCAGCAGCCGCGCCAGGGCCCCGGCACCCGGTATCGAGGCGAGCCTCCGCCAGGCGTCGGCCGGCTCACCCCCGAGCCGCACCTCCGCCGCTCCCCGCGCCAGTCCTTCCCCGACAGGCCCTGCGAGGGCCTCGCCGACGGCCTGGGCGGCGATCACCGGATCGGCACCGGCGGCGATGCAGGCCGCCAACAGGTCGGCAGCAAGGGGAAGTTGCCGGGCGGCCTCCCCCGCGTCGAACTCCTTTCCCGGACCGCCTGCCGTCGGCCGCCGACGCCACCGCCACAGCCCGGCCGCGCCGACGAGCCCGACCGCGACTCCGGCGAGCCCGCCGACCAGTACCCACCCGGCACCCACCACCCCCACCGCGGGCAGCCACCGCCGCACGGCGTCCCGCGCCTGGAACCGTGGCCCGGAGCCCGCCTTCAGCACCGACTCCGTTTCCAGCAGCGAGGCCAGCCGCCGTCGCACTCTCCGCTCCCGGCGCGCCGCCTCCAGCCACCGCACCAGCAGCCCCAGAAGCAGCGCCGCGCCCATGGCCACCCCCAGCCTGTGGACAACGTCCGCGCTCATGCCGCCTCCGCCCGTCGGACGATCCGCAGGGCCCACCACAGGCCCACGCCTTCCAGCACCCCGCCGATGACCAGGCAGCCCAGGCCCGCTCCGGTGTGCAGCAGCACGTGCAGGGGGTCGGCGCCCATGGCCGTACCGAGGAGGAGGCCCAGGGCCGGCAGGCCCGCGAGCATCACCGCCGTGGCCCGAGCGCCCGCCAACTGCGCGCGGAGATCAGCGCGTTGGTCCCGCTCCGCCCGCAACGCCCCTTCGAGCCGGTCGAGCCCGGCCGCCAGGCCCGCACCCTGGTCCACGGCCACCCGCCAGCAGGCCGCGAGACCCAGCAGCCCCTCGGCGCCCGGTTGCCGTGCGGCCGTGGCGAGCGCGCCGGGCACGTCTCCGCCGAACCGCGCCGCCGCCAGCACCGCCGCCTGCGCGTCCCCGACCCCGGCCAAGTCGCGGGCGGCGCGCAGCAGCGCCTCGCCCGGCTGCCGCCCGGCGCGCACCTCCCCGGCGAGCGCCCCGCACAGGGCGATCACCGCGTCTGCCCGCCGCTCCCGCGCCCCGCGCGCAGCTCGGGCGAGCCGCGTCCGGCGCAGCAGCGGCACCCCGGCCGCCCCCGCGACGACCGGCAGCGCCGAGGCACCCAGCACCGCCAGCACCAGCCCGGCGGCCAGCGCCCACCACTCGGCCCGCAACCGCCCGCGGACCCGCCGCAGTGCACCGACGGCCCGGTCCCACGCGGGCGGCCCGGTGGCCACCACCCCGCCGCCGGCAAGCAGCAGCCGCGCCCGCCGCGCCCCGGTGTGCCGCCCGCCCATCAGCCACACGGCCGCTCCGGCGCACGCCACGGCCGCCCCCATGGACAGCCGGCCCAAGGGCATCTCACCCATTCCGCTCACCACTCCCTGTCCGAGTGCAGTCCGGGTGGAGCAGCCCCCGCAGCCGCTCCCACCCCCGTTCCTCGACGAACGCCTCCGCGCCCCACCGCAGCGCCGACACCGTTCTCACCAGCCCCGACGTCTCCCGCTCCAGCACCCGCACCTCGGCGATCCGCCGCCGCCCGGAACGGTCCCGCACGAGGTGCAGCACCACCGACAGCGCGGCCGCCAGCTGGCTGTGCAGGGCGGCCCGGTCCAGCCCGGCGGCCGTACCGAGCGCCTCCAGGCGGGCCGGGACGTCCGCGGCCGCATTGGCGTGCACGGTGCCGCAGCCGCCCTCGTGGCCCGTGTTGAGCGCGGCCAGCAGATGGACCACTTCGGGGCCGCGCACCTCGCCCACGACCAGCCGGTCCGGCCGCATCCGCAGCGCCTGCCGCACCAGGTCTTCGAGCGTGACGAGGCCCGCGCCCTCCTGGTTGGCGGGTCTGGTCTCCAGGCGAACGACGTGCGGATGGTCGGGCCGCAGCTCCGCGGAGTCCTCGGCGAGCACGATCCGCTCGCCCGGCCCCACCAGCCCCAGCAGTGCGCTGAGCAACGTGGTCTTGCCGCTGCCGGTTCCGCCGCTGATGAGGAAGGACAGCCGCGCCTCCATCAGCGCCCGCAGTACGCGGTCCCCGCCCGGCGGCACCGTGCCCGCCGCCACCAGTTCGTCGAGGGTGAACGCGCGCGGCCGTACGACCCGCAGGGACAGGCAGGTGCAGCCGACGGCGACCGGGGGCAGCACCGCGTGCAGCCGGGTGCCGTCGGGCAGGCGGGCGTCGACCCACGGCCGCGCGTCGTCCAGTCGGCGCCCGGCCACCGCGGCCAGGCGCTGCGCGAGGCGCCGTACGGCCGCCGCGTCGGGGAAGGCGACGGCGGCCCGCTCCAGCCCGCCGCCGCGATCGACCCACACCCGGTCCGGGGCCGACACGAGGACGTCGGTCACCGAGGGGTCGGCGAGCAGCGGCTCCAGCGGGCCGCTGCCGATCAGCTCGGACCGCAACTGCTCGGCCGCCCCGAGCACTTCGGCGTCCCCGAGGACACGGCCCTGCTCCCGCAGTGCCTGCGCCACCCGCGCGGGCGTCGGTTCGGCCCCGCTTTCGGCGAGCCGTTGCCGCACGCCGTCCAGCAACTCCGCGGACATCCCGGGCCCCGTGAGGTGAGCAGCGGCGCCCCTCCCCTGCGAGGGCATGCTCACCGCGGCACCCGGTGTCCGCTGTTCCGCAGCCGTTTTCATGCGGCACCCGCCTCGATCAGCGCACGCTCCCAGAAAGCCGTGCAGAAGCGGGCCAGCGCTCCGCGCGCGGACGCACCGGGCGGCGTCCTGCCCTCACCGGGGCGCAGCAGCGCCGACTCCACGGGCACCTCGCCGGCCAGCGGCAGCCCGAGCAGCCGGGCCACCTCGCGGTCGTCCAGCCCGGGCGCGTACGGCCCCCGTACCGCCACCCGCAGGTCGCGCAGGACCATGCCGACCGCGGAGGCCACCCGCCCGGCGGCCGCGACGGCGCGCAGCTCGGCGGGGACCACGAGGAGGCCGAGGTCGAGCTGGGCGAGGGCCTCGGCGACCCCTTCGTCGATGCGGCGCGGCAGGTCGACCACCACGGCGCCGCCGCGCCGTCGGGCGGCGGCCAGCACCGCCCGGACGGCCTGGGGCGGGATCGCGACGCAGTCGCCGCGGTCCCAGCTGAGTACCCGCAGCGAGTGCAGCTCGGGCAGAGACTCCTCCAGGGCGCCGCCGCCGACCCTCCCGCGCGAGGCCGCGAACGCCGGCCAGCGCAGCCCCTCGGCAGCTTCCCCGCCGAGCAGCACGTCGAGTCCGCCGCCGAGCGGATCGGCGTCCACCAGCAGGGTGCGCAGGCCTTCGCGCGCGGAGGTGACCGCGAGCGCGCAGGCCAGCGTGGACGCCCCGGCCCCGCCGCGGCCGCCGATGACGCCCACGGTGAGCGCGGGCCGGCCGACGCCCTCGGCGACGTCGGCGATGCGGTCGACCAGCCACTGCTCTCCGTCGGGCAGCACGAGCACGTGGTCGGCGCCGATCTCGACGGCGCGCCGCCAGACTCCGGAGTCGTCCTGGTCGCGGCCGACCAGCACCACTCCCCGCCTGCGCGCGGCCCCGCGTACGCGCCGCGCGGCGTCGTCGCCGACCAGTACGAGCGGCGCGGCCTCCCAGGTGCCTCTGCGCTCGGGCACCCCGTGGTGGACCTCGGGTGTGGCGCCGGCCGCCGCGCACAGGCGCAGCAGGTCGTCGAGGAGCTCGGCGTCCTCCGTGACGATCAGCGGTCTGCCCTGCCGTCCTGAGGCGGCGGGCGGCGGATCGTGCGTGACGGTTCCGGCCATGGAGGCGTCCCCCTTCGCTGCATCTCTCGCGCAGCCACTGCGGCCCCGCGAATCCCAAACATGTGAAGAACCGGCAACCGGTCTTCATATGGACGGCCGATACGAACCGGCCACACGCGCCCGGCAAACGGGAGCCGGCCATGAACTCGCCGCGAGCGGGACGCACTGGAATCACGGTGCAGCGATCCGGGAAATCGTGTGGATCTTGGTCGATAACTGTGGACAACTCAGCGGTTGTGAATATCACCGTCACCCATACCGGTGACCCCTGTACTGGTTCCCGTGCGACTTCCGCAGAGCAGTCTCACGACTACAGAACGTGACGGATCACGGGCATGGCACGGGCAGGCCTGCAGCCGCCACTGCACGGGCCCGGCAACCGCGTACACAAAGGGAGAAACCCACCCGGACATGCGACGACCCCCGCCGGGGGGGAGAGCGGGGGTCGTCTCCACGGCCGACTCGGGGGGGGAGGAGTCGGACCGGGTTAGCACGGTCGCGAACGATCCGTGACTTCCATGGTGTACCCGAGAGCCCTCTCAGGCAAACCCACGCGCCCACCTTACGCCGAATGGGCTGCCCCTATGCTCTGGGTCGTGGAAAACCACCCCTTGCCCCGCACAGCGGCCTTCTTTGATCTGGACAAGACGGTCATTGCGAAGTCGAGCACGCTCACCTTCAGCAAGTCGTTCTACCAAGGCGGGCTGATCAACCGCAGGGCTGTCTTGCGTACCGCATACGCCCAGTTCGTCTTCCTCGCCGGCGGCGCCGACCACGACCAGATGGAGCGCATGCGCGAGTACTTGTCCGCACTGTGCCGCGGCTGGAACGTGCAGCAGGTCAAGGAGATCGTCGCCGAGACGCTGCACGACCTGATCGACCCGATCATCTACGACGAGGCCGCGTCCCTCATCGAGGAGCACCACACCACCGGGCGCGACGTGGTCATCGTGTCCACGTCGGGCGCCGAGGTGGTCGAGCCGATCGGTGAACTGCTCGGCGCCGACCGGGTGGTGGCCACCCGCATGGTGGTGGGCGAGGACGGCTGCTTCACCGGCGAGGTGGAGTACTACGCCTACGGCCCGACCAAGGCGGAGGCGATCAGGGAGCTGGCCGAGTCCGAGGGGTACGACCTCGCCCGCTGCTACGCCTACAGCGACTCGGTGACCGATCTGCCGATGCTGGAGTCGGTCGGCCATCCGCATGCCGTCAACCCGGATCGCGCGCTGCGCCGGGAAGCACTCGCGCGCGGGTGGCCGATTCTCGACTTCAACCGGCCGGTGCGGCTCAAGCAGCGGCTGCCCACGTTCTCCGTACCGCCCCGTCCGGCCCTCGTCGCGGCCGCGGCGATAGGGGCGGCCGCGGCCACCGCGGGGCTCGTCTGGTACGCGAGCCGGCGGCGGACCACGGTCGCCTGACGTGCGCTTGCGCCGCCCGTAAGCCTTGTTCGGCATTCCGACGCCCGTTTAGCACCTGTTTGAACCTAAAAGTAAAGAAGCGCAGCTAAGGGTTCCACTTGCTCCCTGCTTGCAGTACAAAGGACTCAACGGCCCGCGCGACCGAAGGACATCCGAGAGGATCACCTTTAAAACGCATTTGGCCCCACGGACCGAGCATGAACACCGGGCACCCACGCGACGTCGACCCGTCGATTACGGGCCAGCCGCACCAGGTGACGGGCAAAGATCCCGACCTGATGGGTGAATATCGAGGACGCATGGTAACCCGGTGAACATGCCAGCGGCGGTACGAGAACTCGTACCGCCGCAACCCTGTTTCAGGGCCCCAACGTGGGGCCTGCATACAGCGACACCCCACGCGCGCGTGCGTTACGCCGCCCCGCGCTGCAGCGCCTCGCACACGGCCGTCGACTCGCGCACACCCAGTTCGACCGCCCGGCCGCAGTGGGCGATCCAGGCGGCCATGCCCTCCGGGGTGCCGGAGACGTAGCCGTCGAGGGCCGCCAGGTAGGCCGCGCGGCCCAGTTCGGCGTGGCCGACCTCGGCCGGGCAGACCGACTTCGGGTCGAGGCCGCTGCCTACCAGAACGATGCGCTCGGCCGCGCGCGCGACCAGACCGTTGTGGGAGACGAACGGGCGCAGCGCCAGGAGTTCGCCGTGCACGACGGCCGCCGTCACCAGGGCGGGCGCGGAGCTGCCCGCGATGATCAGCTCCGACAGGCCCTCCAGGCGCCCGGAGACCTCGGCCGCGCTCGGCAGCGGCAGCTCGATCAGCGGCTCGTCGACGCCCTCCCCCTCCTGGCGCGGCCGCCCGACCGTGTCCTTCTTGCTCGCGGCGGCCACCAGGTGCAGCCGGGCCAGGACCCGAAGCGGCGACTGCCGCCAGATGGACAGCAGTTGGCCGGCCTCGGCCGTCAGCCTCAGGGCCGCGCCCATGACGCGCGCCTCGTCATCGCCGCTGAAGTCGGTGCGTCGGCGCACCTCCTCCAGGGCCCAGTCCGCGCCGGACAGCGCCGCGGAACCGCGCGCACCGCGCAGCGCCGCCTCGGAGGTGATCTCGTTGCTCCGGCGCCGCATGATCCGGTGCCCGTAGACCCGGTCCACGGCCTTGCGCACGGACTCCACGGACTCGGCCACACCGGGCAGGGAGCCCAGGGCCGCGAGCGGATCGGCGGTCGCGCCTGTCGTACTCATGAGTACGACCCTACGCACCCGGGCGCCCCACCCCACGATGGAGTGGTCTTCTTCACGCGCCTGTCACAGAACGCTACGGCGGCACTACGCTTTGTGAACATGAAAATTGCTTTCGTCGGGAAGGGCGGCAGCGGCAAGACCACTCTGTCCTCCCTGTTCGTCCGCCATCTCGCGGCCGCCGGTGCACCCGTCGTCGCGGTCGACGCCGACATCAACCAGCACCTGGGGGCCGCGCTCGGCCTCGAGGAGGCGGAGGCCGCAGCGCTGCCCGCGATGGGCGACCGGCTGCCGCTGATCAAGAACTGTCTGCGCGGCACCAACCCGCGCATCACATCCGCCGAGACCATGATCAAGACCACCCCGCCCGGCGAGGGATCGCGGCTGCTGCGCGTGCGCGAGGACAACCCGGTGTACGACGCCTGCGCGCGGCCGGTGGAACTCGACGGCGGCGCCGTCCGTTTGATGGTCACCGGCCCCTTCACGGACGCCGACCTGGGGGTCGCCTGTTACCACTCCAAAACAGGAGCGGTGGAGCTGTTCCTGAACCACCTGGTGGACGGCCGCGGCGAGTACGTCGTGGTCGACATGACGGCGGGTTCGGACTCCTTCGCCTCCGGCATGTTCACCCGCTTCGACATCACATTCCTCGTGGCCGAGCCGAGCCGGAAGGGGGTCTCCGTCTATCGCCAGTACAAGGAGTACGCCCGCGACTTCGGCGTCGTCCTGAGGGTCGTCGGCAACAAGGTGCAGGGCCAGGACGACCTCGACTTCCTCCGCGCCGAGGTCGGGGAGGACCTGCTCGTGACCGTCGGGCACTCGGACTGGGTGCGCGCCATGGAGAAGGGCCGGCCGCCCCGGTTCGAGCTCCTGGAGGACGTCAACCGCAGCGCCCTGCGCACGCTCCAGATCGCCGCCGACGCGACCTACGAACTGCGCGACTGGGCGCGCTACACCCGCCAGATGGTGCACTTCCACCTGAAGAACGCGAGTTCGTGGGGGAACGAGCGCACCGGGGCCGACCTGGCGGCGCAGATCGACCCCGACTTCGTCCTCGGCGAGGGCGTCACGGCCCCCGCCTGACGAGGGCGTCGCCGCCCCCGTCCGACGACCGCTACTGCCCGGGCGCCCCGGGCACGCCCTTGGGAGCCGGGGCGGGGCCGCCCGACAGGAAGGACGCCCAGCCCTGCCGCGGGGCCTCGCCGACCTTCAGGCTGCGCAGCTTCTTGAGGGTCTGCGGGTCCTGGGCGTCCAGCCAGTCGGCCAGCTGCCGGAAGGAGACGCAGCGCACCTCGGGCTTGTTGCACACCTCCTTCACGACCTCGTCGATGGCACGCATGTAGGTGCCACCGTTCCAGGACTCGAAGTGGTTGCCGATGACCAGAGGCGCGCGGTTGCCGTCGTAGGCCCGGTAGAAGCCCTTGAGCAGGCCGTCCCGCATCTGGTCGCCCCAGTAGTCGTACTTGTCGGGGTCGCCCTGGGTCAGGGTGCCGGACTGGTTGACCATGAAGTTGTAGTCCATGGTGAGCTGCTCGTAGGTGTGCCCCGGGAAGGGCACCAGCTGCATCGAAAGGTCCCACAGGCCGTACCGCTTCCTGGGCCACACCTGGTTGTTGACACCGCTGGTGTCGTAGCGGAAGCCCAGCTGACTCGCGGCCTTCATGAAGTTCTTCTGGCCCTCGAGGCAGGGTGTGCGCGCGCCGATGAGCTCCTTTTGGTAGTCGAAGGGCAGCGGAGCCGCCTTCGTCATGCCGGTGTTGGTCTTCCAGGTCTTCACGAACTGCTTGGCCTGGGCGATCTCGCTCTTCCACTCCTCCACCGACCACTGACCGACCCCGCCCTCGTTGCCGCAGAAGTGGCCGTTGAAGTGGGTGCCGATCTCGTTGCCCTCCAGCCACGCCAGGCGCATCTGCTTGACGGTGTCGGCAATGCCCTTCTCGTCGTTGAAGCCGATTTCGGAGCTGCCCGGCGCGTGCTGCGGCGGCCTGTACAGGCCGCGCTTCTCCTCCGGCAGCATGTACACACCGCTGAGGAAGTAAGTCATCGTCGCGTGGTTGGCCTTGGACACCTTGCGGAAGTGGGAGAACAGCTTCTGGCTGTCCTCGCCCGCGCCGTCCCAGGAGAACACGACGAACTGCGGCGGCCTTTCACCGGACTTGAGCCGCTCAGGTCTGGGCAGGTGCGGCTGCGCTCCGGTGTACGCGGTGGAGCCGTCGCCGATCAGGCGAACCGCGCTCCCGGGCGCCTGCGCACCCTTCTGCGGGCCCTGCGCCCCTTGTTGGGAACCGTCGGTGCCGCTCGCGCAACCGGCGAGCGACGAGGCACAGGCCGCGGCGATCACAGCGCCCGCGGCGATCCTCTGGTTGGCGGCCATGTTCCGCCCACCTTCTTCCTTCTCTCGTCCAACGCCGAGACGGCGTGTGCTGGTGATGTGCCGGACATACCGACAGCGCCGCCAAGGTCGCACGGGGCCGAGGAGGAATTAATACGACAAGCCGATAAAAAGCTCACTTCACTCATCGGAGTGATTTACTGACCCATTTGCTCCGAAAATTCGTGTATAGCCTTTACTTCGCATTACGATCGCTTTACTGAGCGTTGATCCAGTTGATCCATCCCGCCGCTGCACGCCGTGCCCCACGGCCGCGACCCGACCCCCGCACTCTGCGGGGACCACCAGTTCCGCGACCGCGCCGCCCCGGAGGAGACGGGAAACATGTCAGCCTGCGTCCCCACCCGCACCGCCGACTCTGCTCGAGGCAAGAACCCCCACCAGCCGCACAGCCCGCCACCGACCCCGCACCGCCGCTTCCGGATCGAGGGTGCAGATCTGTCGGCCTCGATCGCGGTCTTCCTGATCGCCCTGCCCCTGTCCCTCGGCATCGCGCTCGCCACCGGCGCCCCGCTCCAGGCCGGCCTCGTCGCCGCCGCCGTGGGCGGACTCGTCGCCGGACGGCTCGGCGGCTCCCCGCTCCAGGTCAGCGGCCCGGCCGCCGGACTCACGGTCGTCACCGCCGACCTGATCCACCGCTACGGATGGCGTACGACGTGCGCCGTCACCGTCCTCGCCGGACTCGCCCAACTCGGCCTGGGCTGCCTGCGCGTGGCGCGCACCGCGCTCGCCGTCAGCCCCGCCGTGGTGCACGGCGTGCTGGCCGGCATCGGCGGCACCATCGCCGTCACCCAGCTGCACATCGTCCTCGGTGGCAGCCCGCAGAGTTCCGTCATCGGCAACCTCCGTGCGCTGCCTGCTCAGTTGGCCGGACTGCACCCCGCCGCTGTGTCCGTGAGCACGCTGACCCTGGCCCTGCTGCTGCTCTGGCCGCGACTCCCCGGGCGGGCGGGCCGTGTCCTGCGCAGAGTGCCGGCGCCACTCGTGGCCGTCGCCGGGGCGACCGCGACCGCCTCGCTCGCCGGGCTCACCCTGCCCCGGGTCGATCTGCCGTCCTGGCGCAGCCACACCTTGGCCGGTCTGCCCGAGGGTCCGGTACTGGGCATCGGCGCCGCCGTTCTCACCACCACGCTGGTCTGCAGCGTGCAGTCGCTGCTCGGCGCCGTCGCCATGGACAGGCTGGCCGCCGACCGCCCCGGACCGGCCGCCCCCGCCGGACGCTCCGACCTGGACCGCGAACTGCTCGGTCAGGGCGCCGCCAACGTCGTCTCCGGTGCACTCGGCGGGCTGCCGGTCGCGGGGGTGGCCGTACGCAGTTCCGCGAATGTGCGCGCAGGTGCCGTCAGCCGGAACTCCACGATGCTGCACGGCGTTTTCGTAGTAGTCGCCGCGCTGCTGATGGTCCCGATCCTGGAGCTCATCCCGCTCGCCTCGCTCGCCGCCCTGGTGATGGCCGTCGGCATCCAGATGGTGTCCCTGCACCACATCCGCACGGTGACGCGCCACCGAGAGGTGCTGGTGTACGCCGTCACCACCCTCGGCGTGGTGTTGCTCGGCGTCCTGGAGGGCGTGGCGCTGGGGGTCGCCGTGGCAGTCGCCGTCGCTCTGAACCGCCTTGCCCACACCCGCATCACGCACAAAGAGAAGGAAGGAGTCCATCACGTACATGTACGAGGACAGTTGACGTTCCTCGCGGTGCCGCGGCTCAGCCGGGCCCTGCATCTCGTACCCCAAGGTGCCGACACGGTCGTTGAGTTGGACGGCTCGTTCATGGACCACGCGGCATACGAGTCACTGCAGGACTGGCAGCGGACGCACACCGCGCAGGGCGGCTCCGTAAAGCTGACCGGCCGCCGTGCCGGGGTCCGCATCGCCGAACCGGCCGGTTCCGCCGGATGCCGCTGCCGGCCCTGGACGCCCTGGCGCAACCACCAGTGCGGGGGCCCACGGACGGCGCCGGCGCCCGGCGGCCACCCGGACACCTGCGGGCCCACCGACTCCGGTCCCAGCAGGCAGCAACTGACACGCGGCATCAGCGCGTTCCAGCGCAACACCGCACCGCTCGTGCGAGGCGAGCTCGCTCGGCTGGCGCGGGAGGGGCAGCAGCCGTCCCAGCTCTTCCTCACCTGCGCCGACTCGCGGTTGGTCACGTCGATGATCACCTCCAGTGGTCCCGGCGACCTCTTCGTCGTGCGGAACGTGGGCAACTTCGTGCCGCCGCCCGGCGAGGATGGCGACGAGTCGGTGGCAGCCGCCATCGAATACGCGGTGGACGTGCTCCAGGTGCGGTCCGTGACAGTGTGCGGGCACTCCGGGTGCGGGGCGATGCAGGCACTGCTCAATTCCGGGAGCGTGGGCACCAGGACGCCGCTCGAGCGGTGGCTGCGGCACGGGCGTCCCAGCCTGGAGCGGATGGCCGGCGACAGCCGCACCTGGCCCCGGTTGGCCGGGCGGCGGCCCGCCGACACGGTCGAGCAGCTCTGCCTGACCAACGTCGTCCAGCAGCTGGAGCACCTGCACGCCCACGGCTCGGTGGCCCGAGCCCTGCGGGAGGGGACGCTGGAGCTGCACGGGATGTACTTCCACGTGGGCGAAGCACAGGCGTACCTGCTCACAGGGGCGGCCGGAGACGAGGTGTTCACCGACGTGGGAGCGACGGAGGACCTGCACAGCCCAGCCTGAACGTCCTCCTGCGCCTCCGACGCCCCGCCGAGCCCTGCACCCGCGGGGCTCGGGCACGAGCGCAGACACGGGCAGCGTGCCGACCACGGGACTCGGGCACGGACACGGGCACGAGCAGCGTGCCGACCACGGGACTCGGGCCCGGACACGGGCACGAGCAGCGTGCCGACCACGGGACTCGGGCCCGGACACGGGCACGAGCAGCGAGCCGACCACGGGACTCGGGCACGGACACGGGCACGAGCACGAGCACAGACACTGGCTCGGGCCCGGGCACAAGCAGCGTGCCGGCCGCCGCCTCCGCCCGGGCGACACGCCCGCGCGCGCAAAGCCGGCCGGACTCGTCCGAAGCCATGCTGAACTTGGGCGCCCCGGCTTCCGTGAGAATGGATGACCCCCGACCACCGAAGCCGACGCGTACGCAGCTCACGGGCCCGTACGACTCGGGAGCTGCCGCGCAAAGGATCCACCAACAGGTCTAAACCAATTTCCCGTCGACCCTTGTCATCGGCCCCCCGGGTCTGATGAGCTGTGGCCTGGGACACAACGGACACCCTGCGAGAGGGAGATGTCGTGAGCAACGAAAGCCTGGCCAACCTGCTCAAGGAAGAGCGCAGGTTCGCACCCCCCGCCGACCTGGCCGCCAACGCCAACGTCACCGCGGAGGCGTATGAACAGGCCAAGGCTGACAGGCTCGGCTTCTGGGCCGAGCAGGCCCGCCGGCTGACCTGGGCCAAGGAGCCGACCGAGACCCTCGACTGGTCGAACCCACCGTTCGCCAAGTGGTTCAAGGACGGCACGCTCAATGTGGCGTACAACTGCGTCGACCGGCACGTCGAGGCCGGGCACGGCGACCGCGTCGCCATCCACTTCGAGGGCGAGCCCGGCGACAGCCGCGCCATCACCTACGCCGAGCTCAAGGACGAGGTGTCCAAGGCCGCGAACGCCCTGCTGGAGCTCGGAGTTCGGAAGGGCGACCGAGTCGCGATCTACATGCCGATGATCCCGGAGACGGCGGTCGCGATGCTGGCCTGCGCCCGGATCGGCGCCGCGCACTCCGTCGTCTTCGGCGGTTTCTCCGCGGACGCGCTCGCGACCCGGATCCAGGACGCCGACGCCAAGGTGGTCATCACGGCCGACGGCGGCTACCGGCGCGGCAAGCCGTCCGCGCTCAAGCCGGCGGTCGACGAGGCCATCGACCGCGTGGACAACGTCGAGCACGTGCTCGTGGTCCGCCGCACCGGCCAGGAGGTCGCCTGGACCGAGGGCCGGGACGTGTGGTGGCACGAGGTCGTCGAACCGCAGTCCGCCGAGCACACCCCGGAGGCGTTCGAGGCGGAGCACCCGCTGTTCGTCCTGTACACCTCCGGCACGACGGGCAAGCCGAAGGGCATCCTGCACACCTCCGGCGGCTACCTCACGCAGACGGCGTACACGCACTGGGCCGTCTTCGACCTCAAGCCGGAGACGGACGTGTACTGGTGCACCGCCGACGTCGGCTGGGTCACCGGCCACTCGTACATCGTGTACGGGCCGCTGGCGAACGGCGCGACGCAGGTGATGTACGAGGGCACGCCCGACACCCCGCACCAGGGCCGCTTCTGGGAGATCGTGCAGAAGTACGGGGTGACGATCCTGTACACGGCCCCGACCGCGATCCGTACGTTCATGAAGTGGGGCGACGACATCCCCGCGAAATTCGACCTGTCCTCCCTCCGCGTCCTCGGCTCGGTCGGCGAACCGATCAACCCGGAGGCGTGGATCTGGTACCGCAAGCACATCGGCGCCGACCGGACCCCGGTAGTCGACACGTGGTGGCAGACGGAGACCGGCGCGATGATGATCTCGCCGCTGCCGGGCGTGGCCGAGGCCAAGCCCGGCTCGGCCCAGCGGCCGCTGCCCGGCATCTCCGCCACGGTCGTGGACGACGAGGGCAACGAGGTGCCGAACGGCGGTGGTGGCTACCTGGTGCTCACCGAGCCGTGGCCGTCAATGCTGCGCACCATCTGGGGTGACGACCAGCGGTTCATCGATACGTACTGGTCGCGGTTCGAGAGCCGGTACTTCGCCGGTGACGGCGCCAAGAAGGACGAGGACGGGGACATCTGGCTCCTCGGGCGCGTCGATGACGTGATGCTGGTGTCCGGCCACAACATCTCCACGACCGAGGTCGAGTCGGCGCTGGTGTCGCACCCGGCGGTCGCCGAGGCGGCTGTGGTCGGCGCGGCGGACGAGACGACCGGGCAGGCGATCGTCGCCTTCGTGATCCTGCGCGGTACGGCGGCGGAGACCGAGGACCTGGTGGCCGAGCTGCGCAACCACGTCGGCACCACCCTCGGCCCGATTGCCAAGCCGAAGCGGATCCTGCCGGTGGCGGAACTGCCGAAGACGCGCTCGGGGAAGATCATGCGCCGTCTGCTGCGGGACGTTGCGGAGAACCGGCAGCTCGGGGACGTCACGACGCTGACGGACTCCACGGTGATGGACCTCATCCAGACGAAGCTCCCGGCGGCGCCGAGCGAGGACTGAGTACGGCTCCGAGGGGCACCCGGCGACAAAAGCGCCGGGTGCCCTTTTATGCCCCATGTGCCGCATGCGCCCCATGTGAAGGTGCCATGCACGTCATGAGGAGATGCATCCCCGTGCCATAGGGAGATACGCCCCCTGCCCTACGGAGACGCGCCCCCGCGCCATACGGAGACGCGCCCCCGCGCCATACGGAGACGCACCCCCGCGCCATACGGAGACGCACCCCCCGTGAAAGATCAACGAGCCCGCCCGCCGCACCTTAGATAAACTAAGCAAAAAGCATGATCCTCGAGGCGCGCCGGGAAGTCTGGTCGGCATGTGATCCGTCCTGCCCACCGACCGGAGGTCTCCTCGTGGCCGCGTCCCGCACCCGCACCACCCCCGCCCGCAAGGCACTCGGACGCCTGTCCCTGCCCGAGCGGACCTTCGTCGCGGACGCGCTGCGCACCGAGACCGTCGGCGGTGTGCTGCTGCTCCTCGCCGCGGTCGCCGCCCTGGTCTGGGCGAACATCCCCGCGCTGCACGCGAGCTACGAGACCGTCAGCCACTTCCACCTCGGCCCCGCCGTCCTCGGCCTGGACCTGTCCGTCCAGCACTGGGCCGCCGACGGGCTGCTCGCGGTCTTCTTCTTCGTCGCCGGGATCGAGCTCAAGCGCGAGCTCGTCGCCGGTGACCTGCGGGACCCCGGGGCCGCGATCCTGCCGGTGGTCGCCGCGCTGTGCGGCATGGCGGTCCCCGCGGTCGTCTATGCCCTCACCAGCGCCACCGGGGGCGGCTCACTCGCCGGCTGGGCGGTGCCTACGGCGACCGACATCGCCTTCGCGCTCGCCGTGCTCGCGGTCATCGGCACCTCGCTGCCCAGCGCCCTGCGCGCCTTCCTGCTGACGCTCGCCGTCGTGGACGACCTGTTCGCGATCCTGATCATCGCGGTCTTCTTCACCGAGCGCCTCAACTTCGCCACGCTCGGCGGGGCGGTGGCCGGCCTCGTCGTCTTCTGGCTGCTGCTGAGAAAGGGCGTGCGCGGCTGGTACGCGTACGTCCCGCTCGCCCTGGTCATCTGGGTGCTGATGCACAACAGCGGCGTCCACGCCACCATCGCGGGCGTCGCGATGGGCCTGATGCTGCGCTGCACCCCCCGCGAGGGCGAGGAGCACTCCCCCGGCGAGCACATCGAGCACCTGGTACGGCCGCTGTCGGCGGGCCTCGCCGTGCCGCTGTTCGCGCTGTTCAGCGCCGGTGTCTCCATTTCGGGCGGCGCGCTCGGAGACGTGTTCACCAAACCCGAGACCCTCGGGGTCGTGCTCGGACTCGTCGTCGGCAAGGCGGTCGGCATCTTCGGCGGCGCCCGGCTCACCGCCCGCTTCACCCGCGCATCCCTCAGCGAGGAGCTGGCCTGGGCCGACGTGTTCGCCGTCGCCTCGCTCGCCGGGATCGGCTTCACCGTCTCGCTGCTCATCGGCGAGCTGGCCTTCGAGGGCGACACGGCGATGACGGGCGAGGTCAAGGCCGCCGTCCTGTGCGGCTCCCTCATCGCGGCGACGCTGGCGACGGTGCTGCTGAAGATACGGAACACCAGGTACCGCAGGCTGTGCGAGGCCGAGGAGCGGGACGAGGGCCTCGACGGCATCCCGGACGTCTACGAGCAGGACGACCCGGCGTACCACCTGCGCATGGCCGAGATCCACGAGCGGAAGGCCGCCGAGCACCGCCGGCTCGCCGAGGCGAAGGCCGCCGAACGGCAGGCGCGGCTTGCCGAAGTACCGGGCGGGGCAGGCGAGGAGAACGACAGTCCGGCATGATCTGACGGGACGGTACAAAATACAGGACCGTTCCCAGTCAGGCAGAAGTCAGGCAGCAGTCGAAGCCGGACGGAAGCAGAGTCAGGCAGGAGAGGGAGACCGCGATGAGCGCACCCGACGGCAGCCCGGTCGGCGCCGAACGCAGCATCGGCCAGCTGTTCGCCTCGGCGACGACCGAATTGTCGGCGCTGGTGCACGACGAGATCGCGCTGGCCAAGGCCCAGCTGAAGCAGGACGTCAAGCGCGGCGCGGCGAGCGGCGGCGCGTTCACCGTGGCCGGCGCGGTCCTGGTGTTCTCCCTGCCGATGCTCAACTTCGCGCTGGCGTACGGCATTCGGACCTGGAGCGGCTGGAACCTCGCGGTCTGCTTCCTGCTGTCCTTCGCGGCCAACGTCCTCGTCGCCGGCGGCCTCGCGCTGATCGGCGTGGTCTTCGCGAAGAAGGCCAAGAAGAGCCAGGGCCCGCAGAAGGTCGCCGCGTCGATGAAGGAGTCGGCGGGCGTCCTGCAGAAGGCCAAGCCGCACCCGCGCCCGGAGACCCCGGCCCTGGAGGACCGGGCCCCCGCGGCCATCGAGCCTGTGGCACGCTCGTCGTCATGACGGATCCCGCCACCCCTTCGGCGCAACCCACCTCGGTCGTACGGATCGACGGCCCCTGGAGCCACCGGGACGTCGCCGCCAACGGCGCCCGCTTCCACATCGCGGAGCTCGGCGACGGCCCGCTGGTGCTGTTGCTGCACGGCTTCCCGCAGTTCTGGTGGGCCTGGCGGCACCAGCTGGTCGCGCTCGCCGACGCGGGCTTCCGGGCCGTCGCCATGGACCTGCGGGGCGTGGGCGGCAGCGACCGTACGCCGCGGGGCTACGACCCCGCCAACCTCGCGCTCGACATCACCGGTGTGATCCGCTCACTCGGCGAGCCGGACGCCGCGGTGGTGGGCCACGACCTGGGCGGCTATCTGGCGTGGACGGCGGCCGCGATGCGCCCCAAGCTGGTACGGCGTCTCGCGGTCGTCTCGATGCCGCATCCCCGGCGCTGGCGCTCGGCGATGCTCGCGGACGTCCGGCAGACGGCCGCGAGTTCCTACATCTGGGGATTCCAGCGGCCCTGGATCCCCGAGCGGCAGCTGACCGCCGATGACGGCGCGCTCGTGGCCCGTCTCGTACGGGACTGGTCGGGCCCCAGGCTGCCGGACGACGAGGCGCTGGAGATGTACCGCCGCGCCATCTGCATCCCGTCCACGGCGCACTGTGCGATCGAGCCCTACCGCTGGATGGTGCGCTCCCTGGCCCGCCCCGACGGCATCCAGTTCTACCGCCGTATGAAGCGGCCCGTGCGCGTGCCGACGCTGCATCTGCACGGCTCCCTCGACCCCGTGCAGCGCACGCGCAGCGCGGCCGGCTCGGGCGAGTACGTCGAGGCGCCGTACCGCTGGCGGCTGTTCGACGGGCTGGGCCACTTCCCGCACGAGGAGGATCCGGTCGCTTTCTCCACCGAACTGGTCAACTGGCTGAAAGACCCCGAACCCGATCGGTGACCGAGCCGATGCGCCCGGTATTCGAACGTGAACGCTTGTCCTACGAACGGCCAATTGCCCGGCGCATAGGCCAATTGGGGTGTCGACGCGAGGTTATCGACCTTGGGGCGGGGGCACACGTCGAGGTATGGGCTGGACGCACGACTACAGTGACACAGCACGCAACCGCCGCTCGGGCAGTGGCCTGAGCTCCCACCAGCGAGGCACCCCGCAACTGCCTGGTACGGACCTCCGGGTGGGGATCCCGCGCATCCTGCGCCGCCGGGCCCGCTGGGTGTCCGTACGCCTGCGTCACCCACGCGGCTGACGCCCCGGCCCTTCGGACAAGGGCTCAGAGCGCGCAGCTGTCGCTGTCCACCTGCTGGTTCGCGGTACGCCCCTTGGCGATGTCCTGCTGGATCTCGTCCGCCGTGAGCGCGTAGCCGGTATTGGCGTCGTCGAGGGACTTCGCGAACACCACGCCGTAGACCCTGCCGTCTGTCGTGAGCAGCGGGCCGCCGGAGTTGCCCTGGCGGACGGTCGCGTACAGCGAGTAGACGTCGCGGCGGACGGTGCCGCGGTGGTAGATGTCCGGGCCGTTGGCCGTGATGCGCCCGCGCACACGCGCGGCACGGACGTCGTACGCCCCGTTCTCCGGGAAGCCGGCGACGATCGCGCTGTCGCCGCTGCGCGCGTCTGTGGCCGTGAACTTCAGGGCCGGGGCCCTCAGGTCCGGTACGTCGAGTACGGCGATGTCGCGCCGCCAGTCGTAGAGGACGACCTTCGCGTCGTACTTCTTGCCCTCGCCGCCTATCTGGACGGTGGGCTCGTCGACACCGCCGACGACATGCGCGTTGGTCATGACGCGTCGGTTGCCGAACACGAAGCCGCTGCCCTCGAGGACCTTGCCGCAGCTCTGGGCGGTGCCCATGACCTTGACGACGGACCGCTTGGCGCGGGTGGCGACCGCGCTGTGCGCCAGGGCCGGGTCCGGGGGCCGGACGTTGTTGATCGGCTCGTTCGCGAAGGGGCTGAAGACCTGCGGGAAGCCGTTCTGCGCAAGGACCGCGGAGAAGTCCGCGAACCAGGTGTCGGCCTGCGCGGGCAGCGCCCGGGACACCCAGAGCAGCACCTTGGAGTCGCGCACCTCCCTGCCGAGCGTCGGCAGCGTCGTACCGGCGAGGGCCGAACCGATCAGCCAGGCGACGAGCAGCATGGCGACGACGTTGACCAGGGCGCCGCCGGTCGCGTCCAGGGCGCGGGCCGGGGACCAGGTGATGTACCGGCGCAGCTTGTTGCCGAGGTGGGTGGTCAGGGCCTGGCCGACCGAGGCGCAGACGATGACGACGACCACCGCGACGACGGCGGCGGTGGTGCTGACCTCCGTGTTGTCCGTCAGGGCGTCCCAGATGACCGGAAGCGTGTAGACGGCGACGAGGCCGCCGCCCAGGAAACCGATCACCGACAGGATGCCGACGATGAATCCCTGGCGATAACCCACGACGGCGAACCACACGGCGGCGACCAGCAGCAGGATGTCCAGCACGTTCACCGCGTCAAGCCTCGCCTCATCATCTTTCGCTCACCAAAGGTCGGCCGGGGGTCCGGCCCGCCGCGCAGCGGCAATCGGACACGGCGTCCCTTGGGAAAACACAGCACGAGGGCCACCCTGTCATGACCGCCAGTCGAGCGGGACCTGCTTGGTGCGGTCCCAGGGCTGCTCCCAGCCCGCGTAGTGGAGCAGGCGGTCGATGATTCCGGCCGTGAAGCCCCACACGAGGGCCGATTCGACCAGGAACGCCGGGCCTCGGTGGCCGCTGGGATGGACGGTCGTGGCGCGGTTCTCCGGGTTCGTGAGATCCGCCACGGGGACCGTGAAGACGCGGGCGGTCTCGCCCGGATCGACGACGCCGACGGGGCTGGGCTTGCGCCACCAGCCGAGCACGGGGGTGACGACGAAGCCGCTGACCGGGATGTAGAGCCTTGGCAGCACGCCGAACAGCTGGACGCCGCTCGGATCGAGACCCGTCTCCTCCTCGGCCTCGCGCAGGGCGGCGCGCAGCGGACCCTCCGCCTTCGGGTCGCCGTCCTCGGGGTCGAGGGCGCCGCCGGGGAAGGACGGCTGGCCCGCGTGGGAGCGCAGCGAGCTCGCCCGCTCCATCAGCAGCAGCTCGGGCCCGCGCTCACCCTCGCCGAAGAGGATCAGGACGGCGGACTGGCGCCCGTCCCCGTTCTCCGGCGGCAGGAAGCGGCTCAGCTGGACTGGCTGGACCGTCTCCACGACGTGCACGACCGGATCCAGCCAACCCGGCAGCCCCTCCTTGCTGAGCTCCACCGGGCCGCCGTGAGTATCACTCGCACGCGTCATCGCCACCCCCGTCGTCCTGCCGTGTCCAACGCCCCACAGCACCGAGATCGTTCCACCGGCTCCACGGGCAGCGAGCGCTTCGCCCCCGGCAACCGATCCGAAGCGTGCGTGGACCGAGCCCCAGGCGCCGGCCGGCCCACCTTCGTCCGCCGATCGGTTGTCGTCCGCCGATCCGCGGTCGCGGGCCGACCCTCCGTCGTCCGCCGACCCGCCGTCGTCCGCCGAACCTCCGTCGTCCGCCGACCCGCCGACGTCCGCCGAACCTCCGTCGTCCGCCGACCCGCCGACGTCTGCCGACCCGCCGACGTCCGCCGACCCGCCGACGTCCGCCGAACCTCCGTCGTCCGCGGGCCCGCCGTCGTCCGCCGACCCGCCGTCGTCCGCCGACCCGCCGTCGTCCGCGGGCCCGTCGTCGCGGGCCGACGCGTCGGCATCGGCCGATGCGATCGTCCCGTCATCCGGCCCCCAGAGGCGGCGCCGGCTTGCCGCCCGCGTCCAGGTAGGGCTTCGGGGGCTTGAGGCGCTGGCCCGGGAAGCCGCCCTTCTCGTACTTCAGCAGCTTCTTCGCCTTCTCCGGGTCGGTCTCGCCCTCGCCGTAGGACGGGCAGAGCGGGGCGATGGGACAGGCGCCACAGGCGGGCTTGCGGGCATGGCAGATGCGGCGGCCGTGGAAGATCACGCGGTGCGAGAGCATCGTCCACTCGCTCTTCGGGAAGAGCGCCCCGACGGCGGCCTCGATCTTCTCGGGGTCGGTCTCGTCGGTCCACTTCCAACGCCGCACCAGCCGCTGGAAGTGCGTGTCCACGGTGATGCCGGGGCGGCCAAAGGCGTTGCCGAGGACCACGAAGGCGGTCTTGCGGCCGACGCCGGGCAGCTTGACGAGGTCCTCGAGACGGCTCGGGACCTCGCCGCCGAACTCCTCCACCAGTGCCTTGGACAGGCCCATGACCGCTTTGGTCTTGGCCCGGAAGAAGCCGCAGGGCCGGAGGATCTCCTCGACCTCCTCCGGATTGGCGGCGGCGAGATCCTCGGGGGTGGGGTATTTGGCGAACAGCGCGGGCGTCGTCTGGTTGACCCGGAGGTCCGTGGTCTGGGCGGACAGGACCGTGGCGATCAGCAGCTGGAAGGGGTTCTCGAAATCCAGCTCGGGGTGCGCGTACGGGTACAGCTTGGCGAGCTCACGGTTGATACGGCGGGCGCGGCGGACGAGGGCGGCGCGCGACTCGTTCTTCGGCGGCTTCGGGGCGACGGTCTTCACGGGAGAGGCCTGCTTCACGGCGACCGAGGCCTTCTGGGGCGCGACGGTCACCTTCTTCTCCTTCGCGGCGGTCTTCTTGGCCGTCGTCTTCTTGGCCGTCGTCTTCTTCGCCGTCGTCGTCTTCGCCGCGGTCTTCTTCGTGGCGGTCTCCTTCGCCGCGGTCTTCTCCGCCGCAGCCGTCTTCGACGGGGCCTTCTTCGCGGCGGTCTTCTCCGCCGCAACCTTCTTCACCGGCGTCGCCTTCTTCACGGGCGACTTTTGGGCTGTTTTTTCCGTTTTCTTTCCACTGTCGGACTCCCGTTCGCCCACAGCGGAACCCTGACGTACAACCACCCGCCCAGCCCCCTCGGCCTGTGCTCTCACCGGCGATTTGGACACCCGGCCAGCCTAAAGCCCGGGGCCGACATCCGCCCCGGACCCCGGAGATCAGCCCCCGATTGGACCCCTGCCGCTCACCTCGGGACACCTGTGCGGCATCCTTGTGACAGATCACACTGTTTGGATCGTCCGGCAAAATGGGGAACACGGTCCCCTGGCACACCGGGGAGCAAGATCCCCTGAGCAGGTCGACAAGGAGAGAACTCGTGGACGACGTTCTGCGGCGCAATCCGCTCTTCGCGGCGCTCGACGACGAGCAGGCCGCGGAGCTCCGCGCCTCCATGACGGAGGTGACCCTCGCACGCGGCGACTCGCTGTTCCACGAGGGCGACCCGGGTGACCGTCTCTACGTGGTCACCGAGGGCAAGGTCAAGCTGCACCGCACGTCCCCCGACGGCCGCGAGAACATGCTGGCCGTGGTCGGCCCCGGCGAGCTCATCGGCGAACTGTCGCTCTTCGACCCGGGCCCGCGCACCGCGACGGCGACCGCCCTGACCGAGGTCAAGCTGCTCGGCCTGGGCCACGGCGACCTCCAGCCCTGGCTGAACGCACGGCCCGAGGTGGCCGGTGCGCTGCTGCGCGCCGTCGCACGGCGCCTGCGCAAGACCAACGACCAGATGTCCGACCTGGTCTTCTCGGACGTGCCGGGCCGTGTCGCCCGCGCCCTGCTGGACCTCTCCCGCCGCTTCGGCGTGCAGTCGGAAGAGGGCATCCACGTCGTGCACGACCTGACGCAGGAGGAGCTGGCCCAGCTGGTCGGCGCGTCCCGCGAGACCGTGAACAAGGCCCTGGCGGACTTCGCCCAGCGCGGCTGGCTCCGTCTGGAGGCGCGCGCGGTCATCCTCCTGGACGTGGAGAGGCTCGCGAAGCGCTCGCGCTGACACCAGGTTCTGCCCGTACGTCGATGGGGTCCCGTCTCGTGTGAGGCGGGGCCTTGTTGCTGTGTGGCCGGATGATGCCGACCCGCGCTGCACAGGAAGACCCGTGCCTGAAACCGCCTCCCGCAAAGGCCTCGGCCCCGGGGGATACCTCGAGCGCGAAGGCTCGCTCGCGCGTGTCCCCCACGCCTTCCGCCCTGGCGTCGCGGCCGCCCGTGAGCAACTGCTGGATGTCTTCGGGGCGCGGCTGCACAGCGCGTACCTCTACGGGTCCATCCCACGCGGCACCGCGCGCGTGGGGCGCAGTGACCTGGACCTCCTGGTCGCGCTGCGAAACGAGCCGAGCGATGCCGACCGGCGGGACGCCCGCGCGTTCGGGGAGGCTGTCGACAAGGAGTTCCCGCAGATCGACGGGGTCGGCACGCTGCTCTTCAGCCGGGCGCGGCTGCTGAGCGAGCTGGAACGGTACGACCTGGGCTGGTTCGTCGCCTGCCTCTGCACGCCGCTGCTCGGGGACGATCTCGCCGAGCACCTGCCCCGCTACCGCCCCGACTCGCTCCTCGCGCGGGAGACCAACGGCGATCTGTTCCTCCACCTTCCCCGGTGGCGGGAGCGGATCGCCGCGGCCGAGGACTCGGACGAGGCCCGCAGGCCCCTCGTACGGTTCATGTCCCGGCATCTGGTCCGGACGGGGCTCACCCTCGTCATGCCGCGCTGGCAGGGCTGGACCAGCGATCTCCGGGAGATGGCCGACGTCTTCGGCGCCTACTACCCCGCGCGGGCCGCACGGATGCGCGCGGCGGCCGTCCACGGCTACGAACCGGTCGGTGACCTCGCCGTCCTGCACACGTACGTCGACGACCTCGGGCCCTGGCTCGCCGAGGAGTACGCGCGCGTGCACGGCGTCAAGGCGCCGCGTCCCGGCGTTAGATGAGCCCGTGCTCCTCCAGGTAGTCCAGCTGCGCCCGCACCGAGAGCTCCGCCGCCGGCCACAGGGAGCGGTCCACGTCGGCGTACACGTGGGCGACGATCTCGGCCGGGGTGCGGTAGCCGTCCTCGACCGCCGTCTCGACCTGGGCGAGCCGGTGGGCGCGGTGGGCGAGGTAGTACTCGACGGCGCCCTGGGCGTCCTCCAGGACGGGGCCGTGGCCGGGGAGGACCGTGTGGACGCCGTCGTCGACCGTGAGGGATCTCAGGCGCCGCAGGGAGTCCAGGTAGTCGCCGAGACGGCCGTCGGGGTGTGCCACGACCGTCGTGCCGCGGCCCAGGATCGTGTCGCCTGTGAGCACCGCCTGGTCGGCCGGGAGGTGGAAGCAGAGGGAGTCCGCGGTGTGGCCGGGGGTCGGTACGACCCTCAGCTCCAGTCCGCCCACCCTGATCACGTCCCCGTTGCCCAGGCCCTCGTCGCCCAGTCGCAGCGCCGGGTCCAGGGCCCGCACCTTGGTGCCGGTCAGCTCGGCGAAGCGGGCGGCACCTTCGGCGTGGTCGGGGTGACCGTGCGTGAGCAGGGTCAGGGCGACGCGCTTGCCGGCCTTCTCCGCGGTGTCGACGACGGTGCGCAGGTGGCCCTCGTCCAGCGGGCCCGGGTCGACCACCGCGGCCAGGTCGGAGTCGGGCTCCGAGACGATCCAGGTGTTGGTGCCGTCCAGGGTCATGGCGGAAGGGTTGGGCGCGAGGACGTTGACGGCCCGCGCGGTGGCCGGGCCGGAGAGGACGCCGCCCCGGGGCTGGCCGGGGAGCGCTGCTGCGTCCGTCATGCGAGGGGACCTTCCTGGACGTGTGTCGTGCGGGGGTCGTGCGGGGGTCGTGCGGTGTCGCACCGGGGCCGTGCCGTGTCGTGCGGGACGCCGGGGCCGTGCCGTGTCATGCGGGAGCCGTGCCGGTCGGGATGTGCTTGGTGAACTCGTCGTGGCCCGGCCAGGACAGGACGATCTCGCCGTCCACCAGACGGGCCTGCGCGAGGACGGGGGTCAGATCGCGGGCCTGCGCCGCCGCGAGCGCCTCGGCGGCGCTGCCGCACGGGGTCAGCTGGCGCAGGGTGGCGATGGTGGGCGGCATCATCAGCAGCTCGCCCTTGTCGTACGAGGCCGCCGCGTGCTCGGGGCGGATCCATACCGTGCGGTCGGCCTCCGTGGAGGCGTTCCGGGTGCGCTGCCCCTCCGGAAGGGCGGCCACGAAGAACCAGGTGTCGTAGCGGCGGGGTTCGAACTCGGGGGTGATCCAGCGGGCCCAGGCGCCCAGCAGGTCCGAGCGCAGGGCCAGCCCCCGGCGGTCGAGGAACTCGGCGAAGGACAGCTCGCGGGCGACCAGGGCGGCGCGGTCCGCCTCCCAGTCCGGGCCTGTGGTGTCGCCGACGACGGAGTCGGGGGTGGGGCCGGCGAGCAGGACGCCTGCCTCCTCGTATGTCTCCCGGACGGCCGCGCAGACGATCGCCTGGGCCGCCGTGTCGTCGACGCCGAGCCGATCGGCCCACCACGCGCGCGTGGGGCCCGCCCAGCGGACCTGGTGGTCGTCGTCGCGGGGGTCGACGCCGCCGCCCGGGTACGCGTACGCGCCTCCGGCGAAGGCCATGGAGGCGCGTCTGCGCAGCATGTGGACGGCAGGCCCGGTGTCTGTGTCCTTCAGGAGCATGACGGTGGCCGCGCGCTTCGGAGCGACCGGAGTCAGGGTGCCGTCCGCGAGCGCGCGGATGCGGTCCGGCCAGTCCGGGGGAAACCACTGCCCATTCGCCATGGGCGGAGGCTATCCCGTGGTGAGCGAATGTTCGAGAGGTCCCCGAGGTCAGGGGGCGACTAGGGAACCAGCTCGACCTGGATCTCCACCTCCACGGGCGCGTCCAGCGGCAGCACCGCCACGCCGACCGCGCTCCGCGCGTGCACGCCCTTGTCGCCGAGGACCTCGCCCAGCAGCTCGCTCGCGCCGTTGACGACGCCCGGCTGGCCCGTGAAGTCCGCGGCCGAGGCGACGAAGCCCACGACCTTCACCACGCGCGCGATACGGTCCAGGTCGCCCGCGACGGACTTGACGGCCGCGAGGGCGTTCAGCGCGCAGGTGCGCGCCAGGTCCTTGGCCTCCTCCGGCGTGACCTCCAGGCCCACCTTGCCGGTGACCGGCAGCTTGCCCTCCACCATCGGCAGCTGGCCGGCGGTGTAGACGTACGGCCCGGACTGTACGGCCGGCTGGTAGGCGGCCAGCGGCGGCACGACCTCCGGCAGCGTCAGCCCCAGTTCGGCCAGCCTCGCCTCGACCGCGCTCATCACTGCTTCTCCCGCTTCAGGTAGGCCACCAGCTGCTCCGGGTTGTTCGGCCCGGGCACGACCTGGACGAGCTCCCAGCCGTCCTCGCCCCAGGTGTCCAGAATCTGCTTCGTGGCATGGACGAGCAGCGGCACGGTTGCGTATTCCCACTTGGTCATGTGGCCGACTGTAGCCCCTGTTGTCCACAGCCTCCCGCGTAGGCCGAGCGCGGACTGGTTAGGCTCGAAGACGTGAGCAGGCTCCAGGTCGTCAGCGGCAAGGGCGGGACCGGAAAGACGACGGTCGCCGCGTCCCTCGCGCTGGCCCTGGCCACGGAGGGGAAGCGGACGCTCCTCGTCGAGGTCGAGGGTCGGCAGGGCATCGCACAGCTCTTCGAGACGGAGGCGTTGCCCTATGAGGAGCGGAAGATCGCCGTAGCTCCCGGGGGCGGGGAGGTGTACGCACTGGCCATCGACCCCGAACGGGCCCTGCTGGACTACCTCCAGATGTTCTACAGGCTGGGCGGCGCCGGCCGGGCCCTGAAGAAGCTCGGCGCCATCGATTTCGCCACCACCATCGCGCCCGGCCTGAGGGACGTCCTGCTGACCGGCAAGGCGTGCGAGGCGGTACGGCGCAAGGACAAAAGCGGACGGTTCGTATACGACTACGTCGTCATGGACGCGCCGCCGACCGGACGCATCACCCGATTCCTCAACGTCAACGACGAGGTGGCCGGGCTCGCGAAGATCGGCCCGATACACAATCAGGCGCAGGCCGTGATGCGGGTGCTGAAGTCGGCCGAGACGGCTGTGCACCTGGTGACGCTGCTGGAGGAGATGCCCGTCCAGGAGACCGTGGACGGCATCGCCGAACTGCGCGCCGCGCGGTTGCCGGTGGGGCGCATCATCGTGAACATGGTGCGGCCGCAGGTGTTGGACAGCGCAGATCTGGAACTCGTACGCACCGTTCCGCGTACCGCCGTCTCCCGGTCACTGTCCTCCGCCGGGCTCGGCGGGGCGCGACGCGGCGGGAACGCCGAGCGGCTCGTGGATCCGCTGCTGAAGCAGGCCGAGGAGTACGCCGAGCGGTACGCGCTGGAGCAGGAACAGCGGTCCGTCCTCGGCGAGCTGGGCCTGCCGCTGCACGAACTGCCGCTGCTCGCCGAGGGCATGGACCTGGCGGGCCTGTACGAACTGGCGACCGAGCTGCGGAAGCAGGGGATGTCATGAGCCCGGACCCGACCTACGCGCACGAGACCGCACGCCCCTCGGCCCACGGGCACGACTCCGCCCGCAGGCTGACCCCCGCGCGCGTGCTCGACGTCGATCCGCTGCTCGACGATCCGAAGACCCGGATCGTGGTGTGCTGCGGCTCGGGCGGGGTCGGCAAGACGACGACGGCTGCGGCCCTCGGCCTGCGGGCCGCCGAGCGCGGCCGCAAGGTGGTGGTCCTCACCATCGACCCGGCCCGTCGGCTCGCCCAGTCCATGGGCATCGACTCGCTCGACAACGTCCCGCGCCGGGTAAAGGGCACCGAGGGCGACGGCGAGCTGCACGCCATGATGCTCGACATGAAGCGCACCTTCGACGAGATCGTCGAGGCGCACGCGGACCCCGAGCGGGCGGCCGCGATCCTGGCCAACCCCTTCTACCAGTCGCTCTCGGCGGGCTTCGCGGGCACGCAGGAGTACATGGCGATGGAGAAGCTGGGGCAGCTGCGGGCCAAGGACGAGTGGGACCTCATCGTCGTCGACACGCCGCCGTCGCGCTCGGCCCTGGACTTCCTGGACGCGCCGAAGCGGCTCGGGTCCTTCCTGGACGGCCGGCTGATCCGCCTGCTGACGGCCCCGGCGAAGCTCGGCGGGCGCGCGGGGATGAAGTTCCTGAACGTCGGAATGTCGATGATGACCGGCACCCTCGGCAAGCTGCTGGGCGGTCAGCTGCTGAAGGACGTCCAGACGTTCGTGTCCGCGATGGACACGACGTTCGGGGGCTTCCGTACGCGCGCGGACGCGACGTACAAGCTGCTCCAGGCGCCGGGGACGGCGTTCCTGGTGGTCGCGGCCCCGGAGCGGGACGCGCTGCGCGAGGCCGCGTACTTCGTGGAGCGGCTGGCCGCCGAGAAGATGCCCCTCGCCGGTCTGGTGCTCAACCGGGTCCACGGCAGCGGCGCCGACCATCTGTCGGCCGAGCGGGCGCTCGCCGCCGCGGAAAATCTTGAAGAGCCCCGCATTGTGGATCAGGAGGACGGGAAAGCTGGACTTCGTAACTCTCCTGACACGTACGGAAGTTCAGATTCTCCCGCTTCCGAGGCACCAGCTTCCGACGAAGGCTCCCCCGCCGCCACGGACTCGGAGCGCACGGACATGGAACGGACCGACGCGAAACGGGCCGACGCGAAACGAACGGACCCGGAACCCACGGACCCGGAGCGGTCCGTCGACCAGCTCACCGCAGGCCTGCTGAGGCTGCACGCCGAGCGCATGCAGCTGCTCTCCCGCGAGCAGCGCACGCGTGACCGCTTCACCGCGCTGCACCCCGAGGTGGCGGTGGCCGAAGTGGCCGCGCTGCCCGGCGACGTGCACGACCTCGCGGGGCTGCGGGACATCGGAAACCGGCTCGCGGACAACCGACGGGAGCTGCCCGAGGCCACTGCCTGACCTGAGGCGCCCGAAGCGCACACCCTGCCTCACCCGAGGCGGGTGCCGGAGAGGGTTCCTCAAGTGACCGAGGATGGTTCCTCAAATGACCGAGGAGGGTCCCTCAAGTGACCGAGGGAACACCCTCAGATGATCCTCGGATGACCGAGGGGGTGCCCTCAGGTGGTTGAGGGTGGTGCCCTCAGCTCACCGCCGCGTAGTTCTCGTACACCTGGTCGTCGTCGAGGGACACCAGGCCCGCCCCGCGCTCGTACTCCATACGAGCCGTCTCGAGCAGCCGGCGCCACGAGGTGACGGTCGGCCGCCGGCGCAGCAGTGCGCGGCGCTCCCGCTCCGTCATGCCTCCCCACACGCCGAACTCGACGCGGTTGTCGAGCGCGTCGGCGAGGCACTCGGTGCGTACCGGGCATCCGGTGCACACCGCCTTGGCCCTGTTCTGCGCTGCTCCCTGAACGAACAGTTCATCCGGATCGGTAGTGCGGCAGGCCGCCTGCGCACTCCAGTCGGTTACCCAGCCCATACCGGCGCCGTCCTCTCCCGAATCGAGGCTCCCCCACGGCGGCAGCGGCATATTCACCGCCGCCAGTTGAGGACGTTACGGAAGGTGGGCACGGCGCAACACCCCCTTCGGGCCCAATCTTGAATGGCCCGAACGGACTATGGGTAAGCGGCAGATCACCCGGGGGAGTGATTGGCGACATCCGCGACATTCCCGGCACAACGGGGCATTTCTGTTGCGCCACAACGGACGCCAGATGACACACAAGGTGAATTCGGGCACGGACCCAACACGCCCTCACCCTCGCTCCCGACACACCGTGACAAAAAAGTCGCGAAGATCCGCGAACGTTTCTGGGTGGCCGGACGTATTGATACGTGGCCGCACTGCTGTGACAGTTGAGAGCAGCTTAGGCCAAGGCATATACGCGTGTCCGGCGATTGAGAACGTAGGCTGCCCTCATGCCAAAGAAGCGCTCGGGCGGAGGTCTGTCGCCAACGCAGCAGGCCGCCAAGTTCCTCGGTGTCAGTGTGCTCGCGGGAGCGGTCCTGGCCGGCATCGCGCTGCCCGCGGCCGGCGCGCTGGGCCTGGCAGCCAAGGGGTCGGTCGAGGGATTCGACGAGATTCCGGCCAACCTCAAGCGCCCGCCACTCAGCCAGCGCACCACGATCCTGGACAACCAGGGCCACCAGATCGCGCAGGTCTACTCCCGCGACCGTACGGTGGTCGACCTGAAGGACATCTCGCCGTACATGCAGAAGGCGATCGTCGCGATCGAGGACTCGCGCTTCTACCAGCACGGCGCGATCGACCTGAAGGGCGTTCTGCGCGCGCTGAACAAGAACGCGCAGAGTGGCGGGGTCGCCCAGGGCGCGTCCACGCTCACGCAGCAGTACGTGAAGAACGTCTTCGTCGAGGAGGCCGGTGACGACCCGACGAAGGTCGCGCAGGCCACCCAGCAGACCCTGGGCCGCAAGATCAAGGAGCTGAAGTACGCGATCCAGGTCGAGAAGGAACTCGGCAAGAAGAAGATCCTCGAGAACTACCTGAACATCACGTTCTTCGGCGAGCAGTCCTACGGCGTCGAGGCCGCCTCCCAGCGCTACTTCTCCAAGCACGCCAAGGACCTCAACCTGCAGGAGGCGGCGCTGCTGGCCGGCATCGTCCAGTCGCCGAGCCGGTACGACCCGGTCAACGACGAGGCGGAGGCCACCAAGCGGCGCAACGTCGTGCTGCAGCGCATGGCCGAGGTCGGCAACATCTCCCAGGCGGAGGCCGACAAGGCCAAGAAGGCGCCGCTTGGTCTGAAGATCACCCAGCCGCGCAACGGGTGCATCACCGCGGTCAAGGGCGCCAGCTTCTTCTGCAAGTACGTCGAGCAGGTCTTCCTCAACGACCCGGTCTTCGGCAAGACCCGCGAGCAGCGGGCCAAGGTCTGGAACCAGGGCGGCCTGACCATCCGTACGACGCTGGACCCGCAGGCGCAGGAGTCCGTGCAGGCCTCGCTCAAGCAGCACGTCTACAAGTCGGACCAGGTCGCCGCGGCGGCCGTGCTGGTCGAGCCCGGCACCGGCAAGGTCGTCGCGATGGGCCAGTCCAAGCCGTACGGCTACGGCAAGAACGAGACCGAGATCAATTTCTCGGTCGGCAGCGACATGGGCGGCTCGAACTTCGGCTTCCCGACCGGTTCGACGTTCAAGCCGTTCGTGGCGGCGGCCGCGCTGGAGCAGGGCAAGCAGGCGACGCAGGAGTACTCGTCGCCGTACAAGATGGAATACCCGAGCCCGGTCCAGACGTGCGGCAGCAGGCCGTGGGTCAACATCGACCACGACAAGGTGGAGAACGAGAGCCAGTCGGAGGTCGGCCCGTACCGGATGAAGGAGGCGATGGCGAAGTCGGTCAACACCTACTTCGTCCAGATGATCTCCGACATCGGCCTGTGCCCGGTGGTCAAAATGACCGACAAGCTGCACGTGGTGCAGGGCGACGGCAAGAAGCTGCCCGAGAAGCCCGCCATCGCGCTGGGTTCGGTGGGCATCTCCCCGCTGACGATGGCGAGCGCGTACGCCACCTTCGCCAACCGGGGCACGTACTGCACGCCGGTCGCCATCGAGTCGATCACGCAGAAGATCGGCGGCCAGCAGAAGTCGCTGGCGGTGCCGAAGTCGACCTGCTCACGGGCCATGTCCGAGAAGACCGCGGACACCGTCAACACGCTGCTGCAGGGCGTCGTTGACTCCGGTACGGGTCAGCAGGCCGGCCTCTCCGACCGCGACAACGCCGGTAAGACGGGTACGACGGACGAGCGCAAGAACGCCTGGTTCGTCGGCTACACGCCGAACCTGTCCGGCGCGGTGTGGGTGGGCAGCGCCACCCAGAAGGTCAAGATGATCAACATCCGCATCGGCGGTGTGTTCAACTCGCTCGTCTACGGCGGCGAGGTGCCCGGCCCGATCTGGCGGGACGCGATGACCGGCGCCCTCGCGGGCAAGGACGCGCCGTCCTTCCACCTCGTCGACATCCCTGACGGCGGCGACAAGGGCAAGGGAAAAGGCCACGGGAACGGTAACGGCCGCGACGACGGCAACAACGGTGGGAACCCCGGCGACATCGGCGGCATCATCGGCGGCCTGACCAACGGCGGCACGAACGGCGGCGCCACGAACGGCGGCCCCTTCCCGACGCCCACCTTCTCCTTCCCGGAGGGCTTCATCCAGGGCCAGAACGCCGGGACCAACGGGAACGGGAACGGGAACGGGGGGCGGCGCGGCTGACGGCCGTACCCGACCGGGTCAAGCGGCCCCTTCCTTTCCGACGTACGGAGAGGAAGGGGCCGGGTGTTTTGCGGGCGCCGGAACCGAACTGCGCGCCGGAAGCCAGGGCTTCAGCCGGTTGTGGCTGCCGACATCCGGGCGCAGGCAACCGGCCAGCCAGGACGTCAGCCGGTTGTAGCCGCCGACAGCCGGGCGCAGGAACCGGCGCTTCAGCCGGTTGTAGCCGCCGACAGCCGGGCGCAGGAACCGGCGCTTCAGCCGGTTGTAGCCGCCGACAGCCGGGCGCAGGAACCGGCGCTTCAGCC
>NZ_JBEXHW010000014.1:0-4606 GCF_040608235.1 Streptomyces sp. NPDC005202 | reverse complement strand
CCGGTTGTAGCCGCCGACAGCCGGGCGCAGGAACCCGACGCAGACACCGTCAGCCGCCAGAGCTCTCGTCGGCCCAGCCGGCCGGGCGCTGTCAGCCGGCCAGGAGCTTCTTGACCGCGGCGGCGACGCGCCCGCCCTCGGCCTGCCCCGCGACCTTCGGGTTCACCATCTTCATGACCGCGCCCATGGCCCGCGGCCCCTCCGCACCAGCCGCCTTCGCCTCCTCGACGGCCTGCGCGACGATCTCGTTCAGCTCCTCGTCGGTCAGCTGCTTCGGCAGGTACGCGGAGAGCACCTCGCCCTCGGCCTTCTCCCGCTCGGCCTGCTCGGCGCGACCACCCTGAGCGAAGGCGTCGGCCGCCTCACGGCGCTTCTTGGCCTCCTTGGTGATCACCTTCAGGACCTCGTCGTCGGAGAGCTCGCGCTTCTCCTTGCCCGCGACCTCCTCCTTGGTGATCGCGGCGAGCGTCAGCCGGAGCGTCGAGGAGCGGAGCTCGTCGCGCTCCTTGATCGCGGCGTTGAGGTCATCCTGCAGCTTCGACTTGAGCGTGGTCATGGGTTTGATTGTCGCAGGTACGGCGACGCACCCGCGCGCTGATTTCCCGGGCACGTCCGCGCGTTGACCCTTCGGCGGTCTCCCCGATGATTTCCCTGCGCCGTACGGGCCTGACACGATGGACCCATGCGCGCGCGATACGGAGTACCCCTGGGCATCACGGCGGTCGCGGCCGCCGGTCTCCTCTACTCGGCAGGCTTCGAGGCCCGCTCCTTCCGCCTCCGACGGGTCACCGTCCCCGTCCTGCCCTCCGGGATGCGTCCCCTGCGCGTACTGCAGGTCTCCGACATCCACATGGTCGGCGGCCAGCGCAAGAAGCAGCGCTGGCTGCGCTCGCTGGCCGGCCTGCGCCCCGATTTCGTGATCAACACCGGGGACAACCTCTCCGACCCGGAGGGCGTCCCGGAGGTCCTGGACGCGCTCGGCCCACTGATGGAGTTCCCGGGCGCGTACGTCTTCGGCTCCAACGACTACTACGGCCCCAGGCTCCGCAACCCCGCCCGCTACCTGATCGAGAAGGCGCAGGGCCGCCACGGCCTGAACGGCAACGCGCCCGTCGTAGGCGCGATCCACAACCCGTGGGAGGACCTGCGCGACGGTTTCGACGCCGCGGGCTGGCTCAACCTGACGAACACCCGCGGCATCCTGAAGGTCGAGGGCGTCTCGGTGGAGCTCACCGGCCTGGACGACCCGCACATCAAGCGGGACCGCTACGCGCGAGTGGCGGGCGGCCCCTCTGGCGCGGCGGACTTCTCGATGGGCGTGGTTCACGCCCCGTACCTGCGCGTACTGGACGCCTTCACGGCGGACGACTACCCCCTGATCCTGGCCGGCCACACCCACGGTGGCCAGCTCTGCATCCCCTTCTACGGGGCACTCGTGACCAACTGCGACCTGGACACGGACCGTGTGAAGGGCTTGTCCACGCACACGGCCGAGGGCCGCACTTCCTACCTGCACGTCTCGGCGGGCTGCGGCACCAACCGCTACACACCGGTGCGCTTCGCGTGCCCGCCGGAGGCGACGCTGCTGACGCTGGTGGGCCGGGAGTAGCGGAACGGAACCAGCGGAACGGAACCAGCGGGGCGGGACTAGCGGAACGGGACTAGCGGGGCGGGACTAGCGGGGCGGCGGAGTAGCGGGCGGAGGAGCAGGGCGGCGGAGTAGCGAGGCGGGAACAGCGGACACGGGAACGCGGGTCGAGGGGCGAGAGCCGAGGCCCCCCGGGGGGAGGAACCCGCCCGTAACCCGAACAGCCCACCCGAATCGCCCCTTCTGCCCATCTTTCCTACCTTGAGGGCATGACCGCCCCGATACCCAGGGACATACCGGATCTCCCCGCGATCCCAGGCATGCCCGCCTTGATACCCTCCGCCGTCCCCGCGACCGCCGTGGTGGCGCCCACACGCCACCCCTGGACAGCGATCTACCGCCTGCTGGTCGCTGCGGCGGCAGCGGCCGCGGTGGCCGTCGAGGTGATACTCGGCACGCCGGCCCACGTCCTGAGCCACTGCGCGATCCAGAGCAACATCCTGCTCGCCCTGGTCCTCACGCTCTCGGCCCGCCGGGCACGGACAGCCCGCCGCCCCCTGCCGTCGGCGGTGACCGGCGCGAGTGTGCTCTACATCACGATCACAGCGCTGGTCTACCACCTGCTCCTGACGCAGACCACGCCGCCGTTCTCCATCACGGGCGCGCCAGGCACCCACACGGTCTGGCAGGCGCTGGCCGGCCAGATCCTCCACACGGCAACCCCGATCGCCGCACTCTTGGACTGGCTCCTGCTGACCGCCCCCGACCGCCTGCACCTGCGCCAGGCCGTCCCCTGGCTGCTCTACCCCCTGGCCTACCTGGCCTTCTCCTTCACCCGCGGTGAACTGCTCCCCCCAGGCGCCCCCGACCGCTACCTCTACCCCTTCCTGGACGTCGACCAGCACGGCTACAAACACGTCCTCGGCAACGCCCTCCTGCTGGGCCTCTCCTTCTACGCCCTGGCCGTCTTCCTGGTCGCCCTCGACCACGCCCGCCCGAACCCGATCCGTCGCCACAGCCGCACGAAAACCGGATTTCGCCTCCAGCCGCCGGTGGGCTAAAGTAAACGACGTCGCCGCGACGAGCAGCGACATCGGGGTGTAGCGCAGCTTGGCAGCGCGCTTCGTTCGGGACGAAGAGGTCGTGGGTTCAAATCCCGCCACCCCGACAGTGAAGTACCAGGTCAGGGGCCTGATCCGCATGGCGGGTCGGGCCCCTGAGTGGTTCCTGGAGATCGCTTGGGAGAAATCTGGGAGAAGATCTTGATCGGCTTCTCCCAGGAGCAGTCTCCAGTGCCGCAGGATGAGTGACGCTCAAGCGCCCTCGGACCTGCGCGTTCGCGAATCCAGGGCTCGTAGCTGACCAGGAACGCCGCGGCGGGCCGCCCCAACGGTCGTTAGGAACACCGCACATGGCAGGTCATCGCTCAGCGCCTCCCCACGACCAGGCCCGTGCGCTCGCCCAGCGGGTGCGGGCGTTGCGGGAGGACCGCGGGTGGACGCGTGAACGGCTGGCCAAGGAGGCAGGCGTCGCCGTCGTGACGCTTCGCCGTCTGGAGAGCGAGGGAGCGATCCAGCCAGGTTTCTTCACCGTCGGCGCGGTGGCCGAGGCTCTTACCGTCTCCCTCGATGATCTTTTCCAGGTGGCCCAGGTCCCTCCCGTCACGCCCGGTCTCTGGTCAGCCGGATACGAAGGGCGCGACATCGACTCGTTCGTCGCCTCGCTCGTCGACAGCCACATCGGTGTCGTGGCGGATGTACGGCTCACCCCGATCAGCCGCAAGAAGGGCTTCAGCAAGACCCGCCTCAGGGAGGCTCTGGCCGAAGCTGGCATCGAGTACACGCACCTACGTGGCCTGGGCAATCCGAAGGACAATCGAGAACCCTTCTGGGACGGCCGCGTGGAAGTGGGGTGCGCGCGCTTCCGTGGCCTGCTGCGGTCCGAAGAGGCCCAGGCCGACCTTGACCGCCTCGCGGAGCACGCCCGAGCGTCGCGGGTCGCGGTGCTGTGCTTCGAGAAGGACGAGAGTCGCTGTCACCGACAGGTCGTCTTGGAGACGGTCCGCAGCCGGGTCCAGGTGCCAGTGAATCCCTTGGCCTGACTTCGTCCCCGGCTTTCGCACGCGCCCTTGTCAGCGGTGCATGCCTCTCGTCCAATCAGATCGGGGAGATCGATGGAGGGGGCACGCCATGACGTCGTTGGCATTCGGGAAACGGCAGCGCGCACGGATCATGATCACGGTCAAGACGTATCCGGAGCTCTCCAGCAAGTACCGCGAGACCAGCTGCGTGGCCGGCATACGCCTCGACCAAGGCGAACCGCAGCACGTACGGCTCTTCCCTGTGCCTTTCCGACTCCTGAGCGAGGAGGCCCAGTTCTCCAAGTACTCGATCATCGAAGTGGACGTCGAGCCACACCGCCTTGAGCGGGACTCTCGCCCGGAGAGTCTCCGGCCTTATCTCGACACGTTGGAGATAGTGGGTGAGGTACCGTCCGACGGCGGCTGGAAGCAACGGTATCGGCATGTGGAACCGCTGGTCGCTCCGTCGCTCTGCGCCATCAAGCGGGATCAGGAGAAGCGGGGAACATCCCTCGGCGTCTTCCGGCCCGCCGAGATCACCCGCTTTCGGCTGGAGCCCGCCGAGCCCTGGTCCGTCTCCAAAGCCGCGCTGGCCGACCAACTCGACTTGTTCGAGCAGGAGCTGAACCCGCTGGAGTGGGTGCCGCTCGACCTCCGCTACAGCTTTCGCTGCGCCGACGAGGACTGCCCGACCCACGACATGGGGCTGAAGGACTGGGAGGCTGGCCAGTCGTACCGCAAGTTCCTGCGCAAGTACGGCGAGCTAGGGGTTCGTAATGCGCTCCGCGAGCGCTGGTACAACCGGATGTGTGCCCCGAACCGGGCCGTCCACTTCTTTGTAGGTATTGAGTCGGAACAGTTTGGTTTCCTACGCGGTCGTGTAGCGGACGGCTGGGGCGGCGAAGTAGCCGCAGACGATGCGGGGCTGGCGCTGGCGG
>NZ_JBEXHW010000013.1:125135-183623 GCF_040608235.1 Streptomyces sp. NPDC005202 | reverse complement strand
AGGGCCAGATCTTCGTCAAGGGCGAGGTCATCAAGACCGTCCCCGAGTCGAAGATCGTGGAGACCCTCATCGAGGAGGCCATGAAGCTCGCCGAGGAGATGGAGCGGAACGGCGTCGCACCAGGCGCCCCCACCGGTACGGGGACACCGACAGTGGCAGTGAGTTGAAGCACAGCACGGACCGAGAGGGGGCCCAGCGTGACCATTCTGGAGAACATCCGGGGACCACGCGACCTGAAGGCGCTGTCCGAGGCGGAACTCGGTGAACTGTCCGACGAGATACGTGAGTTCCTGGTGCACGCGGTCGCCAGGACCGGCGGCCACCTCGGGCCCAACCTGGGGGTGGTGGAACTCACCATCGCGCTCCACCGGGTCTTCGAGTCACCGGTCGACCGCATCCTGTGGGACACCGGCCACCAGAGCTACGTCCACAAGCTTCTGACGGGACGTCAGGACTTCTCGAAGCTGCGCGGCAAGGGGGGACTGTCCGGCTATCCGTCGCGCGAGGAGTCCGAGCACGACGTCATCGAGAACAGCCACGCCTCCACCGCGCTCGGCTGGGCCGACGGGCTCGCCAAGGCCCGCCAGGTGCAGGGGCAGAAGGGCCACGTCGTCGCCGTCATCGGTGACGGCGCCCTGACCGGGGGCATGGCCTGGGAGGCGCTGAACAACATCGCGGCGGCCAAGGACCGGCCGCTGATCATCGTCGTCAACGACAACGAGCGCTCGTACGCGCCGACCATCGGCGGCCTGGCGAACCACCTGGCCACCCTGCGCACGACCGACGGCTACGAGAAGGTCCTGGCCTGGGGCAAGGACGTCCTGCTGCGCACACCGGTCGTCGGCAACACCCTCTACGAGTCCCTGCACGGCGCGAAGAAGGGCTTCAAGGACGCCTTCGCCCCGCAGGGCATGTTCGAGGACCTGGGTCTGAAGTACGTGGGCCCGATCGACGGGCACGACATCAAGGCGGTCGAGTCGGCGCTGCGCCGTGCGAAACGCTTCCACGGGCCGGTCCTCGTCCACTGCCTCACCGTGAAGGGCCGCGGCTACGAACCCGCCCTCGCCCACGAGGAGGACCACTTCCACACCGTCGGTGTGATGGACCCGCTCACCTGCGAGCCGCTCACACCGTCCAGCGGCCCGTCCTGGACGTCGGTGTTCGGCGACGAGATCGTGAAGATCGGCGAGGAGCGGGACGACGTCGTGGCGATCACGGCCGCCATGTTGCACCCGGTGGGCCTCGGCAAGTTCGCCGAACGCTTCCCCGACCGGGTGTGGGACGTCGGCATCGCCGAGCAGCACGCGGCCGTCTCCGCCGCCGGTCTCGCCACCGGCGGCCTGCACCCGGTCGTCGCCGTCTACGCCACCTTCCTCAACCGCGCCTTCGACCAGCTGCTGATGGACGTGGCACTCCACCGCTGCGGGGTCACCTTCGTCCTCGACCGGGCCGGCGTCACCGGCGTCGACGGGCCCTCCCACAACGGCATGTGGGACATGTCCGTCCTCCAGGTCGTCCCGGGCCTGAGGATCGCGGCGCCACGCGACGCCGACCAGTTGCGCGCCCAACTGCGCGAGGCGGTCGCCGTGGACGACGCGCCGACAGTGGTGCGCTTCCCGAAGGAGTCGGTGGGCCCGTCGATCCCGGCGGTCGACCACGTGGGCGGCATGGACGTGCTGCACAGAGCGGACCGGCCCGAGGTGTTGCTCGTCGCCGTCGGCGTCATGGCACCGGTGTGCCTCCGGGCCGCCGAGCTGCTCGAAGCCCGCGGCATCGCCTGCACCGTCGTCGACCCCCGCTGGGTCAAGCCCGTCGACCCGGCGCTCCCGGGCCTCGCCGCCGGCCACCGCCTGGTCGCCGTCGTCGAGGACAACAGCCGCGCGGCCGGCGTCGGCGCCGCGGTGGCCCTGGCGCTCGGCGACGCCGAAGTCGACGTACCGGTGCGGCGGTTCGGCATACCCGAGCAGTTCCTCGCGCACGCCAAGCGCGGGGAGGTGCTGGCCGACATCGGCCTCACGCCCGTCGAGGTCGCCGGACGGATCGGCGCGAGCCTGGCCGTCAAGGAACAGGCCGGGACGCTCCCGGAACAGCAGACCGCCGGAGCCGTCACGGCAGTCAAGGAGAAGGCTGAATGACCACGGAGTTCGACCTCGGCAGACTCCTGGCCGAGCGCGGAGCCGAGCGCTACGAGCTGCACGCCAGGCACCTCAACCACCAGCTGCCGCGGATGCTGCACACCATCGGCTTCGACAAGGTCTACGAGCGGGCCGAGGGCGCGTACTTCTGGGACGCGGACGGGAACGACTACCTGGACATGCTCGCCGGGTTCGGGGTGATGGGCCTGGGCCGCCACCACCCCGTCGTCCGCAAGGCGCTGCACGACGTCCTCGACGCCCAGCTCGCCGACCTCACCCGCTTCGACTGCCAGCCGCTGCCCGGACTGCTGGCCGAGCGGCTGCTCGCGCACAGCCCGCACCTGGACCGGGTGTTCTTCGGAAACAGCGGGACGGAGGCGGTGGAGACCGCGCTGAAGTTCGCCCGCCGCGCGACCGGCAAGCCGCGGATCCTGTACTGCGAGCACGCCTTCCACGGCCTGACCACCGGCTCCCTGTCCGTCAACGGCGAGGACGGCTTCCGGGACGGCTTCGCCCCCCTGCTGCCCGACACCGCCGTCCCGCTCGGCGACCTGGACGCCGTGGCGCGGGAGCTGAAGAAGGGCGACGTCGCCGCCCTGATCGTCGAGCCGATCCAGGGCAAGGGCGTCCACGAGGCTCCCCCCGGCTATCTGCGGGCCGCCCAGGAGCTGCTCCACAGGCACAAGGCGCTGCTCATCGCGGACGAGGTGCAGACGGGCCTCGGCCGCACCGGCGACTTCTACGCCTACCAGCACGAGGACGGTGTCGAGCCGGACCTGGTGTGCGTGGCGAAGGCCCTGTCGGGCGGATACGTGCCCGTGGGTGCGACCCTCGGCAAGGACTGGATCTTCAAGAAGGTCTACTCGTCGATCGACCGGGTGCTGGTCCACTCGGCGAGTTTCGGCTCCAACGCCCAGGCCATGGTGGCCGGCCTCGCCGTGCTGTCGGTCATGGAGAACGAGCAGATCGTGGCCAACGCGCGGGCGACGGGCGAGCAGCTGAAGTCCCGGCTCGCGGCGCTGATCGACAAGTACGAGCTGCTCGCCGACGTCCGCGGCCGGGGCCTGATGATCGGCATCGAGTTCGGCCGGCCCCGGTCGCTGAAGCTGCGCAGCCGCTGGACCATGCTGCAGGCCGCGCGCAAGGGCCTGTTCGCGCAGATGGTGGTCGTCCCGCTGCTGCAACGCCACCGGATCCTCACCCAGGTCTCCGGCGACCACCTGGAGGTGATCAAGCTGATCCCGCCGCTGGTCATCGGAGAGCGGGAGGTGGACCGGTTCGTCGACGCCTTCACCGCTGTGATGGACGACGCACACGGCGGCGGACTGATGTGGGACTTCGGGAAGACGCTGCTGAAGCAGGCCGTTGCCAACCGGTAGCCGGGCTCACCAAGCGGCCCCGCTGGGCCTTGCCTCTGAGGCAAAGAATTTGCCGGAGAGGCAAGTCTGCGGCTGAATGGAGGTATGAGCTTCCCCGAGTCCGAGCCCTCGGCGGGGCCGGTCGAGGAACTGCCCGCCGTCGCGCCGCAACTCCGTGCGCTGCGCCGTCGCGCCTCCCTCACCCTGGAGGCCGCGGCCCGCGCCGCCGGGCTGTCGCCCGCCCACCTCTCCCGCCTGGAGACCGGGCAGCGCCAGCCCTCGCTGCCGATGCTGCTCACGCTCGCGCGTATCTATGGTACGACCGTCTCCGAACTGCTCGGCGAGACCGTTCCCGAGCGGGACGCGATCGTGCGCGCCGCCGACATGGAGCCGACCCGGGCCGGCGGCTGGACGTACTGGCAGACAGGCGCACCCAGCCGCGGGATGCAGGCCCTGCGGGTCCGCGTGCCGTACGGCTCCCAGGGCGACATCGTGCGCGTGCACCCCGGCGAGGAGTGGCTGTACGTCCTCAAGGGGCGGCTGCGGCTGCGCCTCGGGGACACCATGCACCGGCTCGCACCGGGCGACAGCGCGCACTTCGACTCGCTGACCCCGCACCGCATCGCGGCCGAGGACCACGACGGGGTCGAGCTCCTCTTCGTCCACACCTTGCTGCAGAGCCCCACGGCCGCGCTGTGCCTGGGGCCCGTCACTGGAGACATACCATGAGCAACCTGGAAGAGAAGTTCCCGCGCGCCCTGTGGGTCCGGCTCATCATCTACATCGCCGTCGGGCACATCTTCGCCGCCTTCGTCTGGCTGCTGTTCGAGGTCGGCGCGAAGTAGCACCGCCACCCTCGGCAGCAACCGGCCCGTCAGTCGAGCAGCCGCTCCCGCAGCCGCTCCCGGGTCTGCGGAAGGAGCCCCAGCCCTCGCTCCAGGTAGGCGTCGACGCCGCCCCAGGTCTCCTCGATGGTCTCCATGGCCGCGGTCAGATACTCGGCGCGTGCCTCGAAGAGGGGGCTGAGCAGCTCCATGACCTCGGGGGAGTAGGCCGAGGCCGAGGTGGCGCTGCGGTGCACCTTGTAGCGGCGGTGCTTGGCGTTCGACTCCAGGTAGTCCGCGAGGATCGCCTCACGCTCCACGCCCAGGGCGAGGAGCGTCACGGCGATCGACAGGCCCGCGCGGTCCTTGCCGGCCGCGCAGTGCATCAGGGCGGGGACACTGTCCTCCGCGAGTGCGTGCAGCACCCGGGAGTGTTCGGCGGTGCGCTCCTTGATGATCGTGCGGTAGGAGGCGATCATCCTGTTCGCCGCCTTGCCGTCCGCGAGGATCGCACGCAGCTGGTCGAGGTCGCCGTCGCGGACCATCTTCCAGAACTCGGCGCCGTCCGCCGGGTCGCTCAGCGGCAGGTTCACATTGCGTACGCCGGGCAGCTCGACGTCCGGCCCCTCGAGCTTCTTGTCGGCCGCGTTGCGGAAGTCGAAGACCGTGTGCAGGCCCAGTGAGGCGAGGAAGGCCGCGTCCTGTTCGGTCGCGTGCGCGAGGTGGCCGCTGCGGTACAGCACACCGTGCCGCACCCGCCGTCCGTCCACGGTCGGCAGTCCGCCCACATCACGGAAGTTGCGCACTCCGGCCAGCTCGGGCTCGGTCGACGGGACCTGCTGCGTCACTGGGGCTCCCTCCCACATTGCCCCGCCGTCACGGCTCGTCGGCGGGCGCGACACCGACCATACGACATCGATTCCTGGGGCAACTGGGGCAACGAGTTGTCCACAGGCGTTGCCTCCGGGCCCGTACCCCTTGATGATGTTGGCGCTTGAGTGGACCTGTTCGGATCTGTGGGGGCGGACATGCTGGAGAGCGCCGACGACGGCCGTACGTGGCTCCTGACGGGCCCCGCGAGCAGTTACGCCGTCCATCTCACCGAGCACGACGAGCTGCTCCACCTGCACTGGGGCCCCAGGATCGCGCTCGCCGACGCCGAGGCCCTGGCCGCCCGCCCGCTGCCTGACCACTGGCCCTTCGAGTCCCCGCTCGACGGGCACGAGGAGTACCCGGTCGAGGGCGGCCCCCGCTTCGTGCGGCCCGCGCTGTCCGTGCGCACCGCCGAGCGGCGCGGCACCGAGTGGGCCTTCGAGGCGTACGAGACCGAGGACGGCGAACTGCGGCTGCGGTTCAGCGACTGCGGCCTGGCCGTCACGCTGCACTACCGGATGCGCGGCGACGTCGTCGAGCGCTGGGTGACCCTCGACAACCAGGGCCCCGAGGCCCTGGAGCTGCTGCGCGCCGACTCCGCCACCTGGACCCTGCCCGACCGCGAGGGCTGGCGGCTGTCCCAGTTGCACGGCCGCTGGGCCGCCGAGTCCCGGCTCGTGCGCTCCGACCTCACCTACGGGGAGAAGGTCATCGGCAGCAGCCGCGGCCACACCGGCCACCAGCACCTGCCGTGGGTCGCCCTCGACACCGACGCCACCGAGGAACACGGCGAGGTCTACGGCTGTGCCCTCGGCTGGTCCGGCTCCTGGCGGATCGCGGTCGCCGGGCTCCCGGACGGGCGGGTGCAGATCACCGGCGGCGCCGGGTACGACGACTCGGGCCTGCTGACGCTGGCCGCTGGGGAGTCGTACACGACGCCGGTCTTCGCGGGCCTGTTCAGCGACGGCGGCTTCGGCGGCGCGAGCCGCGCCTGGCACGCCTACCAGCGGGCACGTCATCCCGGACGCGGACCGGGACCGGCCGGTGCTCTACAACTCCTGGGAGGCCACGGAGTTCGACATCTCCGAGGAGCGGCAGCGGGCGCTCGCGCGGCGGGCGGCGGCCATCGGCATCGAGCTGTTCGTGGTCGACGACGGCTGGTTCGGCGCCCGCACCAGTGACCGGGCCGGGCTCGGCGACTGGCGGCCCAACCCCGACCGCTTCCCGGCCGGCCTGAAGCCGCTCGCCGACCACGTGCACGCCCTCGGCATGCAGTTCGGCATCTGGGTCGAGCCCGAGATGGTCAATTCGGACAGCGACCTGTACCGCGCCCACCCCGACTGGGTGCAGTACCAACCAGGACGAAAGCGGACGGAATTCCGCAACCAGCTCGTGCTCAACCTGGCCCGCGAGGACGTCCAGGAGTATCTGTGGGAGCAGCTCGACGGGCTCCTGTCCAGCGCCCCGATCGACTACGTGAAGTGGGACTTCAACCGCTGCTTCACCGACGCCGGCTGGCCCGGGGAGTCGTATCCGCAGCGCCTGTGGGTCGACCACGTGCGCGCGGTGTACGCCCTGCTGGACCGGCTGCGGGCCGCCCACCCGGGCGTCGCCTTCGAGTCCTGCTCGGGCGGCGGAGGCCGCGTCGACATCGGCATCATGAGCCGGACGGACCAGGTGTGGACCTCGGACAACACCGATCCGCTCGACCGCCTTGTCATCCAGCACGGCTTCAGCCAGATCCATCCCGCGCGGGTCATGGCCGCCTGGGTCACCGACAGCCCGAACACCCAGCTCAACGGGCGGGTTTGCGCTTCCGTTTCGTCAGCGCCATGGCCGGAGTACTCGGCGTCGGCGGCGACCTCACCGGGTGGACGGAGGAAGAGCTGACCGAGGCACGGGCTTGGGTGGCCCTCTACAAGGAGATCCGGCCCGTCGTGCAGCGCGGCGACCTCTTCCGGCTGCGCCCGCCGCAGGGCGGGCTGAGCGCGGTGCAGTACGTGCTCGGCGGCGAGACGGTCGTCCTCGCCCTGCTCCAGGCGCAGCACTACGTCGAGCCGGTTCCGGCGCTGCGGCTGCGCGGCCTCGACCCGACGGCGATGTACGAATGCCGAAGTGGGGGTCCCCCCGGCTCGAGTGCAGCCGAGAGCCTGCGGGAAGGTGAAGTGCTCCGCGGTGCCGTCCTGCTGCATCACGGGCTGCGCACCGGGCTCGGTGGCGACCTCGATGCGACGGTTCTCCGCCTCCGTCGTATCTGAAACTACTGTCCGAATTGCAGCCTTCATTCCAACTCGCTCCGGATTAAGGGGTGCTGGAAAGCGGCCGCGTGAGGAGCATCATATTCGTGACCGAGCGTCGCCCGTCATGTTCACGTAATTCGTGTAATATTCCAGGGAATTGAACAAGGAAAGGGCGATCGAATTCACGGAGGGTGACCGGGAATTCCCGTAACGGATCAAGCAAAAGGCGGAGAACTGTGACCATCTGCTTGTCCCTGCGTGTCTTGATCGCTTACGTTCTCCACCGATCCGGACGGACGCCGAATCCTGCCGCCGTCCGGGGCCCGCACACTCACCTGTGCACGGCAGGAGCGGCGGGACCCACAGGTACGACTGCCTGTTCCGGTCTCCGGAACGGCTAGGGGTTAAGCCGCGTCCCCGCGGCCGGGCATCTCCAGCCCGAACCCGACAGCTCACCTCGCAGGCGCCGGAGAGGAATTTGCCATGCCGGCGAAGGGAAAGCACCGCCGCCCGAAGCCCCAGCGCTTCACCCGCACCATCGCCGCCGCCGGAACCGGTGGCGCCGCCCTCGCCCTGCCGCTCATCGGAGCCACCGGCGCCCACGCGGCCCCCGCGCAGTCCGTCTCCGAAAAGGCCGTCCAGACCGTCCCGTGACCGGGAAGACGGCCGCCGCCAAGTACGCGGGCGTGCGGATCTACACCGTCAGGACCGGCGACTACCTCTCGAAGATCGCCGAAAAGCAGCATGTCGTCGGCGGCTGGAAGAAGCTCTACCAGGACAACCGCCGGGCCATCGGCGACGACCCGTCGCTGATCCACCCGGGCCTGAAGCTGACGCTCGGCCACAAGGCCGCGACGACCGACGCGACACAGGCGCCCAAGTCGTCGTCCTCCGCATCCTCCTCGGCCTTCGTCACGAAGGGTACGAAGGCCACGAAAGCCACGAAGGCCACCCAGGCCGCCCAGACCACCTCCACCGGCTACACCCTCCCCGTGACCGGCGCCACCATCGGCACCGGCTACCACGTGGCCGGCAGCATGTGGTCCAGCGGCTACCACACGGGCGTCGACTTCGTCGTGCCGACCGGCACCCCGGTCAAGGCCGTGGCCGCGGGCACCGTCGTCTTTGCGGGCTGGGGCGGCGCGTACGGCAACCAGGTCGTCGTCAAGCTGAGCGACGGCTACTACGCCCAGTACGCCCACCTGTCCTCCCTCTCGGTCTCCGCCGGCCAGACCGTGACCGCGGGCCAGCAGCTCGGCCTGTCCGGTGCGACCGGCAACGTGACTGGCCCGCACCTGCACTTCGAGATCCGCACCACGCCGAACTACGGCTCGGACGTGGACCCGGTCGCCTACCTTCGCTCGCACGGCGTCGCCGTCGGCTGACGCGCGCGCCCCTCGGAACCACCTGCCTGACACGCCGCCGAAGGCCGGACCCCGATCCCCGGGTCCGGCCTTCGGTGTTCGGCGGCTCGTTCCTGCCGCGTATTCCCGGTTGAGCCAGAAACGGAAAGTGGCTTATCTCACCGCCCGTCAACCCCTGCCTACGGTCGCGTAGGTCACATCAAAGGTGAATCATGGGCCGATGTGGCAGACGATTCGAAGAGTGACAGCAGATCAGTGATCGGGTCGTACGTGGCGGTGGGGGACAGCTTCACCGAGGGTGTCGGCGACCCCGGCCCCGACGGGGCGTTCGTCGGCTGGGCCGACCGGTTCGCCGTGCTCCTCGCGGACCGGCGGCCCGAGGGCGACTTCAACTACACGAACCTCGCCGTGCGCGGCAAGCTGCTCGACCAGATCGTGGCGGACCAGATCCCGCGGGCCGTCGAACTCGCCCCGGACCTGGTGTCGTTCTGCGCGGGCGGCAACGACATCATCCGCCCCGGCACCGACCCGGACGACGTGGCGGAGCGCTTCGAGAAGGCGGTCGCCCGGCTCGCCTCCGCCGCCGGCACCGTCATGGTCGCCACCGGCTTCGACACCCGGGACGTGCCCGTCCTCAAGCACCTGCGCGGCAAGATCGCCACATACAACGGGCACGTACGGGCCATCGCCGACCGCTACGGCTGCCCGGTGCTCGACCTGTGGTCCCTCAAGGCCATCCAGGACCGCCGCGCCTGGGACGACGACCGGCTGCACCTGTCTCCCGAGGGGCACACGCGCGTGGCGCTACGCGCCGGGCAGGCCCTCGGTATCGACGTCCCGGCCGACCCGGAGCAGCCCTGGCCACCGCTGCCGCCGCGCGGCACCCTGGAGATCCGCCGCGACGACGTCCACTGGGCGCGTGAGTACCTGGTGCCGTGGATCGGCCGCCGACTGCGCGGCGAGTCGTCGGGCGACCACGTGAGGGCCAAGGGCACGCTGTCGCCGGACGACATCAAGATGCGGATCGCTTCGGTGGCTTGAGGGCGGGCCGCAGTCGGGCTCCGCGTACCGAAGTCACCAAGGGGCACGACCTCGACACCGGGTCGTGCCCCTTGTCGTTGCCGGGGGGCGGGCGAGAGGCCCGCGCCGTTCCATGGCGGTCGGTGACGCTCCGCGGGCTCCGGGGCGGTCGGCGGATGCTCCTCGGGTTCCGGGGCGGGGCGAGGCGAAGGCGTCCTCACCGTTCCGCGGCCGTCAACGCCTCCCGCTCCAGCCCCAGTTCCCGGGCCAGCGCCTCGTCCACCCACTCCTGGGCCCGCGCGCGGGAGACCGCGGCCCCGTATGCCGTCATCTGCACGGCGAGCCCGTCCAGGAGAGCCGTCAGGCGCAGGGCCGCACCGGTGGGGTCCGGGCAGCGGAACTCGCCCGCGGCCACGCCCTCCGCGACGACCTCGGCGATCGCGGCCTTCCACTGCTTGTCGAGGTCCCGCGTAACCTCCCGCAGGGCGGGTTCGCGCAGCGCGGCCGCCCACCCCTCGATCCACAGCCGCCAGCCCTTGGCCTGCCCGGTCGGCGCGTACCAGCGCACGGCGGCCCGCAGTCGGCGCAGCGCCGTCGTACGCCGGCCGAGCAGCTTGCGCAGGTGTGCGAGGTCGTCCTCGGCCGCGTAGGTGAACGCGGCGGCGACCAGCTTCTCCTTCGTCGAGAAGTGATAGAGCACCAGCGCGTTGCTCACACCGAGCGCCGAGGCCACGTCGGCGATCCTGACCGCCGCCACGCCCCGCGCCTCGATCTGCTCGATGGCGGCCCGCAGCAACTCCTCGCGCCGCTCCGCCACGCTCAACCGCACTCTCGCCACGCGGTCACCCTAATCGGTCGCGTCCCAGGAACAAGGCGAGACCTCGCCGCAGGCGCCCGCTCGCGCGACGACGACCTCTTGCCACCCCTGCGCGGCCGGCCACGGTACCCGCACTGCTGGCTGCTCATTCAGTCAGCAGCGGCGGCTCAGTCGACGAACTGGTGGTCCAGCCTGATGCGGCCGTCCTCGGCCAGTACGAGAAACTCGCGGCCGCCTCCCGTCGCCCGGTTCTCCTCCCGGTGGAAGGACTCCCAGCGGAACGTGATCACATCACGCAGCTGCTGTGCGGGCTCCCGGATCCGGAACACATACGTCCCGGGGGCGACGAACTCCTCGTAGGCGCGCGTCACGCGCGCGTGCAGCTCGTCGTGGCCCCGGGCCTCGAGGACGGCGGTGGTGAAGCCGAGGCCGACCGCCCGGTCGTGCATCTCCGGGGGCGTGCATCTCCGGGGGGCGGGCATCTCCGGGGGCGGGCGCAGGACGTGCAGCCCGTCCTCCGCCCACAGGCCGTGCACGGTCTTGCAGCGGATCTCCGTATCGGGCTCGTTCCAGACGCCGATGTAGTGCTCGATCAGGTCCTGCGGGTCGATGGCGGGCAAGGACGCTCCTCGTGCGGGGCGGCTCGGTTCGGCCGTGTTCTGCGGTGCGCCACCGATGCTGCTGCCGGCGTGTGTCCGGCTCAATTCCCGGCAGGGTATGACGCGTCGGGCTCGCCGAGGACCGCATGCGCGTCCGGGGCGCATCGCGCGCGGGGTGCATCGCGCGCCGAGGTGCATCGCGGCATCGCGCGCCGGGGTGCACGAAAGGTCCGTCCGCCGTCACCGGTACCACCCGAAGCGCTCCGCGATCACCGGCAGCCGGTCGGCGACGATCGCGTGCGCGGCGGCCCGCGGGGTCGTCCCGTCGGCCTCCGCGCGGGCCAGCATCCGGTCGATCAGGGCCCGCATCGAACGCCGCGTGTACGCGAACGCCTCGTCCGCGTCGGCGCCGATGTCGCCGAACAGCGTCCACCACCACCAGGCGTTCGTCCCGGAATTGACGACGACGTCCGGCAGCACGGTGACCCCGCGCGCGGCCAGCAGTTCCTCCGCCTCGGGCAGGACGGGCATGTTGGCCGCCTCGACGATCCAGCGGGCGGTGATCCGCTCCTGGTTCGCGGTGTCGATCGCGTAGGAGACGGCGGCCGGCACCAGGACCTCCGCGTCGGCGGACAGCCAGGCGTCACCCGGCAGTTCACGGTCCTCGGGGCGCAGCACCGAGCGGTCGACGGTGCCGTAGGCGTCCCGCGCGGCCAGCAGTGCCTCGACGTCCAGGCCCGCCGGGTTGGCGACCGTGCCCTTGATGTCGGCGACGGCCACGACCGCCAGGCCCGCGCGCGCGAGGAAGCGTGCCGTGGCTCCGCCCATGGTGCCCAGGCCCTGGACGGCGACCCGCGTCCCCGCATACGGCATCCCGGCCCGGTCCAGGGCCGCCAGCACCGACTCAGCGACCCCGCAGCCGCCGACCAGTTCGTCGAGCCCGATGCCGTCCACCTCGACCGCGAACGCGTCCGCGAGCCGCCGCCGGGCTGTGGCCTCGTCGTCGAGCAGCGGGTACACGGCCTGGATGGACGACACGAGTCCCGCCTCGGCCGCTGCCCTGTCGACGAGGTCCTGGGTGAGGCCGAGGTCCTCGCCAGTCGTCCAGAAGTTCTCGATGTACGGCCGCATCGCGCGCAGATAGCGCACCAGCAGCCCGTACGCCCGAGGGTCCTGGGGATCGCAGTCGATGCCGCCCTTGGCGCCGCCCAAGGGGATGTAGCGGCCCTCGGGGTTGTAGTGCAGGGCCTCCTTCATGGTCATGCCGCGGGCCAGCCCGGCGACCTCCTCCAGCGTGCAGCCCTCACGCATCCGCAGACCGCCGCTGGAGACGCCGCGCACCAGCCGGTCGACGACCAGGAACCCCCGGCGGCCGGTGACGTGGTCGGTCCAGGTGAGCGACATCAGGGGGGCGGTCATGCGGTCTCCTCGGGAATGGTGATCAAGGTGGGGCCGGGCGCCGCCGAGGGCCTCGGACGACACCCGGAGGATGGCACCTCGAGGCTCCGCTCGATGGACCAGCTCGGTGGGGAGGCCGGACGTGGCGCCTCCAGGGGCTGCGGTGTGCGCCGGGTGCTGACCAATACGGCGATTACTGAACCGTGAGTCAGTATCGGAACAGGTCTCCTGCCCTGTCAACGCTCTGAACGGAGGGGAGAGAAGCCGGACGCGGCCACGCACACCGCACCGGACGCCCTGCATCGCGGCGACCGACGCTACGGAGCCGGGGGCCGAGGCCGGCCGGGCGGCGGTCGCCGGGGCGGTCTGGGCGCCGGGGACAGGACCTCTACTTCGTAGAGGTCCTGACGCGGTCCGCCGCGGCGGCCGGCGCGTCGCACGAGTCCTTGAACCCCTGACTGGTCAATTCGAGCGCGGAGTTGACGCGCGAGCGCAGGTTCTCCACCGCCACCATCGCCGTCAGCTCCACCCCCAGCGCGGGCTCGCCCAACCGGTCGCGCAGCCGCTCGGCGAGGCCGTCGTTCACGGTCGGCGGGGTGGCCGTCATGGCCTCGGCGTAGGCCATGACGTCGCGCTCCAGCGGCGTGTACGCGTCGCTGCCCCGCCACACGGGGACGTCGTGCACCTTTTCGGGAGCGATGCCGCGCTCCCGGCTGATCCAGTGGCCGAAGTCCATGCACCACGAGCAGCCGATCGCGGCGGCCGTCGCCATCTCGGCGAGCGCCCGGAGGCCGGGGTCGAGCCTGTTCCACTTCGACACCGACTGCTCGAACCGCATGGTGCCCCACAGCACGCGCAGGTTGTGGGCGAGCGCCTTGACGGGGTCGAGGGCCTTGCCGTAGGTGCGCTTGGTATACCACTGGGTCAGGCGGTGGAGGAGGGTCGGGGGCGGAGCGAGCGAGACGCGGGCCATGGGGGCCACCTCCCTGTACGCCGGTTCCGGTGCACCTCGAAGGTGCCTTCACCGGATACGACGGACGGGGCCGCGCCCGTGTGACATCGGGCTGTCGGAGGAGCCCTCCATAATGGAAAGCCTGACCGACTCCACCTGGAGGTATCGTGGCCGGATTCCGTTCCCTGAGCTCCGGACTCAGCGCCCTGCAGCCCGCGGCCTTCGGTGCGGACCCGAGCGGGGAGCGCCTGGCGCGCATCCGCCGATCACCCCACTTCAAGGACGGCGTCTTCCAGAACCCCGGGGGCGTCGCACGGACCCGGCCCTCCGGCTCGATGCTGGACTTCGCCAAGCTCTTCTTCGACAAGGACGAGCGCCCCCGCCGTGCTCCGCAGGGCACGGTGCCGCTGCACGCCACCACGCTCGCCGATCTGGCCAGGCCCCCGGCCACCGGCCTGCGGCTGACATGGATGGGGCACTCCAGCGTGCTCGCGGAGATCGACGGCCGGCGGGTGCTGTTCGACCCCGTGTGGGGCGAGCGCTGCTCGCCCTTCCCCTTCGCCGGTCCCAAGCGGCTGCACCCGGTGCCGCTGCCGCTGGCCGCCCTGGGCCCGGTCGACGTCGTCGTCATCTCGCACGACCACTACGACCACCTCGACATGCCCACCATCAAGGCGCTGGCCGGCACCGACACCCTGTTCGCCGTGCCGCTCGGCGTCGGCGCCCACCTCGAGCACTGGGGCGTGTCCGCCGGCCGCCTGCGCGAGCTGGACTGGCACGAGTCCACCAAGGTCGGCGCTCTCACGCTGACCGCGACCCCGGCCCGGCACTTCTGCGGCCGCGGCCTGCGCAACACCCAGCACACCCTGTGGGCCTCCTGGGTCGTCGCGGGCGAGGAGCACCGGGTCTACCACAGCGGCGACACCGGGTACTTCGAGGGCTTCAAGGACATCGGCGCGGACCACGGCCCGTTCGACGCCACGATGATCCAGATCGGCGCGTATTCGGAGTTCTGGCCCGACATTCACATGACGCCCGAGGAAGGCATGCGTGCCCACCTGGATCTCCAGGGCGAGCCGTCGGCCGGCCCGATGCTGCCGATCCACTGGGCCACTTTCAACCTGGCGCCCCACCCGTGGGCGGAGCCCGGCGAGGGGACGATGGCGGCGGCCCGCGCGGCCGGCGCCCGCATCGCCCTGCCGCGCCCCGGCGAGCCCTTCGAGCCGACCGCGGAGACCGTGCCGTGCGAGCCGTGGTGGCGCGGGGTGGCGCGTGCCCCGGCGGGCGGCTGGCCCGCGGCGGAAGCCCTGGCCGAAGGGGCGATCAAGACCGCGGCCGACGCGGCGGCCCGGGGCCAGTCCGACACGGCGGGTGACACCGCGGAGGACACGGCGGAGGGCACCGGCGACCCCGAAACCGTCCCGGCGGGCTGACCGCGGGCGGGAAACGGACGGACGGCGGGGGCCGGGGAGCACAGGACTCCCCGGCCCCCGCCGTCTGTTCGTGACCGGTTCTGACCAGGTGAGTTCGATGCATGTCGGTTTTGGGACCGCACATCCCAGAGGTGGCTCGGTCTGTCGTGCGAACCCTCATACCAGAGCGCGACGCTCCCCGGGGGATTTTGTCAACTGCTCGCCGCACCTGATGCGTTAGTGACTACTGTGAGTGTCCGTCGGGCGACGCAGGGCCGAATTCCTCGGCTCTCTCGACCGGCACAGCGATGGCGCATGCCCGCTCGCGCACCCTGCGCGAGCACTCGGGCCCGACGGACCAGTACGAGGAACAGATGTCTCACCTCCGTGCACCGGCCGCACGCGCAGACCGCCGTGAGGGCGGGCGGCACGGGCGGCCGGTCACCCGCACCGTCCCCTCGCTGCCCGAGACCCACATACGGCCCCAGCTCCTGCGTCTGGCGGTGCTGCCGCCGGTCGCGGTCGCCCTCAGCGCCGGCGCCGCCGTGCTGTTCACCGTGCGCTCCACCGGGGCGCGCCCCGGCCTCACCCTGTGGGCCGTGCTCGCCGGGGCGCTCTCGGTGACGCTCGCGGGCATCGGGATCGCCGCCGTCGCCGCCGACCGCGCCGCCCGGTCCGTCCACGACCGGATCGGCGCCCTGCGCCGCAGCACCGTGCGCCGCGAGGCCGATCTGCGCGCCCTCGTGGACGCGCTGCGCCACGGCGAGACCCCGCCCCAGCGCAAGCCGCGCGGCGGTCCCCCCGAGGACGCCGACGACTTAGAACTGCTCGCCGCCGACCTGGCCCGCGCCCACGACGGGGCCGTCGCCGCCGTCGTCCGGGCCACCCAGCTCTCCAGCCAGGCGGGAAGCGAACAGAAGGTCGAGGTCTTCGTCAACCTCGCCCGGCGCCTGCAGTCCCTGGTGCACCGCGAGATCTCCATCCTCGACGAGCTGGAGAACGAGATCGAGGACCCCGACCTGCTCAAGGGCCTCTTCCACGTCGACCACCTCGCCACCCGCATCCGCCGCCACGCCGAGAACCTCGCCGTCCTCGGCGGCGCCGTCTCCCGCCGCCAGTGGAGCCACCCCGTCTCCATGACCGAGGTGCTGCGCTCCGCCATCGCCGAGGTCGAGCAGTACTCGCGGGTCAAGCTCGTCCCGCCGATCGACGGCATGCTGCGTGGCCACGCCGTCGCCGACGTCATCCACCTGCTGGCCGAACTCGTCGAGAACGCCACGGTGTTCTCCGCTCCGCACACCCAGGTCCTGCTGCGCGCCAACTTCGTCACCTCCGGACTCGCCGTGGAGGTCGAGGACCGGGGCCTCGGCATGCCGGTCGGCGAGCAGGCCAGAATGAACGCCCTGCTCGCCGACCCCGACCAGGTCAACGTCGCCAGCCTGCTCGCGGACGGCCGCATCGGGTTGTTCGTGGTCTCGCAGCTCGCCAAGCGGCACGGCATCACCGTCCGCCTGCAGACCAACATCTACGGCGGGGTGCAGGCCATCCTCGTCGTGCCGCAGGGGCTGCTGGGGACCGCGCCGGGCGTCCCCGGGGGCGTACCACAGACACAGCCGCACACGGCGGCCGAGACGCAGCCGTACACGGCGGCCGACACGCGGCGGCCCCCGGTGCCGGCGCCGTACCCGCCCGGCCCGTCGGGCGGGTACGGGACACCGGGCCCTGGCACACCGGGCTCCAACACACCGGCCATCGGCACACCGTTCCCCGGGGCACCGCACCCGCCGCACCAGGCACCGGCGCCACGTACCGGAGCGCCCGGCCCGGACGGCAGCCACACGGGCCGCGCCGCTAGGGGCGGGGACGGCAGCCACGCCGGCTCCGCCGCGTCGGCCGGGAACGGTGGGCATGTACACCCCGGTTCGACCGTGAGTGGTGGGGACATACGCCCGTCATCGCTCGGGACCGGTGACGTCGTACGCCCCGTCTCGGTCGTGAACGGTGACGCAGTTCGCCCCGCCTCGCCCGTGAACGGTGACGTCGTACGCCCCGCCCCGCCCGTGAACGGCGGCGGACCGGCGCCCCTGCCCCGGCGCGCCGCCCGCGAGGGGCGGTCGAACCCCGCCGAGGCCGTGCCCGGTATCAGGCCCGAGGACAGGCCTGCCGTCGCGACGCACGCGGCCGTGCCGCCCACCCCGCGCGACGGCACGGTGCGCGGCACCATGGGCAAACCCCAACTGCCCCGGCGCCGCGCCCAGCAGCACATCGCGCCCCAGCTGCGCGGCGGCCCGGCGCCCCGCCAGGACAGCGAGTACGTCGCCGGCCACGACCCCGGCCTGATGGCCGCCTTCCAGCGCGGCATGGGCCTCGCCGAGGCCCAGCAGCACCGGGAGCCGACCTTCCTGGAGCCGGTCCGCAAGGACGACCCCTTGACCACCTCGAGCGACGCGTCACCCCGGGACGTACCACCCCTGGCCGCGTCCCCGACCCCCGAGGCGCGGCCCGCGCACGCGTCCGCCCCACCCGAGGCGCTCGGGGCGCACGACGGCGCGCCCACGACCGGACACGACCTCACCGCCCGGCACGACGGGAGCGCACCAGCCGGATGACCAGCCCGCTGTCCACCCCCGCCCCCAGCGCCCCCGCAGACCTTCGTAACCCAAGGAGTCGATCCACCATGGCGAGCGATGCGCCGACCGGCCATGTATCCGATCTCGACTGGCTGATGAGCGGCCTCGTGCAGCGCGTGCCGCACACCACCAGCGCGGTCCTGTTGTCCTGCGACGGGCTCGTGAAGTCCGTCCACGGCCTCGACCCCGACAGCGCCGACCACATGGCCGCCCTGGCCTCCGGCCTGTACTCCCTCGGCCGCAGTGCCGGCATCCGCTTCGGCGACGGCGGCGACGTGCGGCAGGTCGTCGTCGAACTCGACTCGACCCTGCTGTTCGTCACCACCGCCGGCTCCGGCACCTGCCTCGCCGTGCTCGCCGGCCGCGAAGCCGACGCGGCGGTGCTCGGCTACGAGATGGCGATGCTGGTCAAGAGCGTCCGCCCCTACCTCGTGACCGCGCCCCGGCAGCACACCGTCGAACCCCCGGCGCTGAGGCCTTGAGCGCGACGACGGCCGGCGACGGGCCCTGGCTGGACGACGCAGCCGGACGCCTGGTGCGCCCCTTCACGGTCAGCAACGGCCGCACCCGGCCCAGCATCGCGCTCGACCTCATGTCGCAGGTGATGGTCACCGGGGCCACCCCCCTCGGCTACCTCGGCCCCGAGCACGCCCAGGCACTCGACCTGTGCCGCGCTCCCCTTCCGGTCGCCGAGGTCGCCGCCCACCTGAAGCTGCCGGCGGCGGTGACCAAGGTGTTGCTGTCCGACCTCGTCGACTGCGGGGCGCTGACCACCAAGCCCCCCGTGTTCCACCACCACCCCACCGACCGGGCCCTTCTGGAGGCAGTGCTCGATGGACTACGACGACAGCTCTGACTACGACGACGGCACCGACCCCTTCCCGACCGCGCTGAAGATTCTGGTGGCGGGAGGGTTCGGGGTGGGCAAGACGACCTTCGTCGGCGCGGTGAGCGAGATCGCCCCGCTCAGCACGGAGGAGTTGCTCACCACGGTCAGCGCGGCCACGGACAACCTCGACGGCATCGAGAACAAGGTCGAGACGACCGTGGCGATGGACTTCGGCCGCATCACCCTCGATCCGCAGCACGTGCTCTACCTGTTCGGCACGCCCGGACAGGAGCGGTTCTGGTTCATGTGGGACGAGCTGTCCGAAGGCGCCCTGGGCGCCGTGATCATCGCCGACACCCGCCGCCTGGAGGAGTGCTTCGCGGCCGTCGACTTCTTCGAGCAGCGCGGCCTCGCCTTCATCATCGCCGTCAACGAGTTCGACGGCGCCTATCGCTACGACCCCCAGGAGGTGCGCGCCGCCCTCGACCTCGACCCGGGGATCCCCGTCGTCCGCTGCGACGCCCGCATCTCCAGTTCGGGCGTCCAGACGCTGCTGAACCTCGTACGGCACCTCATCGCCCACGCACCCGCCCCCGCGCCGAGCCACGGCGCCCACATGTGATCCCACACCGCCAGGGAGCCCGTAGATGACACACGCCCACAGCGACGGAGCCCGGACATGAGCTACGACCCGCCGCGCCCGGCAGGTCGCCTGCTGCTCACCCCCGAGGACAGGGAGGCCCCCGCCCGCACCCGGCGGCTGCGCCGGCTGGGCCTGGGGGAGCGCCCCGAGGCCGTCCTCGACGCCTTCGCCGACCGCCTCGCCGAGCGCACCGTGGCGCCGTACGCGATGGTCAACTTCCTCGACGACAAGGGGCAGTTCTTCGCCGGCCTGCACACGCCCGGACGGGACGTCCTGACCGTCGACGCCGACGGGACCCGGCGCGAAGTGGGGCGCCACCTGGCTCGCGACCACGGCTTCTGCCCCCATGTCGTGGTCCGGCGCAAGGCGCTGGTCCTGGAGGACGTCTGCGACTATCCGCGCTTCGCGGGCAACCCGGTCGTCGACGAGTTCGGCATCCGCTCCTACCTCGGCGCTCCGCTCATCGACGGCACGGGGATGGTGCTGGGCACGGTGTGCGTCGTCGACGTAGAGCCGCGGCCGTGGGGCCGGGACGGCCTGGAGACCATCAAGGCGTCGGCGGCGGAGCTCGTCGGGTGGCTCGAACGGCGGGGGTCGGAGGGCTTCCTGCTCTGAGCGCGCGGTGCCCTGCGGACGCGCCGGAAGGGGCTGGGGACGGCGTGAAGGAAAGCTGCGGCCGCGCTTAAGAAATCCTCGATGGACCAGGGCGTCGCCGTACGGCAGATTGCTACGCGATTCCACCCCTCTCCCCGGATGCGGGTCCCTTCGGCATGCCCGGACCCGGGGTCTCACCACAGGAGCCGTAGCGTTGAAGGCGCTGGTCAAGGAGAAGGCGGAGCCCGGGTTGTGGCTCGTGGACGTCCCCGAGCCCGCCGTCGGACCCGGTGACGTACTGATCAAGGTCCTGCGGACCGGCATCTGCGGCACCGACCTGCACATCCATGCCTGGGACGGCTGGGCGCAGCAGGCGATCCGCACCCCGCTCGTGATCGGGCACGAGTTCGTCGGCGAGGTCGTCGCCACCGGCCGCGACGTCACCGACATCAAGACCGGCGACCGGGTCAGCGGCGAGGGCCATCTGGTGTGCGGCAAGTGCCGCAACTGCCTGGCCGGGCGCCGCCATCTGTGCCGGGCGACCGTCGGGCTGGGCGTGGGCCGCGACGGCGCGTTCGCCGAGTACGTCGCCCTGCCCGCCGCCAACGTCTGGGTGCACCGGGTCCCCGTCGACCTCGACGTCGCCGCGATCTTCGACCCGTTCGGCAACGCCGTGCACACCGCCCTGTCCTTCCCGCTGGTCGGCGAGGACGTGCTGATCACCGGGGCCGGCCCGATCGGTCTGATGGCGGCGGCGGTGGCCCGGCACGCGGGTGCGCGGAACGTCGTGATCACCGACGTCAGCGAGGAGCGGCTGGAGCTGGCGCGCAAGGTCGGCGTGAGTCTCGCGCTGAACGTCTCCGAGGCCACCATCGCCGTGGGACAGCGCGCACTCGGCCTGCGCGAGGGCTTCGACATCGGCCTGGAGATGTCCGGCCGGCCCGAGGCGATGCGCGACATGATCGCCAACATGACGCACGGCGGCCGGATCGCGATGCTCGGCCTGCCCGCCGAGGAGTTCGCGGTCGACTGGGCCCGGATCGTCACCTCCATGATCACCATCAAGGGCATCTACGGCCGGGAGATGTTCGAGACCTGGTACGCGATGTCGGTGCTGCTGGAGGGCGGCCTCGACCTCGCGCCCGTGATCACCGGCCGGTACGGCTACCGCGACTTCGAGGCCGCGTTCGCGGATGCCGCCAGTGGCCGGGGCGGCAAGGTCATCCTCGACTGGACCGCGTAACCCTCCTCCCGCGCAAGCACCTTAGGAGCTTCTCCCATGTTCGACTCCGTGCGCGACGACCTGCGCGCCACCCTCGACGAGATCCGCGCCGCCGGTCTGCACAAGCCCGAGCGCGTGATCGGCACCCCGCAGGCCGCGACCGTCAACGTCACCGCGGGCGGCCGCCCCGGCGAGGTCCTCAACTTCTGCGCCAACAACTACCTCGGCCTCGCCGACCACCCCGACGTCGTCGCCGCCGCGCACGCGGCACTGGACCGCTGGGGCTACGGCATGGCGTCCGTGCGCTTCATCTGCGGCACCCAGGAGGTGCACAAGGAGCTGGAGGCCCGCCTGTCGGCCTTCCTCGGCCAGGAGGACACGATCCTTTACTCCTCGTGCTTCGATGCCAACGGCGGTGTCTTCGAAACCCTCCTCGGCCCGGAGGACGCGGTCATCTCCGACGCCCTCAACCATGCGTCGATCATCGACGGCATCCGCCTGTCCAAGGCCCGCCGCTTCCGCTATGCCAACCGCGATCTGGCCGACCTGGAGCGGCAGTTGAAGGAGGCCGATGAGGGCGGCGCGCGCCGGAAGCTGATCGTCACCGACGGCGTCTTCTCGATGGACGGCTACGTGGCGCCGCTCCGCGAGATCTGCGACCTCGCCGACCGTTACGACGCCATGGTCATGGTCGACGACTCGCATGCCGTCGGCTTCGTCGGCCCCGGCGGCCGCGGCACCCCCGAGCTGCACGGCGTCATGGACCGCGTCGACATCATCACCGGCACCCTCGGCAAGGCGCTCGGCGGCGCCTCCGGCGGCTACGTCGCCGCCCGCGCGGAGATCGTCGCCCTGCTGCGCCAGCGCTCGCGGCCGTACCTGTTCTCGAACACCCTCGCCCCGGTGATCGCGGCCGCCTCGCTGAAGGTGCTCGACCTGCTGGAGTCGGCGGATGACCTGCGCGTCCGGCTGGCCGAGAACACCGCGCTGTTCCGCCGCCGCATGACCGAGGAGGGCTTCGACATCCTCCCCGGCGACCACGCCATCGCGCCCGTCATGATCGGCGACGCGGCGAAGGCGGGCCGGATGGCGGAGCTGCTGCTGGAGCGCGGCGTGTACGTGATCGGCTTCTCGTACCCGGTCGTGCCGCAGGGCCAGGCCCGCATCCGCGTCCAGCTGTCCGCCGCGCACTCGACGGACGACGTGAACCGCGCGGTCGACGCGTTCGTCGCGGCCCGGGCGGAGCTGGAGGCCTGAGCGGCCCGGGGGGCTTGCGATAATCGTTCGCATGATCGAAGCGCGGCGGCTGCACATCCTCCGTGCGGTGGCCGACCACCGCACGGTGACGGCGGCTGCCGCCGCGCTGTACCTCACGCCCTCCGCCGTCTCCCAGCAGCTCACGGCCCTGGAGCAGGAGACGGGCCACCGGCTCGTGGAGCGCAGCGCCAAGGGCGTACGGCTGACCCCGGCCGGCGAGATCCTGCTCAGCCACACCAACGTGGTCCTCGCCCAGCTGGAGCGGGCCGAGGCCGAGCTCGCCGCGTACAGCTCCGGCGCGGCCGGCACGGTCACCGTCGCCTCCTTCGCCACCGGCATCGCGCTGGTCGTCGCGCCCGCGGTGGCCCGCCTCGCAGAGTCGGCGCCGGGGATCCGTATCCGCGTCCAGGACGCCGAAGGCGACGAAAGCCTCCCGATGGTGCTGGACCGGCAGGTCGACGTGGCGGTCGCCGTCGAGTACCGCGGAGCGCCGCCCGCCGACGACCCCCGCCTGACCCACGTCCCGCTGTACGCCGAGCCCTTCGACGCGGTCGTCCCGGTCACCCACCGCCTGGCCGACACCGCCGAGGTCCCGCTCGCCGAGCTGGCCAAGGACTCCTGGATCGGCCCCTACCCCGGCAACCCCTGTCACGACGTGGTCGTCCTGGCCTGCGAGAACGCGGGCTTCCAGCCCCGCCTCGAACACTCCTCGGACGACTTCCGCGCGGTGGTGGCCCTGGCCTCGGCCGGGGCCGGCGTGGCCCTCGTCCCCCGCTCTGCCCTGCGCGGCATGGACCTCACGGGCGTGGTGGTTCGTCCCGTCGACGGCGTGGCGCCCACGCGCCGGGTCTTCGCGGCCGTACGCCGGGGAGCCGAGGAGCATCCCCTCATCCGCCCGGTGCTAGACGCGCTGGGAGAAGCTGCCCGGGGGTAGGGAACCGGCCGCGTCCGGCGCGCAGTCTCGGTGGGCATGCGTGTGACGATGATCCTTCCGGCTTTGACCGAGGCGACCAGTCCGCTGTTCCGCCCCATCAAGTACTCCCTGTTCCCGCCCCCTCGGCCTTGCCACCCTGGCCGGTTACCTGGACCCCGACGACGAGGTCACGCTCTACGACGAGCACGTGGAGCGGATCGACCTGGAGGCCCTTGAGACCCCCGACCTGCTGGTGGTGCAGCCGTACATCACGTCCGCCCGGCGCAGCTACGAGATAGCCGACCACTTCCGCGCCCGCCGCGTCCACGTGGCCATGGGGGGCCTGCACGTGACCTCGCTCCCACAGGAGGCGGCGGCCCACGCCGACACGATCTTCACCGGCCCCGGCGAGGACACCTGGCCGCTGTTCCTGAAGGACTTCTGCGACGGCTCTCCCGCCCGCCGCTACGACTCGACGCAGCGCACGCTCGCCGGACTCCCGCCGGTGCGCCGTGACCTGATCAAGCGTCACCTCTATCTCGTTCCCCACTCGATCGTCGTGTCACGAGAGTGCCCACACCACTGCGACTTCTGCTACAAGGACGCCTTCTTCGAGGGTGGCAAGTCCTTCTACACCCAGGCCGTCGACGACGCGTTGGCGGAGATCGACCGCCTTCCCGGCCGCCACCTCTACTTCCTCGACGACCACCTGCTCGGCAACCGGCGCTTCGCGCAGGCCCTGTTCGACGGCATGTCCGGCATGGGACGGCTGTGGCAGGCGGCCGGCACGGTCAGCTCCGTCCTCAGGCCGGGTCTGCTGGAGCGGGCGGTGGAGGCGGGCCTGCGCAGTCTGTTCGTCGGCTTCGAGACCGTCAACGACGCGAACCTCGCCGAGCGGCGCAAGAACCAGAACATCGGCACGGACTACGCGGCGGCCGTACGGCGCCTGCACGACGCCGGGGTCATGGTCAATGCCAGCTTCGTCTTCGGGCTCGACCAGGACGGCCCGGACGTGTTCGACCGCACGGTGGAGTGGGCGGTCGAGCAGGGCATCGAGACGGCGACTTTTCACATCATGGCGCCGTATCCGTCGACCGGCCTGTGGCGGCAACTGGAGTCCGAGAGCCGGATCGTGCACCGCGACTGGGACCTGTACGACACCCGCCATGTCGTCTACCGCCCCAAGGGTATGACGCCACGTCAGCTGGAGGACGGCTACTGGCGGGCGTACCGCGACTTCTACCGCTGGTCCAGCATCTGGCGCGGCGCGGCGGCGCAGCCGGGCCCGCACGAGCGGCTGCGGCACCTCGCGTACGCCGGTGGCTGGAAGAAGTTCGAGCCGGCGTGGGACCTGCTGATCCGCTCGAAACGGGTGGTGCGGGCGCTGCCGGTGCTGGAGCGGACGCTGGCGGCGTTCGGAGGTCGCGCGTGACAAGGGCCACGGGAAGGGTCTCCCGCGTGCGGGGCATCTCGAATCTGGGATAGCATCCCGAATATGAAACGACCTGTCGGTGGAGCCGAGGAAGAGGTCGCCTCCGGCCCGGACCCCGTCGACGCCCGTCTCGGTGCCCGCCTCGCCGAGCTGCGGGCCGAACACGGCTGGTCCCTGGGGGAGTTGGCGGAGCGCAGCGGGGTGAGCCGGTCGACGCTGTCGCGGGCCGAGCGGGCGGAGATCAGCCCGACGGCCTCGCTGCTCAACCGGCTGTGCCACGTGTACGGGCGGACCATGTCGCAGCTGCTCAGCGAGGTCGAGGCCGACCACGCGCCGGTGGTGCGGGCCGCCGAGCAGACGGTGTGGCAGGACCGGGCCGCCGGGTTCGTCCGGCGGTCCGTGTCGCCCCCGCACGCCGGGCTGCGCGGCGAACTCGTCGAGGGACGGCTCGCCGCGGGCGCCGACATCGCGTACGACCGTCCGCCCGTGCCCGGCCTGGAGCAGCACATCTGGGTACTGGAAGGAAGCCTCGAGGTGACCGCTCAGGACGTCGGACACCACCTCGGCACCGGTGACTGCCTGCGGCTGCGGGTGTGGGGGCCGACGCGGTTCCGGTGTGCCGGTCCCGCGGACGCGCGCTACGTCCTGGCGGTGGTGCGACCGTGACGGTGACCGTGACCCGGCTCGACGCCGCCCACCTGCTCGACCGCGTCGAGGAGCTGGCCGAGCTGCTGACCGACACCGTGGCGGCCGGCGCCTCCGTCGGCTTCCTCGCGCCCCTCGATCACGCCGAGGCGGTCGCCTGGTGGAAGGAGCGGGCCGCGGGCGTGGCCGCCGGGCAGCTCGCCGTGTGGGCGGCGAACGACGAAGCGCGGACGGTCGGCACCGTCAGCCTCGCCTTTCCCGACAAGCCCAACAGCCGCCACCGCGCCGAGCTGGTCAAGCTGATGGTGCACCGGCACGCACGCGGACAGGGCCTCGGCCGCCGGCTGCTGACCACCGCGGAGGAGGCGGCCGGCGCGGCCGGCATCACCTTGCTGCACCTGGACACGGAGACCGACAGCCTCGCCGAGCGCCTGTACGACTCGGCCGGCTGGACGCGGGTCGGCGCGATCCCCGACTACGCGGCCAGCCCGGCCGGGGTGCTGCGGCCGACGACGATCTACTACAAGCACTTGGGAGCGGGATCCGTGACCAGGTGACTGTCAGTGGGTGCGGCTAGCGTGCGTGTCATGCCGGATGCCGAAGACGTACGCCGTACCGCCCTGTCCCTGCCGGACACGACGGAGAAGATCGCCTGGGGCATGCCCACGTTCCGGGTCGCGGGAAAGATGTTCGCCACGCTGCCGGAGGACGAGACCTCCCTCGCCGTGCGCTGCCCCAAGGACGAGCGCGACGAACTGGTCCTGGCGGAGCCGGAGAAGTTCTGGGTCGCCGACCACGAGGCGCAGTTCGCATGGGTCCGTGCCCGGCTCGCCGCGCTGGAGGACGAGGACGAGCTGCGCGACATCCTCGCCGACTCCTGGCGCCAGGCGGCCCCGCCCCGACTGCTGGCGGCCCACCCCGAGTTGGGGCTGCCCACCGTGCACTGAAAACCCCTCGGGCGTTGTCAGTGGGCCATGGCATGATCCGAAGGCACGGGGGCAGCCGGGGCAGGGAGGGGACTCCGGCTGCCACCAGGGGGGACCGTGTGGATCGGCCGGGAGGGGAGCGCCAAGGATGACCGGGACGCCATCGCAGTCGTCGCCCGGTGAGGCGGCGGCGCAGGGAGTCGCGCCGTCGGGCGGGGCCGGACCAGGACGGCATGACATCGTTGCCGGACCCGGAGACGGCACTTGGGTACGGCCGGTCTGGTCGCGGGACTTCGCGTTGTTCTTCGTCGCGCGGGCCGTCGCCCGCCTCGGCGACACCATGCTGCCCGTGGCACTGGCCGCGGGCCTGCTGCAGCACGGGTACGGCGTGGGCGCGGTCGGCCTCGCCATGGCCTCCACGGCCGCCGCGTTCGCCGGACTCGTGGTCTTCGGCGGGGTCATCGCCGACCGGTTCAGCACCCGCAGACTGATGATCGGCGCCGACCTCGTGCGGCTCGGCACCCAGTCCCTGGCCGCCGCGCTCTTCTTCTCCAGCCACGTGGTGCTCTGGGAGATCTGCGCGATCGGCTTGTTCAACGGCGTGGCCGGCGCGGTCTTTCAGCCCGGCGTGGCCAGCACGGTGCCCCGGCTGGCCTGCGACATCCAGGGCGCCATCGGCGCCATACGGATCGCCGAGTCCGCCGCCCAGCTCGCGGGCCCCGCCGTCGCGGGCGTGCTGGTCGGCCTCGCCTCGTCCGGCGCAGTGTTCGCGGCCCACGCCTCCACCTACGCGGTCAGCGCCCTCTGCCTGCTGCTGCTCCGCCTGCCCCCGCTCGCTCCCGGCAGCACTCCGGCCGGTCACGGGACGAGCACCTTCAAGGCCGATCTGGTCGAAGGATGGCGGGAGTTCAGGGCGCGCACCTGGCTGTGGGGCGTCATCGCCGTCTGGTGCCTGTACATGATCGCCGTCTGGGGCCCGACCGTCCCGCTGGTGGCCACGGAGGTGGTCCAGCAGCACGGCCCGCGCGCCTACGGCCTGGTCAACTCGGCCCTCGGCGCCGGCACCGTCGTCGGCGGGTTCCTCGCCCTGCGGCTGCGCCCGCGGCGCATGCTGCGCGCCGGCGCGCTCGCTCTCTTCGCCTTCGCCGGTTTCCCGGCGACCGTCGGAGCCGGCCTCGACGTACCGGTCATGGCGGCGGGAGCCGCCGTCGCCGGGGCCGGGATGTCGTTCTGGGGCGTGATGTGGGCGACCAGCGTCCAGACCCAGGTGCCGCCCGACGTCCTGAACCGCATCCACGCCTACGACGTGGCGGGCTCCCTCGCGATGATGCCCGTCGGCCAGGCCCTCGCCGGCCCGGCCGCGTCGGCCCTGGGCGCGGACCACGTGCTGCTGGTCGCCGGGGTGATGAGCTTCGTCGTACCGACCGCGCTGCTCGCGGTCCCCGCGATACGCGATCTGATACGCGCCGACGCGACGGCCCACGGCCCGGGCAGGGAGGCGAGACGCGGGAGGGCCCCGGAGCAGCGCTGACGACCGGACGCAGCTCTCACACCCCACCGCCGCGCGACCGCTGCTCAGGCCCCGACCACCAGACGCCCACCCCCGACGAACCCCGCGATCCGCTCCCGGAGGGAGCGGGCGTCGAGACCATGGGCGGCGACGTGCTCCTCGACGCGCCCGTAGCGCCGCAGTTCGCGGCGGCCCACGCCGAGGCCGAGGACGCGGTGCGGGACGTCGCGCAGCGCGTCGCTCACGGCCGCCGTCGACGTCCCCGCCAGGTACGGCTCGATCAGGACGACGTCCGTCCCGGCCGTCTGCACGGCCCGGCGCAGCGCGGCCGCGTCGAAGGGCCGTACGGTCGTCGCGTACAGCACGGTGACGTCGAGGCCCTCCGTCGCGGCGAGCGCCGCGTCGAGCATCGGCCCGACGGCGACCACGACACCCGAGCGGCCCTCACGGACGGTGAGGAAGCGCTCGCCGTCGACCGGACGGCGCTCGGCGTTCGACTGCACGGACAGCCGCACGTACACCTTCTCGTCGCCCGCGGCGACCGCGTGCCGCAGCAGGGTCTCGGCCTCGTCCGGGTGCCCCGGCACATGGACGGTCCAGCCGTCCAGGGTGTCGAGCAGCGCCACGTCGCCGGGCGCCATGTGCGTGTACCCGCCGGCGGGCCAGTCGAAGGAGGCGGCTGCGCTCACCAGCACCGCTCCCGCGTCCTGGTGCCCCAGGTCCAGCTTGACCTGCTCGAAGGGCCGCTCGACGAGGAAGCTGGCGAAGGTGTGCACCACCGGCCGCATCCCGGTCAGCGCCAGCCCCGCGCCGGCGCCGACGAGGAGCTGCTCGCGGATGCCGACGTTGATGACCCGGTCGGGGTGCCTGCGCCGGGCCTCGGCGAAGCCGTCCTTGCCGATCTCGGCGAGGACGACCGCGACTCGCGGATCCTCGTCCAGCAGGCGCGAGACGACGGGTGCGAAACGGTCACGCATGGTGTCCATGGAGGTCGAGCCCTTCGGCACGTCGGATGGAATGGGGGAGTGGGGGCGGCACGTCGGATGGGAGGGGGAGCGGGGGTGTGGGGCGGGGATTCAGGCGTTCTTCGGCTCCACCCGGGCCACGACCGCGTGCGGACGGCCCGGATGCGATGCGGTGAAGGCGGCGTACAGCGCCTCGTGGTCGCGGCCGTCGACGGTCACCGCCGACCAGCCCGCGGCCTCCAAACGGGCCGCGATCCCGCCCGGACGGGCGTGGCTGGCGGAGGCGTTGTCGATGACGACGGTGTGCAGCTGCTCTAGCCCCGCGGGCCCGGCGAAGGCGATCGCCTCGTGATTGCTGCCCTCGTCCAGCTCGGCGTCCCCGATCAGCACCCACACCCGTGGCCCGTCGAGCCCCTGGGCGCGCAGCCCCAACGCCGTGCCGACGGCGATCGGCAGCCCGTGCCCCAGTGATCCGCTGCCGATCTCCACGCCCGGCACGAGCGTGCGGTCCGGGTGGTGTCCGAGCGGCGAGTCGTAGGCGCCGAAGTTCGGCAGCCAGTCCACGGGTACGAAGCCCTTGGCGGCGAGGACCGCGTAGTACGCCATCGGCCCGTGCCCCTTCGACAGCAGGAACCGGTCCCGCTCCGGGTCGTCCCTCCGCTCCGGGCCGACCCGCAGCACGCGGTCGTAAAGCACCCAGAGCACGTCCAGCGTGGACGTGGCCGCCGGCCCGTGCTTCTCGTCGCCCGTCATCAGCCCCATGAGTCGGGGCAGGTCGGCGTACCCGTGGGTACGCCCGAGTTCCTCGGTGATCGTCATGCGGACGATCGTGCAACCTCAAGCGAACTTGAGGTCAACTGCGCGCCCGCGCCGCGGCCGCCGGAGTAACAGGTGTGCGCTCGCGCCCCGGCCGCCGGACAAACGGGTGCGCGACCACCGACCCGAGTGCGGTATTGTTTTCCTGCACGTTCGGCCGGGGGAAAGCCCAGGTCAGACGGGCAACGGGACGTGGCGCAGCTTGGTAGCGCACTTGACTGGGGGTCAAGGGGTCGCAGGTTCAAATCCTGTCGTCCCGACTCGAATGAGTCGCAGGTCAGGGGCGGTTTCGGAGTGATCCGAAACCGCCCCTTGATCATTCTTGGGGACCAGTTGGGGACCAGCGTTCCTTGACCGGCTCAGCGGGTGACGACGATCGGGCTCGGCAAGGAGCGCGGGGCGCGGAGCACGCTGAGGTGTGCGGTGAGGGCCGCGCCGGCGGCCGTGATCTTGTGCACGTCCGGGTGGAGGTAGCGCTGGGTGGTGGTCAGCGATCCGTGGCCGGCGATTCTGCGTAGGACGTGGACTTGGACTCCTGCGTCGGCGAACCAGGTCAGTCCGGCATGCCGGAGATCGTGGCGGCGCAGGTGTTCGTAGCCGAGCTTGGTGACCACGTCGTCCCAGTGGGTCGCGTCGCGCAGGACGGCGGTGGAGATGCGCCCGCCGCGTGGGCCGGTGAACAGGCGGGCGTCGGGGTCGGGGCCGGCGGACAGGATGCGCTGGGCGACAAGGGGGCGGATTTCCTCGATGATGGGGACCTTGCGGGCCCGCTTGCCCTTGGTGCCCTTGTCGGTCAGTCCGCCGGGTGCGGGTGTGGTCCGACGTCGCACGGTCCAGATCCACTGGCTGGTGTCGATGTCTCCGACACGGCATCCGGAGACCTCGCTAACCCCGCATCCGCTGCAGTGGACAGCGAGGAAGAGGCGCAGGAGTGGCTCGGGGTACGGAGCCGGTTCGCAGATGGGAGGCGTCCTCGGCGAACGTCACGTCTCGGACGTGGTGCTGGGCTTCGATCTTCCAGTGGCTGCGGATCAGCCGGGCGAGCTCGGCGGGTGTGGCCTGTTCCGCAGTGAGGCTGGTGGCTGCGTAGACGGTCTTGATGCTGACCTTGCCGGTCTTGCGGTCCACTCGGCGGCGCTTGAGCTGGACGGCCTGGCGGGCGCCGGGAAAGAGCAGGCTGTTCACCGTGCACACCTTGATGCGGCGGATCTCTCCGCGGCCGTGGCCGGTGTCGCGGGTGCGGCCCTGCAGCGGGATCTGCTTCCAGGGAAGGGACTTGAGTTGCTTGTGGAGCTTCTTCTGGTTCCCTTTCACGGTCACGACGTAGTGCGCGCCTCGGCCGAGCAGGTAGCTGGCGTGCTCGCGCTGGGTGTGCATGGCGTCGCTGGTCACGACCACGCCCGCCAGGTCGGCGAGGGTCTCCAACAGAGGCTGGAAGCAGGTGATCTCGTTGGTCTTCTCGCCTACGTCGAGTTGGGCCAGGACCAGGCCGGAGAGGTGGTCGCAGGCGGCGAGCAGATGAATCTTGCGGCCCGTGGCCCTGGCCGCTCCGCGCAGGGTCTTGCCGTCGACCGCCACTGCGTGCAGCCGACCGTCGGCCCCAGCGCGCCGGTCGGCCAGCCAGCGGCCCACCGCCGGGTCCAACGCGTCGCCGTCGATGCGGCCCAGCAGCCGCCGCAGGGTCGCCTCCGCTGGCAGGCACCGCTTCGGGGACAGCGGATCGGGCCGTACGCCAAGGCGCTCCAGGACGGACGGCGGGGCGTCGGTGATCCACTCACCCACCGCCAGCAGGGAGGTCGCTCCGGCCAGAACCGCGCACGCGGTCAGCGCGAGCACGACGACCAGAGCGTGCCGTACGCCGCGCGGATCGCGAGGGCGGGCACCTCGGCCAGTCGCTCCAGCAGGCCCGGGATCTCCTCGGGCACGGCCCCGGGATGCTCGCGGAGTTGGTCAAAGCCAGGCGGGATCGGCGATGCTGCGTCGGCAGGCACGGTTTTCCACTCGGATCACGGGCGTCGAGAACTCCATGATCTTGGAAGCCCGTGCCTGTCGCGTTCCCGGAACCCCGTTGAATTGACAGACCGTCACGAATCCGGCGTCAAGCGACTACGGCGAAGCCCTGGCTGCCCGCCCAACAACGAACCCCCGCTCTTCCGCGCTGGAAGGACGGGGGTTTGCTGTGGGGAGGTCGCGTTCGCAGGTTGCGATCGTCGACCGGGACGGTGCGGTGCAAGTCAACCGGAATCTACCCAACGGGGTCGGGACGGTGCTGCGGGTGATCGGCGATCCACGTTCTTGCGGTCCACGCGCCGTGCCACGGGCCGGTGGTGCCAGGCGTTTTCACGCCCGCCCTGGGGCATGTCATCCGCCCGCGGCGTCCTCGGCCTCCCAGCGCAGCAGGTCGCCCGGCTGGCACTCGAGCACCTCGCAGAGCGCGGCGAGCGTCGCGAAGCGCACCGCCTTGGCGCGGCCGTTCTTGAGTACCGCCAGGTTGGCGGGCGTGATCCCTACGCGGTCCGCGAGCTCGCCCACGGACATCTTCCGCCTGGCCAGCATCACGTCGATGTCGACGGCGATCGGCATCAGATCACCTCGTCCAACTCGGCCTGCATCTGCGCCGCTTCGATGTCGCGCGCGACGGCCTGGGCGAGCAGCATCCGCAGCACGAGCACGATGAGCGCGACCCCCAGGATGGCCACGCCAACCCCGCCCATGATGACGGTGACGCCCGGGTCGGCCCGCTGGCCCGGCGCATTGAGGACCGTGACCGCGAACCACACGAGGGCAGCCGCCACGATCGCGCCGATCACGGCGTCCACGTACCGGAAGGCGGCGTGGGAGAACACGGTTCCGCGTCGCACCATCGTCACCAGCCGCCATACGCAGATCAGGGCGACCTGGACCGACGCCATGCCCAGGATCGTGATCACGCGCAGCGGGGTCAGCGGGAGCGACCCGTCCTCCGGGTCGGTGGCCAACGCCCACACCATCAATGCCTGTACGAACACGGTGCCGGCGAGCACCACCACGAGCACGGCGCGCAGCGCACCCACTATCAGCTTTCCCACTGCCCATCCTTCCATCGAGTCGCGATGGAAACCTATTGAATTTCGATAGATGAAGCAAAGGTTGGGGCGGAGGATGGGCGGCGGTTTCGCACCGTGGCGGTGCGCCGCCACCCCTCCCATGGCATGGCGTTCGCGCGAACCGTCTTGATCTTGTCGAAGTCGGCCTCGCTTGAGCACAAATCGGACGCCACCCGACTACGCCGAAGCCCTGGAAAGTGGGACAGCACGCTCAGCGCGGCATCAGCGGGACCTGCACAAGCCAGACTCTTCACAGCGGCCGTTCCTTCACGCGACGTTGCTCGACACCTCGAAGCGTGAAGAACGGCCGTCCTGCTGTCTCAGAAAGACGCCAAGATCAGCAGGTCAGGTGACCCGGCGAGGTTAAACGCCAAGCGTACGTCCAGGAGTCCGGGCGTCTTCCCAGCTCAGAAGGGATGTGAGTGATGTAACCGGACGTCAAGCTCAGGGTAGCCAGCCGGTGGAAGTCCGGTCCGGGGAGACGCCAGGGTCCCTGGTAGCTGACTCCCGGCGTCACTCGAAATGGTGGCGTCGAAGTGGAGTGACAAGCGCCCTTCTGGCCGGGGAGGCGGCGAGGACGACCCCACCGACCCCCAGAGCCGCCGTCACCGGCTCGAAGCCGAACCGGACCACGGCCCAGACGGCCACCGCGACCCCCGTGAGCCAGAGAGCCAGGGCCCCGCGCTCTCTGTTCGTCATGGAATCATGAAATCCCAACTCGCCTGGCCCGTCTACGGAACAAGCGAGGGCTTCGGCGTCCCGTCACCAGTTCGGGGTGTACGTGCGCGCACACCCCTGGCGGCGGTCGGCGGCCCCGGCTCGGTCGTGAACGTCCTTACCGCGGCCGGACGTCGGCCCGCGAGACGGCCAGGTACCCGACGAAGGCCACGATGGCGGCCGTCCAGGAGAGGGTGACCGGGCCGAGGCCCAGACCGAGGCCGCCGCGGCCGGGGGAGAGGGCCATCCAGTCGGCCAGCGAGGCGCCGAGGGGGCGGGTGATGACGTACGCGGTCCAAAAGGCGGTCACCGGGCCCAGCGCGCCACGGTGATGGGCGAGGGCGGGGACGCAGATCGCGACGCCGAACAGGACGACGGAGCCGAGGTAGCCGAGGCCGATGGTGGCGGTGAGGTCGCCCGCTGCCGTGCCGAGCGCGAAGGTGGCCAGGACGGCGGCCCAGTAGAAGGTCTCGCGGCGGCGGGTGTGGATGCTGTGGATCGACAGGGTCCGCTCGACGGCGTACCAGAGGGCGAAGACGGCGGCCAGTGCGGCCATGAAGGCGGGCGTCGAGACGGCGTAGGGGACGCCGAGGCCGACGTGCAGGACGTCGGCGGCCATGGTGCCGAACACGCTGACCATGACGATGGCGGTCCAGTAGATCCAGGCCACGTACCGGCGGACGGCGAACTGCAGGGCCAGTGAGGCCAGCAGGGCGAGGCCGCCGAGCGCGACCGCCGGGACCGGGCCGAGGAGATGGGCCAGGAAGTCGGACGCCGTCTCGCCCATGCCGGTGGTCAGCACCTTGATGATCCAGAAGTAGACGGTCACTTCCGGCACCTTGTTCGCCGTGCGGCGGATACGGGAGTGGCTGGTGCGGGAGTGGCTGGTGCGGGGGTGGCTTGTGCGGGAGTGGCTGGTGCGGGAGTGGTGATCGTCGCGGCGGTCATCAAGGACGTGCTCTGTGGTCATGGCGCGCACGATCGCATGGTCAACTGCCGTCTTCCCAGACCCCTTTGCCAGGGTTTTGGGACTTCTGGGGCAGGCGTTGCCCGACGGCCCCGGGAACCTGAGAGCAACCTGAACACCCCCGCGGAGTCCCTGGTCACAGCGGTGGGGCGGCTGATACGAAGGAGCGTTCTGCGGTGGTGTCCCGGGGCCGTGTCCGGGGTTTCAGGACGCCGTGTTGAGCTTGGCGTACCGCGCCTGGACGATCTTGGGGTAGCGGGCGGTGAAGACGGCCGGGACCACGAAGCCGAGCACCTGGATCGTGATCTTGACCGCCGTGCCCGCGCCGGTGGCGTCGCAGACGGTCAGGGCGGCAGCGGTCACCAGGAAGGCGGTGGCCCACACCGCGGTGATGACGTTGTTGATGCGCAGGAACTGCGGTGTCTTCCAGAACTTCTCCGGCACGGTGCGCCGGGCGATGCCGAGCGTGAAGGGACGGCGGACGGCGAGGGTGGTCCCCGCGGTCACCGCCAGCCAGCCGAAGGAGATCGCCCCGCCGTAGTCCGCCACCTTCGAGTGCGGCGCGGCGAAGGCGACCGCGGTCAGGACGACGAAGAAGCACGCGGTGCTGAACTCCAGGATGAGCGCGTCCGCGGGCACCCCCGCCCTGCGGTTTACGGCTATGAGGACCAGGGCAACGACCAGTCCGGTGAGAGCACTCCACTGCCAGCCGAGCGGCGACAGGCAGGCGTAGGCGATCCAGGGGAGGAAGCCGCGCAGGTAGTGCATGGGAACCCCTTCCCGGGGTCAAATTCCACTGCTGACAGGTCGAAGTTACGGGGTCACATGTGACATGTCAAACGTGGAGGTACGGTGGACCCATGAGCCTTCGCCACGCACTGCTCGGTCTCCTGGTGGACCGGTCCGCCAGCGGCTACGACCTGATGAAGCTGTTCGACACGTCGCTGGCGCACGTCTGGCCGGCGACGCAGAGCCAGATGTACGGCGAACTGAACCGGCTCGCGAGCGCCGGACTGGTCGACGTGTCCGCACAGGGGCCCCGCGGCCGCAAGGAGTACACGCTCACCGACAAGGGCCGTGAGGAGCTGGCTCGTTGGCTGGCCGCGCCCACTCCGCCGCAGCCGCGCCGCAGCGAGCTGCTGCTGAAGGTGTTCTTCCTTGATCTGGCCACCGGTGACCAGGCCCGCGCGATCCTGGGCGAGCGCGAGCGGCAGGCGGTGGCCGAACACGAGCGGCTCTCAGCGCTGCGTGCCGCGCTGGGCGGGGACGACGGCCCGCTGACCGTCAACGGCCGGATCGGGCTCGAATACGGGCTGCGCCTGGCCGAGATGGAGCGGGACTGGGCCCGCTGGGCCGCCGCGCAGCTGGCGCCGCGCGAGGAGGTGGCGGCCGCGGCCCCAGGCGAGAGCTGACCGGCCGCGGCGCCCGCACCGACGGTGCGCCGGGCGCCGTTCAGTACACGTAACCGACATGCGCGAGGGCCTGCTTGAGGAGGACGCCGTGTCCGCCCGGCATCTCGCTCTGCACCGCCGGGGAGGCGGCCTCCTGCGGGCTGAACCAGACCAGGTCGAGGGCGTCCTGCCGGGGGCGGCAGTCGCCGGTCACCGGGACGATGTAGGCGAGCGACACGGCGTGCTGTCGGGGGTCGTGGAAGGGCGTGATGCCCGCCGTCGGGAAGTACTCGGCGACGGTGAAGGGCTGCAGGGAGGCGGGCACGCGGGGCAGCGCCACCGGGCCGAGGTCCTTCTCCAGGTGGCGCAGCAGGGCGTCCCGCACGCGCTCGTGGTGCAGCACCCGGCCGGAGACCAGGGTCCTGCTGACCGTTCCGTCCGGACCGATGCGAAGGAGCAGGCCGATGCTGGTCACTTCACCGCTGTCGTCGACGCGCACGGGCACCGCCTCGACGTACAGGATCGGCATGTGGGCGCGCGCCTGCTCGAGTTCGTCGGTGGTCAGCCAACCGGGCGTGGTTTCGGTCATGTCAGACATTGCTTGATCATACTTTCAGGGGTTCCGGCGTCGTGCGTGCCGCTCCGGAGCAACTGTGAGCGGCCCCACGTCATTTCAGGTTTCTCCTGCACCGTCGGTGAGTTCGTAGATGCGGTGTGCGTTGTCCCGTCCCGTCCACCGGACGATCCGGAGCGCGTCCGCCGGGCTCAGTTCGTCGGCGTCCACCCGGTCCTGCAGCAGTCCGGCCAGGCCCTGCCGGAAGGCCACCGCCCCGAGGTGGTGGAACTCGGCCACACCGTAGGCGTCGGAGCTGTACAGCAGTTTGCGGAACGGTGTGATCTCCAGGGCCTCCTCCAGGATCGCGCGGGCCCGGGCGGGACCGACGTGGTGCAGGGTCAGGCCGACATCCAGGTACACCTGCTCGAAGACCGCCGCGAGGTAGGCGGCCTGGCGCTGGTAGGGCCAGCAGTGCAGCAGCAGGACCGGGATCGTGCCGGCGGTCAGATGCAGCCAGTCGGTGAGGTGGGTGGGGTCGACGCGGTGCAGGCGGATGTCGTTGTCGCCGAACCCGGTGTGCAGTTGGAGGGGCAGACCGAGGTCGACGGCCGTCCACAGCAGGTGCCGGACGAGGACCGGGTCGTCGAGGCGGCGGCCGGCACCGGCGAGCCAGCGCGCGGCCGCCTGCGCGACCTCCGCGTCCGACGGGCGGGCCGGGTCGAGGTCGAAGCCGGTGCGGTAGGCGGCCACCGATTTCACGCCCACCACGCCCGGCCGCCGTGCGGCTTCGTGGGCGGCTTCGCGGAAGACGGCTCCGTACTCGTGGGGCTCAACTCCCTTGGCCACCAGAGCCTCGGCGACGCTCTCCAGCCGTACGACCTCGTACGCGACCGCGTCACCGCCCGCGGCCGCGGCCAGCTCCGCCGGGGACGTGAGGCGGTCCGGCGCGTACCCGGTGTCGACGCAGAACACGCCCGAGCCCGCGGCGGCGAGGAAGCGCCGGTTCGCCTCGTGCGCGCCCAACTCCGCCCGCCGGGCGAGGTATGCGTCGGCCGGGGCGTGGCGCGGCAGGTCGAGCACCGGGGCGCAGTGGCGGCGGACGGCCACGCCGACAGGGGAGTCGAAGGGCGAGATCCCGCTGCCGGGCCACACCTCGCCCTCGGTGAGCAGGGTTTCGAAGCCCGCACGGTCCAGGTCGGCGGTGACGACTCCGTGGCAGTGGTGGTCCACGAGCGGCAGGGCGGCGAGTGCCTCGTGGACCGGCCCGGCACCGCGTGCTACGCCGCCCATCGTCAGTACTTCCAGCGGTACGCCGCCGCCACCTGCTCGTCGTCCAGCCCGTCGACGGCCGCGATCTCGCCCTGGCGCACGGCGATCACCGCGTCGGCCAGGACCGGGCCGAGGGCGGTGCGCAGCAGTTCGTCCTTGCGGAACTCCGCGACGGACTCCTCCAGCGAGGTCGGCAGGCGCCGCACGCGGCGGGCCGCCGCCTCCGCCTCGCCGAACCGTGCCGGATCCCCGGTGATCTCCTCCGGCAGGGGCGCGGACGACGTGAGGCCGTCCATCCCGGCGGCGATCAGGCAGCCGAGGGCGAGGTAGGGGTTGGCGGCGAGGTCGACCGGCTTGACCTCCAGGTTGGCGGCCTGGTCGCGCTGGCCCTGTGTGCCGGTGACGACACGCACCGCGGCCTCGCGGGTCTCGCGGCCCCAGGCGGTGAACACCCCGGCCCACTGGGAGGGTTTGAGCCGCAGATGGCTGGCCGGACTCGGCGCGGTCACCGCCGTGAGAGCCGGGAGGCGGGCGAGCAGCCCGGCGGCGAAGGACTCGGCCTCGGCCGTCATGCCGTACCGGCCCCCGCCGCCGGAGTGCAGGTTCACCGCGTCGCGCCAGGCCGAGAGGTGGACATGGCCGCCGTTGCCGACGCCCTGCGCGAAGACGGCCGGGGCGAAGGAGACCTTCAGGCCGTGCCGCTGCGCCACGGCCCGGACGGTCTGCCGCACCAGCACGCTCCGGTCGGCCGCCGCCACCGGGTCCAGCGCCCCCACCGAGATCTCGAACTGCCCGGCCGCGTACTCGGGATGGATCTGCTCGACGTCCACGCCCTGCGCCGCGAACGCCGCCAGCAGGTCGGCGGTGTAGTCGCTCAGCTCGACCTGCCGGGTGGCGCCGTACGCCGGACCCGACACCGCCGGCACGAACTCGCCGTCGGGCGCCTCGCCTCGGCCGACGGCCCACTCGACCTCGATGCCCGCCTTGAAGGTGATGCCGTGGCGCTGCTCCGCGTCGGCGACGATCCGGCGCAGGAAGGTACGGCTGCACCCGGGGTGCCGCTCGCCCTCCTGCGTGATCCGGTCCACCGGGGCCCATGCCCAGCCCGGCTGCCCGGACAGGACGACCAGGTGGTCGAGGTCGGGGTAGAGCCGCAGGTCGCCGTCCGGGGAGCCGAGGACGCCGGTGGTCACGATGGAGTCGTTCGCCAGGAACGTGTCGAACACCGGCGACATGCCCACCCCCCAGGCCGCGGCGGCGGGCAGCTTCGCCGTCGGGACGGTCTTCACCCGTCCGATCCCGGCGGTGTCGACGTAGGCCAGGACGACGCCGTGCACGCCCCGCCCGGCCAGCTCGCCGCTGAGCGCGGTGGCCCGTTCGACGTCACCGGGACGCCCACCGGGGACGGGATCGACAAGGGTGGTCATACGTCCTCCTCGACGAGCACGGGTGAGCCGGCGGCCGGTGTGCCGCCCGCGTCAGGGTTTCACGGCCACCGCACCGAACTGCGGTACCGCGGCGGCGGGGGAGCCGGACTCGGCGCGCCACTGCGAACACGGCACCAGGCCCGGGTCGAGCAGGTCCAGCCCTTCGAAGAACGCGGCGATCTTCGCGCGGCTGCGGGCGGTGATCGGGGGTGTGGCGTTCTCGTTCCAGAACTCCATGGCCTGGATGTTGCCCTCGCCGCCGAGGTCGGCGTCGAAGGTGGGGTGCGTCAGGACCAGGAAGCTGCCGGAGGGGACCGCCGCCATCGCCCGGCGGACGATGTCCCGCGCCTTGTCGGTGTCCAGGACGAAGTTGAGGATGCCCAGCATCATCACCGCGACGGGCTTGCCGAAGTCGAGGGTCGCCGCGGCGCGTTCGACGATCGCGTCCGGGTCGTGCACGTCGGCGTCGATGTAGTCGGTGACGCCCTCGGGGGTGCTGGTCAGCAGGGTGCGGGCGTGGGCCAGGACGATCGGATCGTTGTCGACGTACACGATCCGTGCCTCGGGAGCGATCCGCTGGGCGATCTCGTGCGTGTTGTCGACCGTCGGCAGCCCCGTGCCGACGTCGAGGAACTGCCGCACTCCGCGCTCGGCGGCCAGGAAGCGCACCGCCCGGCCGAGGAACTCGCGGTCCGCGCGGGCCACGTCCCGGATCACGGGGAACATGCCGGCGACGTGTTCGCCGACCTGCTCGTCGACCTCGTAGTGGTCCTTGCCGCCGATCCAGTAGTTCCACACGCGCGCGTTGTGCGCCACACCGGTGTTCAGCCTCGGCGACCCGCCCGACGGGGTGTGGCTCTCGCTCACGTCTGCACTCCTGGTTCTTCTCGGTTCAGCGGTGTTTCTCGGCGTTTCTCGGCGTTTCTCAGCGTTTCTCGCAAGGTGCGGCCGTCGCCGCCATTGTGCCGCCCGGTGATCACGCTGTCCCGGGAATCGGCCTACCCGGCAGGACGAGGATTTTGGTCAGGGCTCTTGCTTAAAAGGTGTAAGCCATGTTTCGCTGGGCTCCTAGTTAGGAGCCCTGACCAAAGGAGGTCGACGATGACCGCCACGACCGAGCGGGAGCAGCCCGCTCAGGCCCTGCCCCACTGGGAGACGACTCCGGAGGACCTGCCCGCGGCGATCCGGGAGATCAAGCACGCGCTACGGGCCCGCATCGAGGCCTCGGGCCGGAGCGTGGAGGAGGTCTTCGCCGTCGTGGAGCGGCGGGTCGCCGCCCGCGTCGCCGAGATCAAGGCCGAGAAGGAGCGCGGCGAGACCGTCTGGCCCGTCATCGACTACGCCGACCTCGAGAACGGCACGGTGACCCCGCAGCAGATGGCCAAGCTCAAGAAGCGCGGCTGTCTGGTCGTGCGCGGTCACTTCGACCGGGAGCAGGCGCTGAAATGGGACGCGGACATCGTCGACTACGTCGAGCGGAACCACTTCTTCGAGACCTACTCCGGTCCCGGCGACGACTTCTTCGGCAGCGTCGGCTCGAAGCCCGAGATCTACCCGATCTACTGGTCGACGGCCCAGATGGAGGCCCGGCAGAGCGACCGCATGGCCCGGGTCCAGTCCTTCCTCAACTCCTTCTGGAAGCACGAGTCGGACGGGGTGCAGTGGTTCGACCCCGACCGGGACGCGATGTACCCGGACCGGATCCGGCGCCGCCCGCCGGGCACCGACTCCGGCGGCCTGGGCACGCACTGCGACCCCGGCACGCTGGACCTGTGGATGACCCAGGCGTACCAGAAGGCGTTCCGGCACCTGTTCGACGGCAGCGTCGAGGAGTACGACCCCTGGGACGCCTCGTACCGCACCGCGGGCCCGCAGTACCCCGGCACCACCATGTGCTCGGCCTTCCGCACCTTCCAGGGCTGGACCGCCCTGTCGGACATGGACCACGACCAGGGAGTCCTGCACACCGTCCCGATCCCCGAGGCGATGGCGTACCTGCTGCTCCGCCCGCTGCTGCCGGACGTGCCCGAGGACGACATGTGCGGCGTCACCGTCAACCAGGTCTTCCCGGCGAGCGAGCAGTGGCATCCCCTGCTGATGGAGGCCCTCACCGGCATCCCCGACGTCCGGGCCGGCGACTCCGTGTGGTGGCACTGCGACATGATCCACAGCGTCGCGCCGGTGAGGAACCAGAAGGGCTGGGGCAACGTCATGTACATCCCGGCCGCCCCCTGGTGCCCGCGCAACGAGAAGTACGCCGCCCACGTCCGTGAGGCGTTCGCCACCGGGTCCAGCCCGAGCGACTTCCCCGAGGAGCACTACGAGCGCTCCTGGACCGGGCGCTTCACCGCCGACCGGCTCAACGAGACCGGCCGCCGAGGGCTCGGCCTCTAGTCAGGAAGGAGCCCTTACCGCTACGCGGTCGGTAGGCTGGTGGAGCCGCCATGCGGCGACACAGGCCTGACGACGAGAGGTGCGATGGAGATCCGCCGGGAGCTCGCGGGAGCGGCCCTGCCGAGCATGGCTCTGGTGCGGGAGCTGACCGACCAGATCGTGCTGGACACCGTGTTCGAGCAGGCGCCCGTCACCCGCGCGGAGATCGCGCAGCGCACCGGCATCTCCAAGACCACCGTCTCGGAGTCGGTGCGGCGGCTGGAGGGGATGAAGCTGCTGCGGCCGGCGGGCGAGCAGCGGGGCCGGCAGGGCCGTGTGGGCACCTACTACCAGGTGGCCGCCGACGCGGGCTTCGTCATCGCCGTCGACCTGCATCCGACCGAGATCCAGCTGTGCGCCGCCGACCTCTTCGGCCGCCCGTTCCTGCAGAGCACGCACCAGCCGATGCGGCCGCGCAACCCCGAGCACACTGCCCGGCAGCTGCGCACCCTCGTGGCCGGCGCCGTCGAGCAGGGCAGCGTCGAACACGGACGGCCGCTGGCCGTCGGGATCTCGGTGGCCAACCCGGTCGACCCGAAGACCTCCGCCGTGGTCCCGCTCCGGGACACCCCCTACCCCGGTGGCGTCTTCCAGCCGCAGGAAGCCCTCGCCGACCTCACCGACGCCCCGCTGCTGGTGGAGAACGACGTCAACCTCGCCGCCGTCGCCGAACGCTGGCACGGCGCGGGCCGCGACGCCGACAGCTTCGCCTACGTCTACATCGGCGCCGGCCTCGGCATGGGCCTGGTCATCGGCGACCGGCTCGTCCAGGGCGCGCGCGGGGTGGCCGGCGAGATCGGCTACCTCAGCGTCAGCTCCCAGCCGCCGGGCACCCCGCACGGCCTCGCCCGCGCCGTCGCCGCGGCGGGTTTCCGCGCGGGACAGCTGCCGGAGACCGACGGCGTCGATCCCGTGGCCGCGGCCCGCGAGATCCTGCGGCGGGCCGAGGAGGGTGACGCCGAAGCCCGGGCGGTCGTCGCGGAGGAGGGCCGCACCATCGGCGAGGCGATCGCCACCGTCTGTGCGGTCGTCGACCCCGAGCTGGTCCTCCTCGGCGGCTCCATCGGCTCTCACCCCGCCCTGCTCGACCCCGTCCGCGAGGCGGTGCAGGCCCTCGCCCCGCTGCCGCCGCCCGTCGAACCGGGCGCCCTGGGCGACGCCGCCCCGCTGCGCGGCGCCCTCACCGTTGCCCTCCGCCGCGCCCGCGCCGACCTGCGCACCCGCGCCGGGACCGGCTGACGGCGTGCCGGAACGCTCCCCGTGAACGGCAACGAACCTCCTCGCGCACGGCAACGGAGCCGGCGCACGACCCCGGCGCCTCATCGCGCCCGCCACGGAAAACAGGACATGCCCTCCACCCCCTCGCCCCTCCTCACCACCCCCGCACTGCCCACCGGTCCCGCCGACATCAAACTGATCGTCACCGACATGGACGGCACGCTGCTGGACGACGCCAAGCGGTTCCCCGCGGGCCTGTGGCCGACACTGGCCGAACTGCGCCGCCGCGGCGTGCTCTTCAGCCCGGCGAGCGGCCGCCAGTACGCCACGCTGGCGGAGCAGTTCGGGGACGAGGGGCAGGGCATGGTGTTCATCGCCGAGAACGGCACCTACGTCGTCCGGGACGGCGTGGAGCTGAGCTCGGACCCGCTGGACCCGGCCGTCGCGGCCCGCCTCGTCCATGCCGTACGGCACCTCGTGGCCCAGGGCGTGGACGTGGGCGCCGTCGTCTGCGGCAAGCGGTCGGCCTACGTCGAGCGGACCGACGAGGCCTTCCTGGCCGAGGTGCGCCAGTACTACGTGCGACACCGGATCGTCGAGGACGCGGCCGCCGTCGACGACGACATCATCAAGGTGGCCCTTTTCGACTTCGGACCGGCCGAGCGGACCACCGCCCCGGCCCTGGAGCCGTTCGCCGCCACCCACCAGGTCGTCGTCTCCGGCGAGCACTGGGTCGACGTCATGAACCGCACCGCCAACAAGGGCGCCGCCCTGCGCAGGCTTCAGCACGAGCTCGGCATCACGCCCGCGCAGACCATGGTGTTCGGCGACTACCTCAACGACCTGGAGATGCTGGACGCCGCCGAGTGGGCGTTCGCCATGGCCAACGCCCACCCGGAGGTCGTCCGCCGGGCCCGCTACCTGGCCCCGTCCAACAACGACAACGGCGTCCTGCGCACCATCGCCGGCGTGCTGCACCTGCCGACAGCGGACGCCTGAGCACCGTCGCGCGCACCTGCCCGTTCCGCTGTCGACACCGGTTTCGCGACGCTGAACGGCCGCCTCGACGTGGCGCTGCAGCGGACGTCCACGGCGGAGGGCGACATTGCTGACCTGCGGGCGGATGTGGAGGCGTTGAAGCGGTCGCGCTGGCCGCTGCCGTCCGTTGCCGCGGTGGCCGGGGTGGGTGGTCTCGTGTTGTCGCTGTGGCAGGCCGCGGGCCGCTGACTACGGGGGACGGGCTGCTGAAGCCCCGCCATCGTGCGGGGCTTCAGCGCGTTACGCAGCCTCCATGACCTCGGCCCGTACCGCCTCCGCCCACTCCACAACGAGCTGCTCATACTCCGCTCGCTGCTCCGGGTTGAGGCGTCCGCCGGCGCGTTCCCACAGAGCGCGGATGTCCTCGTTGAGAACGGCAGAAGACCGCACGGAGCCAAGGCCGGACGCGTTGGGGGGCATGGCATAAGCCTACGGGCGGGTATCACAAACGACGCGCCCCCGTACACCCCCCACCAGCAGTACCGTGGACAGACACATACCTTCTGGCGGGGGTACACATGAATACCAGTATCGGCGACCGCATTCGCAGCCTGCGCGAGTTCCGCGATCTCACCCAAGAGGGACTCGCCTCCCGCGCCGGCGTCCACGTCGACACCATCCGCAAACTCGAGCAAGGCGTACGCCAGTCCGCACGCATCAACACCTTGCGTGCGCTCGCCCGCGCTCTCGATGTCCAGCTCGAGCGTTTGGTAGGACAGCCCACCGTGACCCAAGAACTCGTCGACGACGGCGGCCTGCTCGAGCTGCGCGACGCCATCCAGGACATTGGCGCCCTCCCCGGTGTCTCCTTGAGCGAGAGCCTCGAGGATCCGCCCGACGAGCAGGAGTGGGCGGACAGCGTACGGGACGCCACCACTACCTACTGGCGCGGCGACTACTCCCAACTCGCGAGTGTCCTGCCGCTTCTGATGCGCGACGGGCGGGCCGTCGCCCGCGAGACACCGACCGAGCGGGTGTGGCGGCAACTCGCCCTCACCTACCAACTCGCCGCCTGCCTCGCCGCCCAAGCAGGACATCCGGACTGGGCCTTCGCGGCCGTCGAAAAGCAGCTTGCCGCCGCGGCCCGCGCCGCCGACCCGCTCATGGAGGGCATGGGCGTCTCAACCCTGTCGTGGGTGCTGCTGCGTCAGGGACGGTGGGAACAGGCGCAGGATGTCGCGGTGCGGAAGGCCGACGCCCTGGAGCCCAGTTTCCGGAAGTCGACGGCGGCGCAGTTGGCCGTGTACGGGAACCTCCTCATCGCGGCCGCCACGCCCGCGGCGCGCGGTGACGAGCGTGACGAGGCCATTCAGATGCTGACTGCTGCTGAGGCTGCGGCGATCCGCTCCGGGCCTGTACGCGCGTACGGCACCGCCTTCAGCGTGGTCGACGTCCGTACCCAGAAGGTGAACATCGCGCTCGCCGGGAGCGCAGGCCGGCCGGACGAGGCGCTCCGCTTCTCGAGCGACGTGAGACTCGAGGAGATCTCACGGCCGGTGCATTCCGCCGCCTACCGGGTCGACGTTGCACAGGCGCAGTACCAGACGGGGGACAGTGACGGCGCCCTCGCCACGCTGCTCGAGGTGGAGACCGAACAGCCGGAGTGGATCCGTTTCCAGACGCTCGCCGCGGCGACCGTACGGGAGATGCTCGAGACGGAGCGCCGCCGGAACACGCCGCTGCGGGGGCTCGCCGCGCGGCTGGGGGTGGACCCGACTTTGTGAGCGGGTAGGACAACACGTCCTAGTGCGGGGAGAATTGACGGTGCGACTGATGGCTCACGTCACTGGGCTGTGATCACGCATGCACGTAGCGTGATCTGTGTCACGCGGCGCTGGCCCCTACCCCCGCCAAAGGTTGGGCCAGCGCCGCACCCCGCAGCCCAGGGAGCGATCGTGAGCGCCAGTGTGAGAGGCCTTCTATCCGTAGAGCTAGCCGTGGATGGCCTGTCCGAGCAGCAGGCCCCCGGCACCGCGATGAGTCTCCCGTCCGGGTTCGAGCCGCCACGCCGGGCTGGCGGTGCCCAATGACCGGCACAGTGAAGACGGACAGTGACACCCGTCCGCTGGACACCGAAACGATGCGCGAGAACGTCGGCCGCCTGCTCCTGCCCGAGAAGGAGCCGCCGACTGGCAAGGAACTGGACACTCTGACCGGCCTGCTGCGCGGGCACATGGAGCTGATCATCCCGGAGGTCCAGGCGGCGGCGAAGCTGCCCAAGGACGACATCCCCCGGTATTGCGCGCTCGCCTGCGTCGGTGAGGCCCGCGGCCGGCTCAGGGCCGAGCCGAGCCCCGCACCAGGCGGAGCCATCGCCTACGCCCGCAGGTTGGCCCGCTCGCTGAATGCCCTCGTGGACCACTACGAGGCACTGACCGGCGTGACGATGTGCCTGGCCTGCGACAAGCCGATCGGGGAGCACGAGGAGTCACTGCCGTACGACCACGTCAGCCCAGACGGAGGCGCAACCAGAGCAGGCCGCATCCACGCCCGCTGCGCCAACACCGTGCGCCGTCGTCGCTGACGAGCGCCGTCCCGCCCCGGCGACAGGGGCCACATGGCGGCCGTATCGGGTCAGGGCCGCAACACAGACGCCCGTCCCGTCGGAGGTCCGGAAGCCTCCTCGGGTGCACGACGGCGCGGAGACCGCATCTCCGTCAACCGATCGCCAGATCATGGAGGTCAGCTATGGACATGGCCAACCTGTACGAGATGCCGGCAGTTGCCGACGCTCCGGCCAAGAAGTGGTGCGGCGGCGACAACGAGACCTGCATCGTCACCACGCCCCTGGCAGGCGTGGACGCGTTCGTCGTCGGCGACTCCAAGCCGGAGGGCGCCGGGCACCAGCTGCGCATGACCGGCGCAGAACTCGACAGCTTCGCGCTGTCGTGGGCCAAGGCGCGGGGCCTGGGCGCGTTCATGTCCAATGGCCGCACCGACGCGGGCAAATTACTCAGGCTCTACCGCAGCGGCTACACCATCCGCGTGGGCAACCTCCAGCGTGATCCCGTTCTTTGCCAGCGTCACGAGGGCCATCCAGCAGGAAACCGGATACAGCAACTACGTCCACGCCTTCCTGACGCCTGCGGGCCAGCAGGGCTTGCTGCACCACTGGGACCAGCAGATGGCCCTCATCGTGCAGGTGGCCGGCGCCAAGACGTGGCAGCTGTGGAAGCCGGTGTACGACTCGCCCATGCGCGAGTACCAGGAGTCCTTCCGGGTGGGGCGAAAACTTCCGGACTGGGAGGCCGCCGGGCCGGACATGTCGATCGATCTCAAGGCCGGGCAGACGCTGCTGCTGCCAAGGGGCTGGGTGCACAACCCGCACGCCCTCGACCACGACGAACCGAGTGTGCACCTGACATTCGCGATCCGGGAGCGCACTCCGTTGTGGCTGGCCGAGCAGTTGACGCGCGGCCTGATCGACGACCCCGAGTTCCGGCGGATCGTCCTGCCGTCTGTCCTGACTGGCGCAGGCCTCGGCGAAGAGCTGGAGGCAACCCGGGCCATGCTGATCGAGCATCTTCAGGGGCTCGCCCTCGATGCTCTGGTCGACACCGTGCGTCGGGCTACTCTGACCGAGCTGGAATACACGACCTGAAGCCCTCCCAAGCGCTCCCCCCCGTCCGCTGCTCTTCGGTCCTTGATGACGGAGAAACGCGGGGGTGGCGGCCCGCCGTCGGTGCTCCCCTGGCCTGGCGGCGGGCCGACGTCTGTGCAGGTCAACACCACAACCAGCCCCCCGACCAGGTCACACCTTCTCGGCCGCGAACATCCAGCGCTGCTTCTCCAGTTCGGCGGTGATGGTGATCAGCAGGTCCTGGGTGACCCGGTCGGCCTTCTCGGTCGCCTCGATGCGCTCGCGCAGCCGTCCGATGGCCCCCTCCAGGGCCTCGACCATCACCTCGACGACCTCCTTGTCCTGCACCCAGCCGTCCTTCGGGCCGGGCAGCGTGAAGGCCGAGGCGATCGTCTCCGGCCGGCCGTCGGGCGGCACGCCGAGCGCCGCGGCGCGCTCCGCGACGGTGTCGGAGAAATCGCGGGCGGCCGTCACCACTTCGTCGAGCTGCAGGTGGATGGAGCGGAACCGGGGTCCCACGATGTTCCAGTGCGCCTGCTTCCCGATCAGGGAGAGCCCGAGAAGATCCACGAGTGTGCTCTGCAGCGCGTCCCCGGTGATCTGACGGGCCGGTTCGGGAATCGTGCTCTTCACGACAGTCATAGGGTGCTCCTCCTTATGGAGTCGTCTCTGGCGGTACGGAGCAGTGCGACGCGCTCTTCCTCGCAGGTCCCGCCCCACACGCCCGAGGTCTGCCCGCTGCTGAGCGCGAACGTCAGGCACTGGGAGAGCACCGGGCAGCGGGCACAGATGCGTTTGGCTGCCGCGACGTCTCGCAGCGCCGGTCCGGTCGTGCCCACGGGGAAGAACAGCTCGGGGTCCTCACCCACGCAGGCAGCACTGCGCAACCACTCCATGGGGGCGCGGGTGCCCCTGGCGAAACCGGTGCAAACACCGCGACGCCTCAGCGTGCGATCACCTTGTCCAGGAATCCCGTCACGTCCGCGAAGACCTCGGCCTTGTTCGCCTCCTGGAACACCTCGTGCCGGGCGCCCGGGTAGATCCGCTCGGTCAGGCTCCCGCCGCTGAGCTGCTCGACGCCGATCCGGCTCCCGGCGAGCGGGACCAGCCGGTCGTCGTCGCCGTGCAGCCACAGCAGCGGGAGCGGACCGACGTCCCCGCCCTTGGCGACACTGTCCAGCGTCCGTACGAACGCCTGGAGCGTCGGCCGCTTCATCGGCCCGTGCCAGACCAGCGGATCCGCCGCGTACGCCGCACCGACCGCCGGGTCCCGGGAGAGCGCGGCCGGACTGATCGGCGTGTCGGGGATCTCGTCGAGGCCGAGCAGCCGTCCCGGCAGCTCCCAGGCCCCGATGACCGGGCCGGACAGCACCAGCGCGGTGAGCTCGCCGCGGTACCGCTGGGCGTAGCGGGCCGCGATCAGGCCGCCCATGGAGTGGCCAACCATCACGACGGGCAGGCCCGGGTGCGCCGCCCGGGCCAGATCGGCCACGGCGTGCACGTCGGTCACCACGTCCTCGAAGTCCTCGATCACCACCCGTTCGCCGGCCGACTTCCCGTGGCCCGTGTGATCGGGCCCGAACACGACCGCGCCGTGCGCCCGCAGGACGCCGGCCACCTCCTCGTAGCGGCCGATGTGCTCGCCGTACCCGTGCACCAGGAGAGCGATGTACCGCGGCCGCGCGTGCGGCCACTCGCGGGCGGTGAGGGTGCCCCGGGTCCCGGTGAGGACGTGCTCGCGGGCGTCGGCCATGTCTCCTCCAACTGCGTCGGCGGGGGTACCCGGGGATCTTCCCAGGGGGCCGGTCGGAGGTCTATAGTCCAAAACTAGCAGTGCTAATTAAGTGGGTCGTCTGAGGAGTCCTGTCGTGCGCCCCGTCCATTTCGCCGCCGCCCGCCGCACCCCGATCGGCAAGCTGCGCGGAGCCCTGTCCTCCGTGCGCCCCGACGACCTCGCCGCGACCGTGATCCGCGCGCTGGTCGCCGACGTCCCCGCGCTCGACCCGGCCCGCATCGACGACGTGTACTGGGGCGCCGCCAACCAGGCGGGCGAGGACAACCGCAACGTCGGCCGTATGGCCGCCCTGCTCGCCGGGCTCCCCGAGTCCGTGCCCGGCGCCACGGTCAACCGGCTGTGTGCCTCCGGACTCGAGGCCGTCACCACCGCCGCCCGCACCATCGCCGCCGGCGAGGCCGACATCGTGCTCGCGGGCGGCTCCGAGTCGATGAGCCGCGCCCCCTTCTTGCTGCCCCGCCCCGACGAGGGCCTGCCGCACCGCATCGAAACCGTCGACACCCGCCTCGGCTGGCGCCTGGTCAACCCGGCGATGAAGGACCTGCACGGCCTGCTGTCGATGGGCGAGACGGCGGAGGAGGTCGCGAAGCGGTACGGCATCCCGCGCGAACGCCAGGACGAGTTCGCGCTGCGCAGTCACCAGCGGGCCGCCCGGGCGCGCAAGGACGGCCACTTCGACCACGAACTCCTGCCCGTGGAGCGCCCCGACGGCGTGGTCGTCGACAGCGACGAGGGCATCCGCGAGGACACCTCGTACGAGAAGCTCGCCCGGCTCAAGCCGGTCTTCCGTGAGGGCGGCACGGTCACCGCGGGCAACGCCTCGCCCATGAACGACGGCGCGGCCGGACTCCTGCTCGTCAGCGAGGAGGCCCTGAACGACCTGGGCCTGGAGTCCCTGGGCCGGTACGTCGCCGGCGCCTCCGCCGGCGTCCACCCCGACGTGATGGGCATCGGGCCCGTCCCCGCCACACGCAAGGCGCTGGCCCGCGCCGGCTGGAGCATCGACGACATCCAGGAGGCCGAGTTCAACGAAGCCTTCGCCGCCCAGGCCCTCGCCTGCGTCGACCAGCTGGGCATCGACCCGGACCTGGTCAACCCCAGCGGCGGCGCCATCGCCCTCGGCCACCCGCTCGGCTGCTCGGGCGCCCGTATCCTTACCACCCTGCTGCACCGCATGCGCCGCACGGGCGCGGCCCGCGGGCTCGCCACGATGTGCGTGGGGGTGGGGCAGGGGAGCGCGGTGCTGGTGGAGAGGCACTAGCCGTACATCAACGGGGGTTTCCCGCAAGGGAATTCGGAACCAGAGCCACTAGGAAACGGAGCATCCCCTCCATGGCAACCCTGTCCCTCGCCGCCATCCTCGCCGAGAACGCCCGGCGCCGCCCCGGCAGGACCGCCCTCGTCGAAGGCGACCTGCGGCTCACCTTCGCCGAGGTGTGGCAGCGGGCCCGCGCGCAGGCCGGGGCGCTCGTCGGGCTCGGCGTCCGGCCGGGGGACCGGGTCGCGCTGATGGCGCCGAACACCGCCGAGTTCCCGCAGGCGTACTACGCGATCGCGGCCGCCGGAGCGGTCGTCGTCCCCGTCCACCTGCTGCTGTCGGCATCGGAGGTCGAGCACGTCCTGAAGGACAGCGGCGCCACGCTGCTGCTGTGCCATCCGGCGCAGGCGGAGACGGGCGCGGCCGCCGCCCGGGCGGCCGACGTCCACGTCGTCACCCTCGGCGCCGAGCTGGAGAAGCTCGCGGCCGACGCCGAGCCGCTGCCGTCGTACGTCACCCGCGCCGCCGACGACCCGGCCGTCATCTTCTACACCAGCGGCACCACCGGCGTCCCCAAGGGCGCCGTGCTCAGCCACTTCAACCTGGTGATGAACGCGACCGTCAACGCCTTCGACGCCAACGACATCCGTGCCGACGACATCGCGCTGGGCGCGCTGCCGCTCTTCCACGCCTTCGGGCAGACGGTGTCGATGAACTCGACCTGGCGGGCCGGGGCGACGCTCGTGCTGCTGCCGCGCTTCGACGCGGCGCGGGCGATCGAGCTGATGGTGAAGGAGGGTGTGAACACCTTCCACGGGGTGCCGACGATGTTCGTCTCGCTCGCGGCCGCCGCTGCCGACGCCGACGTGCTCCCCGAGCTGCGCGTGTGCATCTCCGGCGGCGCCTCGCTGCCCGTCGCCGTGCTGGAGCGGTTCGAGGCGGCGTTCGGGGCCAGGATCTACGAGGGGTACGGGCTGTCGGAGACCTCCCCGACGGCGAGCGTGAACCAGCCGTGGTTCGGCACCAGGGCGGGCACGATCGGCCACCCGCTGTGGGGCGTCGACGTGGAGATCGCCCGCGCCGAGGTCGAGGGGCGCATCGAGCTCCTGCCGCCGGGCGAGCTCGGCGAGGTCGTCATCCGCGGCCACAACGTCTTCTCCGGCTACCTCGGCCGCCCCGAGGCCACCGCGGAGGCGCTCTTCGACGGCTGGTTCCGCACCGGCGACCTCGGCACCAAGGACGACGAGGGCTTCCTCAGAATCGTCGACCGCAAGAAGGACGTCATCATCCGCGGCGGCTACAACGTCTATCCGCGGGAGGTCGAGGAGGTGCTGCTGCGCCACCCCGGCATCGCCCAGGCCGCCGTCATCGGCCTGCCGGACGAACTGCACGGCGAGGAGGTGTGCGCCGTCGTCGTCCCCGCGCCCGGCACAAAACCGGACCCGGCCGCGATCACCGCGTGGTCGAAGGAACACCTGGGCCGGCACAAGTACCCGCGGCGCGTGGAGTTCACGGACGCCCTGCCGTTGGGGCCGAGCATGAAGGTACTGAAGCGGGAGCTGCGGGCGCGGTACGCCGACCGGTAGGGCCGGTAGGGCCGGTAGGGCCGGTAGGGCCGGTAGGGCCGGTAGGGCTGGTAGGGCCGGTAGGGCTGGTAGGGCCGGTAGGGCCGGTAGGGCTGGTAGGAACCGCAGGACCGGTAGGGACCAACCACCGAGACGGTCCTTACGGCGCCGGATGCGTACGCCTAACATCGGTGCCCGCATGAACACGATGACGCTCTGGCACATATCCGGGTGGGGATTCGCGGCGCTCGCCTGCGCGGCCCTGCTGGTCGGCTTCTCCAAGACCGCCGTCAGCGGGGCCAACACGGTCAGCCTCGCGATCTTCGCGGCCGTCCTGCCCGCCCGCGCCTCCACCGGTGTCCTGCTGCCGGTCCTGATCGCCGGGGACGTGCTCGCCGTCCTCACCTACCGGCGGCACGCCCACTGGCCCACCCTGTGGCGGCTGTTCCCGGCGGTCGCCGCAGGAGTCGTCATCGGCACGCTGTTCCTGATGTGGGCCGACGACGGGGTCGTACGGACGTCGATCGGCGCGATCCTGCTGCTGATGGCGGCGGTCACGGTGTGGCGGCGCCGCACGGCCGACGCCGGCGAGGAACCGGACTCGGTCACCACCCGATCGGGCCGCGTCAAGGCCCGCTCCTACGGTGTCCTCGGCGGCTTCACCACGATGGTCGCCAACGCGGGCGGCCCGGTGATGTCGATGTACCTGCTGTCGGCGGGTTTCCGCAAGCTCGGCTTCCTCGGGACGTCGGCCTTCTTCTTCCTCATCGTGAACGTCTCCAAGGTGCCCTTCAGCGCGGGACTCGGCCTCATCGACGGCCGCTCGCTGCTCCTCGACGCGGCGCTCGCGGTGTTCGTCGTGCCCGGAGCGCTGTTCGGCAAGTGGGCGGTGAACAGGATCAACCAGCGCCTGTTCGAGCAGCTGGTGATCGCGGCGACGGTCGTGGGCGGCGTACAACTCCTACTGCGCTAGTCCCAGCAGCGCGGGAACGTCCGCGAAGGAATCGACGACGTGGTCGGGCCGTCCGCTCGCGTCCCGATGGGTCTGCGGCAGATACTTGCCGGTCCTGACGAGCACCCCGGTGATGCCGGCCCGCTGCGCCGCAAGCACGTCCGACTCGATGTCGTCCCCGACCATCACCGCCTCGTCCGCTCCCGACCCCAGGTGCGCCAGCGCCGCCTCGAAAAACGCGCGCGACGGCTTGCCGGTGACCTCGGCCTCGGTACGGGCCGCCGCCTCCAGCCCCATGAGGAAGGCCCCGGAGTCGAGTTGCAGGCCCTCGTCCGTCCGCCAGTACAGATTGCGGTGCATGGCCACCAGCCGCGCTCCCTGTTGCAGGTGCCCGAAGGCCCGGTTGAGCGCCGCGTAGTCGAACTCGGGACCGGCGCCGCCGACGATGACGACGTCCGGGACGGACTCGGAGTCGGAGGCGTCGACAACGGTGACGCCGGCCAGGTCCTCTTCGATGTCGCCGCTGTTGAGCAGGGAGCAGCGCGCTCCCGGCAGGCGTTCGGCCAGGTGCGCGGCGGTGACCGCGGGCGCGGTGAGGATGTCGTCGGCGCCCACGGGGAAGCCCGCCGAGGCGAGGGCCTCGGCGATGGACGCGCGCGTGCGGGACGTGGTGTTGGTGAGCAGCGCGACCCCGAGCTCCGCCTCCCTGATCTCCCGCAACGCCTGCACCGCACCGGGCAGCGGCCGCCACGAGACGGTGAGGACTCCGTCGATGTCGATCAGGACCGAGCGGTCGATCAGGACCGAGCGGTCGATCAGGACCGAGCGTGCGGATGCCATGAGGGGGACGATAGCGATCCGGACCCGGCCCGGAGGGGATCACCGTGCCGGACCTGCGCGCGGTCCGGCACGGCGGTGCACCGGTCCGGCGCGCGGTCCGGCACGGACGCCGCACGGGGCCGGGCACCGCCGACCGTGCTCGGGGCGTGCGCGCCGTACGATGCGGATCCCGAGATCCGGACGCACAGTCAAAACGGCCGACCCGTCCCGTGGTAGGGCTCCGACAGCGCCGTCCGCGCTAGGAGGCCACGCGAGAGAGCGCCGCGCGAAGCCGGTCGTAGCGGTCCACGTCCGTCCAGACATCGGTGCGACGCGGTCGTCCCGCGAACCATCCCCAGATGCTCGCACCGACGGCCGTCACCAACGGGATGAGCAGCCACGCCAGAGCGGTCACGGTTGTCCTCCCTTCCTCATTACTGACGGATCAGCAGATAAGCCGACGATTACATACATAGTTTGGCGGCTTATCTTTACAAGAGGCGACTCAAGAACATTCACCCAAACGTCAGACGCCCGATGCCGAAGGAGGTGGCTTCCATGGCACGGCTGACGGCGGACGGTGAGGACCTCGTCCTGCGCCTGTCCTGGCGGGAGCGGCTCCTGGCGGGGCGCCGCGAAATCCGGGTGCCGCTGGCGGCGGTGAAGGACGTGAGGGTGGAGCCGGACTGGTGGCGCGGTCTGCGCGGTGTACCGAAGCGCGGGAGCTGCCGTCCGGGCCGCTGCCTCGGAAAACGGCGCCATCCCGGCGGCACGGACTTCGTCGCGGTGCGCGCCCGGGCCCGTGGTCTTGGTGGACCTGTGGCCCTCCGCGCCCTTCGTCCGGCTGGCGGTCTCCGTGCCCGACCCCGACGGCGTCGTACGGGCGATTCGCGGCAGCCGCGTCGGCGCGCACGCGTGACGCCGCAGAGCGCCCCGGGTCAGTACGCCCGCGTCGCAGGAGGGCCGATGCGCTCGGTGTCCGGCGCCTCGCCGAGGAACAGCTGCCGGCCGAACAGGTCCCCGGGGACTCTTCTCTTTCCCTTCGGCGCGCGCGATCGGGCCGGAGCTGGTCTGCTGGTTCGGGGGGGGCGTCGTCCTACCTTTCCCGGGGAGAAACAGATGACTACCTACCGAGTCGCACAGGTGGCCGCCGCCGGCGGGCCGTTCGAGATCGTCGAGCGTGAGGTGCCGCAGCCGGCTCCCGGCCATGTACGGGTTGCCGTGGACGCCTGCGGGATCTGCCACAGCGACGTCTTCTTCGTGAACGCCGGGCTGCCGGGCGTCCGGTTTCCGTTGGTCCCCGGGCATGAGATAGCCGGGCGCATCGACGAGCTCGGCGAGGGAGCCCAGGACAAGGGCTGGCAGGTCGGCGACCGGGTGGCGGTGGGCTGGTTCGGCGGCAGCTGCGGTCACTGCAAGCCGTGCAGGCAGGGCGACTTCATCGTGTGCGAGAACCTGAAGGTGCCCGGATGGGCGTACGACGGGGGCTTCGCCGAGGCGGTGATCGCGCCGGTCGATGCCCTGGCCCGGATCCCCGACGCGCTGGCGGCAAGCGATGCGGGGCCCATGGCCTGCGCGGGGGTGACCACGTACAACGGGCTGCGGCGCAGCTCCGCCCGGCCGGGCGATCTGGTCGCCGTACTCGGCATCGGCGGCCTCGGCCACCTGGGGGTGAAGTACGCGGTCGCCATGGGCTTCGAGACCGTGGCGATCGCCCGCGGAGCCGACAAGGCCGACTTCGCCAAGCAGCTCGGGGCTCACCACTACATCGACAGCACGGCGGACACCGCCGTCGGGGACGCCCTGCAGTCCCTCGGCGGTGCCAAGGTCGTCCTGGCCACCGCCGGCAGCTCCGATGCCATCACGGCGACCGTGGACGGGCTGTCGCACCGCGGCGAGCTGGTGGTCATCGGCGCGGCCCCCGACCCGCTGGGGATCAGCCCGATCCAGCTGCTCATGAACGGCAGGGTCGTCCGCGGCCACCCGTCCGGCACCGCGCAGGACGTGGAGGACACCATGGCGTTCAGCGCTCTGCACGGGATCCGACCCATGGTCGAGACCGTGCCGCTGGACCAGGCCGGCGAGGCGTACCAGAAAATGCTCTCCGGCAGCGCCCGCTTCCGGATGGTGCTCACCATCCGCTGACGTACCCGGGTGGCTACCCGACCCAGGAGGCGTGGGCCATGGACGGACGGCTCCTCGACCGACTCCCGGCCGCCTTCTGGACGGTCCCCTACGCGGGCTCCCGCTTCCCGGGGGCGCCCGCGGTGGCCGCGCGGCCCGGGCTGGCGGCAGGGGCGAACTGCCAGCTGTTCGCCCACGAGGTGCTGCGGCACTTCGGTCTGGCTCCGCCCCCGCTGCGCTCGAGCGAGCTGTGGACCGACACACAGGCCACCGTCCGCGTGCCGCGCCCCCGACCACTGGACCTGCTGTTGTTCAACGCCACGGACGACGCCTACGGCGCCCATGTCGGTGTCTGGACGGGTGAGGACGAGGTGCTGCACCTGTGCGCGCAAGTGGGGCGCCCGGTCGTCTGGACCATGGCCGAGTTCGCGGCGCGGGAGCGCTACCGCGTGCTGATCGGCGTCAAGCGCGTGAGGGCGCGCTAGGCGCACCCGCCCCGCCTCTGCGGCCGGCGCTGGAGAAGCACAGGGGGCAGGCGCAGCGCGCGTCCGAGCCGGCCCTCGAGGTGCGGGCAGGCGGGGCCGCGGTGCGGAAAGGACACGGCCGTCTCCTGGCATCGCCGCGAAGAACGCCCGCCCGGCCGGTGAGTGCCACGTCGTGGTCCACCGGTGGCCGGCGTGGGCGTCGAGCAGGGACTGGACCAGTTCACGCCCCAGTCCCTGGCGCTGCCACGCGCCCCGGACCCAGACGTCCAGGATCCGGCCGGTACGGCACGGAGCGCAGACCCGGAAGCGCAGCCGCCCCACGACGACGTCCCGCAGATCCAGCGCGCGCAGCTCCGTCACCGCGCACGGCACGCCCGCGATCGCCTGGCCGAGCCGCGCCAGCCGGTGGTTCCGGGCCCCGTCACCGTCCGACCACGCCATCACGGACCGTCCGTTCCGCGCCCCCGGGGAGGGCGGCGCCATGTCCCGAGAACTATGAGCCATGCCCGTGCGGTGCGGGAGAACTCCGGCCGGCAAACCTCCCCGTGACCTGCGTCGCTCGGCCGTCGTACGAGGCGTCAAGTGATCGTTAAGATGGGGCGGTTGCCGCGAGGGCGGGACTTCGGGGATTGAGGATGGTCTACGAGTGCTGGTGGCGGGTCGGTACCGGCTGCACACGGTCATCGGGCGGGGCGGGATGGGCGAGGTCTGGCGGGCCTCGGACGAGGTGCTCGGCCGGCCAGTCGCGGTCAAGCTGCTGCTGAACGACGGGGCGGACGCCTCGGCAGTGGCGCGGTTCAAGCTGGAGGCGCAGACCTCGGCGCGGCTGAACCATCCGCACGTGGTCGGCATGTTCGACTTCGGCGCCTGGCAGGACCGCTTCTTCCTCGTCATGGAGCTGGTCGAGGGCGACAGCCTCGCCGGAGAGCTGGCCGCCGGCGGGCCGCTCGCACCGGACCGGCTGGCCCAGGTGGCCCTGCACGCGGCCGAGGGGCTCGCCGCGGCGCACGCGCAGGGCATCGTGCACCGGGACATCAAGCCCGGCAACCTGCTGAGCGACCGCGACGGCACGGTCCGCATCGGCGACTTCGGCATCGCGCGCTTCGTCGACGACCCGTCGGCCGGGCTCACCACGACCGGGCAGATCGTCGGCACCGGCCTGTACCTCGCGCCCGAACGCGCCATCGGCACCCCGGCGACCCCGGCCTCCGACCTGTACTCGCTGGGCTGCGTGCTCTACCAACTGGCCGTCGGACGGCCGCCGTTCGAGGCGGCGACCGCGACCGCACTGCTCTACCAGCACGTCGACGCCACGCCCGTGCCGCCGCACCAGCGGGGCGCCGCGCTGCCGCCCGCCTTCGAGGCGTACCTGCTGAGCATGCTCGCCAAGCGGCCGGAGGAGCGGCCCACGGCCCGGCAGGCGGCGGACTGGTTCCGCAGCGGGGCGTGGCGAGGGGCACCGCAACCCCTCCCACCGGAGCAGTCCGGCACCGGCCAGTCTCGTGGCCGGCACGCCGTCCCGCGCCCCACGGCCGCGGCCGTGGACAGCGGATGGAACACCACCGTCCACCGGGTTCCCCCGCGGCGACCCGGCCTGCGCACGTCGCTGCGCCGCCACCGCCGCGCGGTCGCCGTCGTGGGCAGCGCGGTCCTCTTCGTCTCCGCGCTGCTCATCGGCATGACCTGGTTCTAGGGCCGTGCCAGGGCGGCCGTGCCGGGTCCGGGCCGCCCTGGAAGCGGATGGCCGCGCTGAGTAGTCTGCGAGACATGCGGATCTCCGTTTCCTCGGACATGGACGAACCCGTGGCCCGCTCCCTGGTCGCTCAGCTGCGCGAGCGCGGGCACGAGGTGGTGACCCACGGCGCGCTGCGGCCCGGGGACGACCCGCAGTGGGCGGCGTGCTCCGAGGCCGCGGCCCGCGACGTCGCCGACGGGACGTCCGACCAGGCGGTCGTGTGCTGCTGGACCGGCACGGGCGCGTCCATCGCCGCGAACAAGGTCCCGGGCGTCCGGGCGGCCCTGTGCACCGACGCGTACACGGCGGACGGCGCGCGCCGCTGGAACGACGCCAACGTGCTGGCCCTGAGCCTGCGGCTGACGTCCGAGCCGCTGATGAAGGAGATCCTCGACGCCTGGTTCGCCGCCGCGCCCAGCGAGGACGCCGAGGACCGGGAAAACGTCGCCCACGTCGGACGGCTGGACGGCGGCAGGACGGTCCCCTCGTAGGGACGCCGCGCCGGACGCGATGTCGGCGGGACGGGCCGCCGCAGTGGCGCGCTACGGACGTCGGCTGGACAGTGGCGCATGGCGCGCTACGGGCGTCGGTGGGACCGGTCGCCCGCAGTGGCGCGCTACGGGCGTCGGCGGGACTGGCCGCCGCAGTGGCGCGCTACGGGCGTCGGCGGGACTGGCCGCCGCAGTGGCGCGCTACGGG